>JADCJJ010000539.1 GCA_020247085.1 Myxococcaceae bacterium | reverse complement strand
GGCCGGGGGTTCGACCCGGCCGCGCCGATGCCAGGCCACTACGGGCTCATCAACCTGCAGGAGCGCGCCAACAAGGTGGGCGCGACCGTCACCGTCGAGAGCCGGCCCGGCGCCGGCGCCCACGTCACCTTCTCCGTCCCGCTCGCCGTCTGACGAGGCTCCCATGGAAGCGACCGCCGCCCCCCGAATCCGCGTGTACGTCGTCGAGGACCAGTCGAAGATCCTCAAGAACCAGCTCAAGCTGCTCGAGGCCATCGCCGAGCTCGAGATCGTCGGCACCGCCCTGTCGGGCGAGACGGCCATCGACGACATTCGCCGGCTCACGCCCGACGTGGTGCTGCTCGACCTGGGCCTGCCGCGCATGAGCGGCATCGACGTCACGCGAGTCGTCAAAGCCGAGCTGCCGCGCACCGAGGTGCTCATCTTCACCATCTTCGACGAAGAGGACAAAGTGCTCGAGGCGGTGCAAGCCGGCGCGTCAGGCTACCTGCTCAAGGGCACCCCCGCCGACAAGATGGTCGAGGCCATCAAAGAGGTGAGCCAGGGCGGCACCGTCATTCAGCCGTCGCTCGCCAGGCGGCTGTTGCCGCACTTTCGGGTGCCCGAGACCGGCGCGAGCGCGACGCCCTCGACGCCAGCGGCGGTGGGCCATGCTGCGCCGGCCGAGCCCGAGGGCAAGAAGCTCTCGGCGCGTGAGACCGAGATCCTTCAGCTCATCGCCAAGGGCGTCTCGAACAGCGAGGCCGCGTCGATGCTCACCCTGTCGAAGGCCACCGTCCGCACGCACCTCGAGCACATCTACCGGAAGCTCGAGGTTACGAACCGGGTCGAGGCCGTCACGGAGGGGCTCCGCAAGGGCCTCATCCAGATGTAGCCAGCGCGCGCTGGCGCAGCGTCACTGGCAGTAGCCGACGGTCGCGCCGGTGGTGCTCGAGGCGCGGCGACAGGTCCTGCCCGAGGGGCAGGTCGCGTTGGGCTGGGTGGCGCAGCGGGCCGGTGGGGTGCCACCGTCGACGCCCACGCAGCTCGTATCGCACACCTGGATGCAGGTGGCCGGGTCGGTCAGCGTGTTGCTCGAGCAGACCTGCGCGTTGCCGCAGGCCGCGCCGCGGAACGGGTCGGTCTGGTCGCAGCGGGCGCCCGTGGCGGCGATGGTGCGCTGCTGGGGCACGCAGATGCCTTCGCCGTCGAGCGACAGCGACAACTGCCCGTCGGCCGAGGCGGGCACGCAGCTGGTCGGCGACGACGCGAGCGGACCGCAGGTCGAGGTGGTGGCGCTGAACACGTTGCACTTCTTCATACAGACGCCGAGTACCGAGTTGTCGTCCGGGTCGGTGTACCGGTACAGGTTCACGCAGGCTTCGCCCGTCCCACACGCCGGCTGAGACACAAAGCCCGGCTTGCTCGGATTCGCGTTGCAGGCCTTGAGGCAGATGCCCTCGTCGAACCCGGCGTCAGTGGTGCCACCCGTGTACGCGCACTCGAGGCCGGTCGCGCAGCGGGTGGCGTCGTTGCCGACGGTGAGGTCGCGCACGCAGCGCTGGCCGAGCGCCGCGGTGCCGGGCGGCATGCAGGTGTCGAACGGGAAGAAGCCGAAGCGCCAGACGCGGAAGCCCGCGTAGGTGCAGTTGCCGCGGCCAGCACCGGGCGTGTCGACGATGGCGCCCATGGCGTTGCGCACCAGGCAGGTGTTGCCCACCGGCACGGTGCGGATGATCAGACCGCCGTCCGGGAAGCGGCGGAACCCGCCGTCAGTCGGCAGGGGCGCGCCCGCGTCGTCGAAGCCCCCGTCGAGCGGAATGTTCTGGCTGCACTCACCGCCGTTGAAGAGGCCGCTCGGCAGACAGGCGTTGAGCGAGCCGCCGGCGCAGTTCTCGCCGACGTCGCAGGCGTCTTGGTTCGCCGAGCAGTCCTTGAGGCAGAAGGCGATCTGGTTCGGCGCCGAGCCGAAGACGTTGCGGCACACCTCCCCCGTCGGGCACGGCGCCCCGCCGATGGTGCACTCCTCGTAGCGCGCCGGCGACGCGCACGCCTTGCCGCGGCACCACTGCCCGACGCCCTGGCACGTGTCCTGGGTGCCGCGCGCCGACACGAGGCAGCTGCACTCGTTCGCCACGCAGGCCTGCTGGCCCGGGCCGCACGCCGCGCCGGCGCAGGTGTTGGAGGGGGTGACGCACTGGAAGTTGGCCGTCCCCGGGACGCGGCGGCAGAACCCGGCGTCACAGCCGCCGAGGCCGCAGCCGCTCACGCAGGTGCGGCGGGCGATGCCAGCGTCTACGTCGCCGTCGACGTCGCAGACCTGGTTGTCGGCGCACCCGCCCGAGCAGGCGTCGATGGGCGCAGGGTTGACGTCATTCGCGTCGGCCATCATGCCTCCGTCACGCCCCGGAGGGAGCTGCGGGCAGCCGAGGATCATCGCCGCAGTCACGGAGACCAGCCAAACCACTCGAATCGTCTTCACGGAATGCCCCTGTCGCTTGCGGCCATCGAACCGAAGGCGGGCCAATAGGCAGCGCCACACGAGGTGTCAACACACGAGTGAGACGGGCCGCGCGCCTCGCCGCGTCACCCTCGCGCCGGCGACTTCAGGGTCTCGAGAATGCCGCGCACGGTGAGCGGGCTCGAGCCCTCGACCTTGTTGTTGACGATGACCCAGGCCTGCCGCCCGCTGGCTCCGGCGCGGTCGACGAGGGTCCGCACCGCGGCCCGCATCGCGTCGTCGCGCGCCTGGAGGCGGTCGAACGGGGCGAACGCCTCGCGGGCCGCCTCGTAGCCGACGCCCTGCGGGAGCAGCAGGCGGCAGACGGTGAAGGGCGCCGAGAAGGCGCCGGGGCGGGCGAGCTGCTCGTCGAGCGACGGCATGCGCTCCCAGTGGTTGAAGACGTGGGCGACGCCGTGGCGCGCGAGGAGCTCAAGGTACGCGGGCGTCAGCCACTCGGGGTTCCGCAGCTCGACGGCGTACGACGGCCCGCGCGGCAGCTCGGCGAGGAACCGGCCCAGCTTCGCGACGAAGACGTCGGGGGTGAGCAGCTCACTCCGCGAGAGCGGCAGGAGCTGAAACACCAGCGGCCCCAGGTGCTCCGAGAACGTCGCCAGCGCCGGCTCGAGGACCTGGTCGCAAAAGCGCCTGGCGTCGAGGAAGTCGGGGTTCGGCGCGCGGGTGCGGGGGTCGACGAGCGAGCAGACGCGGCTCCACACCTTCATCACGCAGCGGAAGCCGGGCGGCAGCTGCCTCGCGTAGCCGACGAGCTCGTCGCGGCTCAGGGGCGCGTAGTAGCTGCGGTCGATGCCGACGGTGTTGAAGAGCGGGTGCCGCGCGTAGGTCTCGAGGCCGCGGGCGACCAGGTCTGGCAGCGATGGCTCACCCGGGTAGACGAGCCCCTTCCAGCCCGGGAACGTCCAGCTCGAGGTGCCGATGAAGAGGTGGGGCGGTCGCGCCCGGGCCAGCGCCTCGTCGGCGCGCAGGTCGAGCGGTGGCGGTGGGAACAGCGACAGTTGCATCGGTCGGGCGCCTCGCGCTGGCCGCCCTCGCGCGACGTCACGGCGCCGAGCGCGGAGCGGCGGGCGGGGTCCTTAGTAGTTGCGCAGGTCGTCGTGGTCCTCCTCCTTGGGCTTCGCAGGGGGTGGCGGAAGGCCCTCGTTCTTCTTCTTTTTGGTGGGGGCCGGGGCCGGCGGCTCGGCGCGTCGGGCGGCCTCTGCGTCATCACGCACGTCCTCGTCGAGCTTCTTCTGGGTGTCGGGCGTCGCAGTGAGGACGAGCGGCTCCGGGCTCCGCGCGGGCGCGGCCGGGTTCGGCTCGCCGGCCGCAGGCGGCGGCACCTTCTGCGCGGCGACAGGAGGCGACCGGTCGTCGCCCTTGAGCGCGGTGCGCGAGCTCGCCGGCACCTCGGGCGCGGGCTCGTCCGCTGGCCTCGTCCTCGCGGCGGCGTCGTCCGCGGGCTTGCGTCCCACCGGTGCCGGCTCGACGGTGGGCGCCTGGTCTGAAGGCGGCGGCGCGCGGGGCTCGTCGGCTCGTGGCGAGGCGCCCGAGGTGCGATTCGGCATGCCGTTCTCGTCGACGTCGGTCGCGGCCGGCGAGCGGTCGAGGGCGCCCGGGTCGAGCCCGTTGGCGCGCGTCTCGAGCTCCCGCTCCTCGCAGGTCGCCCGCTTCTTCCCGCACTTCTTCAGGCAGCGGCCGAGCTGCTTCTGCACCTCTTGACGGACGGAGCTGAACTCGAGCGCGCAGTCCTCCTTGCACTCGAGGAACGCCTCGGCGCACTCGTTGACCTGCGCGCCGGCCACCGAGGCGGCGAGCACCAGCATCGGGAAGACGAGACGCATCACAAGGCCGATTGTACACCGCCTTCGAGGTGCGGGGCCGGGCGGGCTGCCCCAAACGCGTGAGGTCCCGCTCTCGCGGAGCGGCGGCGACGCGCGCCCGGCTCTTGACGGGGGCCCACGCGCGCCGGGTACGGCGCTTGCTCGAGCCCGGCCGCATGGGCGCAGGCTTTCGTCTGGTGTGTCTGGCTGTCCTCATCACCGCGGCCGGGCGGCCACCCACGCCCACCTTGGCGCCGGCGCGGCCGCCGCCGACGCTCCGCACCGGCGACCTCGTGTTCCAGGCGTCCACCTCGAGCCGCTCGGCGCTCATCCGAAAGGCGTCTGGCAGCCCGTACTCCCACGTCGGCATCGTCGAGGTGGCCGGCGACGGAGTCTTTGTCATCGAGGCCATCGAGCCGGTGTCCCGAACGCCGTGGGCCAGGTGGCGGGCGAGGGGCGTCGGCGCGAAGGTGTTGGTGCTGCGCGACCGGGGCGCGACGCCGGCGGCCCTCGCCGACGTCGTGCGCGAGGCCAGGAAGGCCGTCGGCACGCCCTACGACGCGCGCTACCGCTGGGACGACGAGCGGCTGTACTGCTCCGAGCTGGTGGTGAAGGCCTGGGCGAGGGGGCTGGGCGTCTCACCTGGCGTGCAGCAGCCCGTACGGGACCTTGCGCTGACGCCCGCCGAGCTGGCGCTGGCCCGCGCGAAGGGCATCAACCCCGACCAGCACCTCGTCACGCCCGGCAGCCTCGCGACGGATCCGCGCTTCGAGGTGGTGCACTCGGATTTCTGAGCGGCGTCGATGGGCGCGGCGCCGAGGGGCGAAAGCGCCCGGGCGAGCACGCCCCTCGCGGGCGAACAACCCTGGCGTGACGCCACCCTCTCCCCAGGGGTGAGCGACGAGGGCAGCGCTCCAGGCACGACCGGCACCGGGCGGGGCGCGCACGATGAGCGGCGACGCGTCGCCCGCCTCACCGAATCTCGAGCCTCGTACAGCGTCGTCGTCTTCTCCGGCTCGGCGCCTCTGGCCCGCACCGCGCGCCTCACCGCCCCCGCCCCCTCAGCTCGTACAGCGTCGTCGTCTCCTTCGCGCGCGCGGCGTGGAGCGGCGCGCCGGGGTCGAGCGCGCGCGGGTGCTTCGCCTTCGTCGTCCACCGACGGGAGACGTCGAGCCCCGCGTCGGCGATGCGCGCGTCGAGCCACCCCGGCGGCCGCAGGCCAAGGTGCTCGGCGAGGTCCGAGATGACGAGCAGGCCCCGGCCCGAGGGCGTCAGGTGCGCCTCGAGCCCGGCCAGGAAGCCGAGCAGGCAGGCGCTCCCGTCGTCGAAGACGGCGACGTCGAAGCGGTTCTTCGGCGCCTCGGGCACCCATGGCGGGTTGCACACGACGAGGTCGGCCCGCCCGTCGGGGAAGAGCGGGCGCTGCTCGACGCGAAAGCGCGCCGAGAGCCCCAGGCGCCGGGCGTTGTCGTGCGCGCAGGCCACGGCCCGCGGCTCGAGGTCGGTCGCGTGCGCCCGCGCCGCCCCCCGCTGCAACAGCACGAAGGCGAGCACCCCGGTGCCCGTGCCGACGTCGAACACCGTGGCGCCCTTGACGCCGGTGACGTTCGCGAACAGCTCGACGTAGTCGGTGCGCGTCGGGGTGTAGACGCCGAAGGCCGGGTGAAGCCGCCCCTCGAGCAGCGGCACCTTTAGCCCCCGCTGCTGCCACTGGGCGGCGCCCAGCACGCCCTGCAGGGTCTTCAGCGGTGTGAGCGTGAGCGCCCCCGCCGGCGGGCCCCACGCGGCCTCGCAGGCCACCCGCACCTCGGGCGCGCGCCGGAGCAGCAGACGGTAGGCGCCGTCGAGGCCCACCACGACGCGCCCCAGCGTCTCGTGCTCGAGCTGCCGGGCCCTTCGCTCGCGCCGGAAGTCCGAGAGCGCGTCGGCCGCCCGCGGCGGGAGCTTCAGGCGGCGGCCCATCGCTGCGACGAGCTGTCCGGCGTTGAGCCACGTGCCCCGGTGCCACAGCGTCTCGCCGCGGCGTACGCGTGAGAGCGCCTCGTCGGCGGTCAGCGCGTCGTCGACCTCGCGCACGTCGGCCGGGGCCGCGTCACCGCTCTCGGACTGGAAGACAAAGGCGCTCGCCACCGGTGAGGCTTGTCGCACGACCTTGGCGCGCCCGGCCACCGGCCGCTCAGCTCGCGCCGGTCACCGTAATCATCGGCGTGCGATGCCCGAAGGTGGGCCGCTCGAGCTGCTCCAGCATCCAGAAGGCGACGTCGGCGCGGCTGATGGTCGCCCGCCCCTTGAACCGCTCGGCCACCACCACCTGCTTCGTCAGCGGCCCATCGGTGAGGCCCGTCGGCCGCGGGAGACACACGTCGAGGCCGCTGCCGAGGAGCTGCCGCTCCATGTCCTCGAGCTGCGCGTAGGCCGTCTTGAGCGCCGACAGCTTGATGAGCACGCGGAATGCCCCGGGCACGTTCGCCGCGCTGTCACCAACCCCGCCAGCGCTGATTGCCAACACGCGCTTGACGCCCCGCGCCCGGCACGCCTCGACGAGCGCCGCCGTGCTCCGCGAGAGGAAGGTCGGGTCCTCGGCCTTGCTCCAGGGCGACAGCCCCGGGAGCTTGAGCCCCAGCGCCGACAGCACCGCGTCCTGGCCCTCGAGCACCCCGCGCAGGAACTCGACCGACGTCAGGTCGCCCCGGTCGACCCGGACCCCCGGTGGCACCTCGAGCGTCGAGCTCACCCGCGCCACCGCCGTCACCCGATGCCCGCGCTGCGATGCCAGCTCGACGAGCTGCTTCCCACACCCACCGCTGGCCCCGAGCACCACGACGTTCATGCCCGCCGTGTAACGCATCGAGTCAGCGCACGCGCCAGCGAACGCAGCTCCGGGCGGCGGTAGGCGAAAATCCTACATCGACTTTCGTGACTGAATACCTTCAGTTTGTCTCAAACACACTCGGGGAGCTCCACATGGCCGTCAGCGACGTGAAGAACGCCTTCCGCACCGCCGCGCAGGACCGGCGCATCGACGTGAAAGAGGTCGACACGATTCTCTCGTCGGCCGGCAGCATCAGCCCCGACGAAGAGCGGGCAATGAAGGACGAAGCCGCGCGCTACGCGAGCCAGATGGAGCCGGCGGCGCAGACGAAGCTGCGCGAGAAGCTCGGTGAGGTGAGCCAGCTTCGCTCGACCGCGGCGACCATCAACCGCCGCGTCGAGCTCGAGGCGGTGAGGCTCTCGGCCGAGGTGAAGAAGCTGCACACCGCCGGCGCGGCGACGAAGACGTACGGCGGCTCGGCGATTCCCGAGGCGGTGAAGACGGTGGTGCGAGACGCGCTGGCCGCCGGCGCCATCGCCTACGACGTGCGAGAGCTCAAGCCCGACCCGGTCTACGACACCAGCCACGGCGAGCCCGAGCTGACGGTCGAGGGCAGGTACAACCCCTACTCGCAGAGCCAGAAGGCCGTCGACACGCTGGCCTTCGACTACACCGAGCTGATGCCGAAGAAGGTCGCGGACGACATGAACACCCCGCAGACGTTCAACGTGCTCAAGGGCTACAAGCAAGTGGGGAACAACCAGGTGGCCGAGTTCGAGAAGGTCACGATGAAGGGCAACGGCCGCATCACCGAGCTGTACGACGAGGCCTCGTGGCCCGACACGAAGGCGCGCGGCCCCGGCGGGCAGAAGTACGCGTCGAACTTCGCCATCCTCGCGGACGGGTCGGTGCACGCGGTGCCGGCGTCGCGGCGGAGCGCGGCCGAGCCCTGGCGCATCCTCACCACGGCGTCGCTGGGCCGTGACAGGCAGATGCTCTTCAACGGGCACCTGCACCTCGAGGGCGGCGTCGTCACCTACGTCGGCATGTCGGGGCGCCTCTGCAAGCTCAAGGAGCGCGGCACGCAGTTCGTCGACCCCATCGCGCTCCTCAAGGCCTGGGGCTTCCAGGTGGCGCCGGGATTGAAGGTGACGGACGAAGGCTGAAGACGCAGCCAGACACCTCGAGGCGCAGCCCGTGGCTGGCCGCGACCGCGGCCAGGGCCTGGTGCGCCTCGGGGCCGAACGTCACCTCTTCGAAGCGCACCTCGGCGCGCGGCCACCGGCGCAGCTGCGCGAAGCTCTCGACGTCGCGCCCGGTGAGCTGGTTGAAGCGCAGGACGAGGCGCTCGAGCGCGTCTGGCGCAGCCTCGAGCAGGCGCGCGGCGCCGGCGGCTCCCAGAAGACACCCGCTGACGTCGAGCGTGTCGAGCCGCGCCAGCCGGTCGGTCTCGACGAGCAGGCGCGCGAGCTCGGGGCCGAGCGGGCTGCGAATGACGCCGAGATGCCGCAGGCGCGCCGCGCCCCGGAGCATCACCTCGAGGGCGGGCGCCCCGACGGGCCAGTCCTTCAGCTCGAGGCGCTCGAGGCCCTCGAAGGCCCCGGCCCCGGCGAGGCCGCGCGCGACGCGAAGCGCGACAGGGGTCTCGGTGAGGCGCAGGTGCGGCACGACGCCCGCGCGCCGCGAGACGTCGCCGGCGGTGTCAGGGGGGAGCCGCACCCGGTCGAGCCACACCATCGCACTGGCGGGGAGCTCGGCCAGCAGCGCCGAGAGGGAGCCCACTTCGAAGCCTCCGTCGGCGAGGCGGAGCTGAAGGGGCCTCGAGCGGTCGCGCAGGGCCGCACCCAGCCCGCGAAACCGCCACCCTGCGTCTTCGGGTCCGCGGGCTCCGAGGCGGGGCAGCGCACCAGGCAGCTCGACGTCGAGGCAGGCGACACGGGCGAGCCACTCGGGCCCCAGCAGGTCGAGGAGCCGCACCGGGTGCACCGCCTCGGCACCCAGGCGCGCCGACGCTGGCGGCGCCGCCGGCAGGCCCAGCTCCTCCACCGTGGGCAGGGCCGCGCCGAGCGAGAGGGGCAAAGGCGTCTCTCTCCCGGGGGCGACGCGGAGCCGGCGCAACAGGCCGCGCTCGTGAGAGACGAAGCCGAGCTGCTCGCTGGTGACGCCGCGGACGTCGGCCGGACGCCACGGGCGGCCCTCGGGCACGCGTTCGTCGAGCCACCCCGCGAGCCGCTTGAGCGCGGCCACCAGCTCGAGCCGCGCGTCGGCGCGGTCCTTCGCCGTCGCGCCGCTCGCCAGGGCCAGCGCGTCGGCGGCGAGGAGCACCGCGCCGCGGGGGTCGCCCCGCTCGAGCAACCAGTCGGCGTAGACGGCGCGCGCTTCGGCCGTGCCGAGCGCCTTCTCCGCCAGGTCACCCTCTTCGCTCCCGTCGCGCACGACGCCATGCTGGCACCACGGGCGCCGGGGCGACACGCCCTGCCGCACGCCCGGAGCGAGCTGTCGGCCGAACGAGCGCCGAGCACCGTCTGACTGGCGGGGTGGCCACCCGCGCCTCGCGGCGACCGGTCCGCGCTGTCAACGGGGTCCCGCGACGCGGCGACGAAGCGACCGCGCGGCGAACGCTCCGCCGCGCCCTGCCCCCGCGAGCCGAAGGGCGCGTCCTTTCGTGGGCGGAACCACCCGGCGGCGCAGCCCATCGGCCGAGTCGCCAGGCCGCGCCGCCGGGGGCCGCCCACGCGCTTCAGCGGCCGGCGTCGACGACCGAGCGCCCGGCGACCCGACCATCCTTGCGCACCCAGCCGCTCGCCTCGTCGAGCGCGCGCGACCACCCCTCGAGCCGTCGCCCGTCGTAGCGGGCCGTGTCGACGGGCACCTCTCCGAGCAGCTGAACCCCCTCGAGCGACGGGGCGAACGCCAGCGCCCGAAAGACGACGCCGGCACGGGCGGCGCGCCACACGGCGTTCGCGAAGTCCGGCGCGTGGAGCGCGCTGGGTCGAACACCCTTCCCGTCGTCGCGCTGGAGCGTGAAGACCACCGTCGCCCGCTCACCGGCCTTCACGCGCCGGGCGAGCGCCTCGACGTGCTGGCGGGCGCGCTCGCTCGCCGAGTCGGGGAAGTAGCCGAGCCCATCGGGGTACACGAGGTGGCAGTTCTTCACCTCGACCCAGTGCGCCCCGCGCGCCGTGTCGAGGCGGAAGTCGGCGCGGTGGCCGTGGTCGAAGGGCTGCTCCGGGCGCACGGCGGAGACGTCGTCGAACCCGCCCACCAGGCGCCCCTCGAGCACCGCGCGCACGAGCGTGTTCGGCAGCCCGGTGTTGGCACCCACGAGCCGGCCGTCGAGCTCGATCAACTCCCAGGTGAAGCGGAGCGCGCGGGCCGCCGACGCCGCCGCCGACAGGTACACCCGCGCTCCGGGCACGACGAGGCCCTCCATGCGGCCGGGGTTGACGCAGTGGGCCTTCACCGTCTCGCGGCCGACCTTCACCTCGGCGAGGAAGCGCTCGTAGCGCCGAACGAGGCGCCCCTCGACGAGCGGCGACGGCCAGCGGTGCACCCAGGAGCCAGACACCAGGGCCCTCTGCCCAACTTCGGCGCGGCTGTCAGCGAGGAAGGCGCGGAGCGGCTTGCGCCCGGGGCGTGTCCTGCCAGCATGCGCTGGTGCTCCGCCTGCTCATCGTCGTCGGCCTGTCGCTCGCGGCGTCGGCGCGCGCGCAGCAGGGCGCGCCCCTGCGCTGGGGCGCCGACGGCCAGGGCGGCGCGCCCTACGTCTTCCGCGACCCGATGGACCCGACGCGGCTGGTGGGCTTCGAGGTCGAGCTCGCCGAGCTCCTCGCGCAGCGCCTGGGCCTGGCGTCACGGCCGGTGCTCGGCCCATGGGACCGGCTGCTCGAGCTCCTGGCGCGCGGCGACGTCGACGTGGCGCTCAACGGCGTCGAGGTCGCCGACGAGAAGCGGCGGGTGGCGCTGCTGTCGCGCCCCTACTTCGCCGCCGCCGAGGTGCTCACCGTGCGACGGAGCGACCCCGCCGCGCCGCGCACCCTCGAGGCCCTGCGCGGCAAGCGCGTCGGCACCCTGCCCGGCTCGCTGGCCGAGCGCATCGCCCGCCGGGCGGGGGCCGACGTGCGCACGTACGAGGGCGGCCAGGACGAGCTCTACGACGACCTCGCGCGCGCCCGCACCGACGCGGTGCTCATCGACGAGCCAATCGCGCGCTACTACGGCGAGCTCGACGAGGCGCTCGAGACGGTGCGCGGCGACTTCGGCGTGGTGCAGTACGCCGCCGCCGTGCGCCTCGACGACGCCGCGCGGCGCGACGCCCTCGACGCGGCCCTCGGGGCACTCGCCGCCGATGGCTCCCTCCGCCGCCTCTACGAGCGCTGGGGGCTGTGGAGCCCGGCGACGGCGGCGCTTCTCGACGACGACGAGGTGACGCCCCGCGGGCCGGCGCCTGAGCTCGAGCGGTGGAGAGCCGCCGTCGGGAAGCTCCCGGCCTTCTCGCAGCGCCTCACCACGCGCTACCCGGCCTACCTGCCGCTCTTCGTCGAGGGCGCGGGCCTCACCCTGCTCGTCTCGGTGCTGGCCATGGCCCTGGCGATGGCGCTCGGCGTGCTGCTCGCCGCGGGCCGGCGCCTCGGGCCGGCGGCGCTGCGCTGGGCCGCGACCGCCTACGTCGAGCTCTTTCGGGGCACGCCGCTGCTCGTGCAGCTCACCGTCATCTACTTCGGCCTCCCTGAGCTCGGCCTCGAGCTCTCGCCGCTGGCCGCCG
>JADCJJ010000538.1 GCA_020247085.1 Myxococcaceae bacterium | reverse complement strand
GAGGTGCGCCGCGGCGCCCACGGAACGCTGGTGCTCGCGCCGGCGCCGTCACCCGCGCGCTGACCCCTGCGCAGGCGAAAGCTGCAGCGCTCGCCTGTCGCGGGCCCGGCCACGGGCACCGACGCGACGCCGCTCGACCGCGCACTCTCCTCGAGCAACCCCGCGAAGGCCGGCGGCCTGCTGCAGACGTCGTTGACCCAGCGCATCGCCTCGGGCGCAGACACGGGCTCGAAGCACGTCTCGAGGAGGTGCGGAAGGTGCACTGCAGGCGCTCGAGGGGGCGCATCGGGTCGATGGCCCGCATGCCCCCCGCCATCGCCCCCCCGACGAGCAGCTCCCCGTAGCCCCTCCAGAAGCTCCGGCCGACCGCCCGCCGACCCTCGGCGAGGGGCCGCTCGCCTCACAGCTCGCGCGCCACGAGGTCGATGGCGCGCCGAACCATGTCAGCAAGAGAGGCCGGGTCGAGCGGCGCGACATCGATGCCCGCCTCACGCACCCTCTGCCGAAGCGCCGGCGTCATGGGCGGGGCCACGGCCTGAACCAGCAGGCCCTCGACCGCTGCCGGCCACCACAGCCGCTCCACCGGCGGCCCCCTCGTCACCGACGCGCCGAGCCGCTGCCGCCGGGCTGGGGCCGCTCACGCCCACCCGAGCCGAGGGGCGAGTGACGGGTCGTCACGGGTACGCCAGACGAAGCCGTCGAGGACGTAGTGCGTCGTCTGCGGCAACGACAGCAACGGCACCACGAGCGACAGCGCCGCGGGACCGAGGTCGAGGCCGCCCTCGCCGAACACCTGCGGCCGCTCGTGCCACACCAGGGTGTCCCAGAGGAACTCCTCGGCGAAGGCGAGCAGCAGCAGGGCGCCGATGAAGGCAGGCAGCCCGAAGCGCACGAGCGCGCCGACCGCGCCGTAGCCTCGCTCGGCCTGGCGCCCCCGGGCGTACCGCCACAGCAAGGCGAGGTAGGGCACGCCGTGCAGCGTCACGTTCATCACCGTGAAGGTGAAGTCGTCTTGCGCCAGCACGACGCCGCCGAACCACGTCACCCAGGTGGCGGCGAGGAGCACCGCCCGCGCGACGGGCAGCGGCGCGCCCTTCACCCGCCGCACCGCCGCCCGCCCCACCCATGCGACGAGCGCCGCGGCGTGCAACGCCAGCGCCACGTCGCCCACCACCCGCGGCAGCCCGCCGACGAAGTCGTGCTCCCTGAACCACCAGAAGGGCCTCGGCAGGCGCGCGTGCCACCACACCACCGGCCCCAGCGTCACGGCCCACATCGCGAGCCGGTCGAGGCGCAGCGTGACGTCGTCAACGCCCTCGCGCCGTCCGTACAACGTCATCCACCCCACCTGCTGGCGAATGAAGTGCCACACCGCGACGTACGCCAGGCAGCGCCAGAAGAAGGCCGGCGAGACGGCGTGCGCCGACACCGACAGCCCGAAGGCCAGCAGCGGAGCCGCCGCGTACAGCAGCGGCCGGCGCGCCAGTTCGGCCCGGTCGAAGTAGGCGCGGTACAGCGTGGCCCAGACGTGCGCGACGTCGATGCCCAGCACGAAGACGAGCCAGGCCCAGAGCGGCGTGTCGCCCGTGAGGCCTGAGGCCCGGGCCAGGAGCACCACGAGGGCAGCGCCGAGCGCGCTGCCGGCGAACACCGACACGTCGACGGCGGGGCTGAACAGCCAGCGGGTGGGCGCCACGGCGCGCGTCACCGTGGAGCACCCGCCGGCAGAAGGCAACGCCTGACTGACACGCCAGGCTGCCCGCGGCCCCGGCGCTGACCGTCGGGAATGGGGGGGGCGTCCCGGAGGGGAAGGCTCCCGGGCCGCGCAGGCCACGGCCGGTCCGCAGCGGCGCGCTCAGCGAGCCTCCAGCCGGCAGGGAAGGGGCCGTCCGTCGCGGGCGATGGTCCCGACGTGGGGCTCCGTCATTCGACCGTGGGAATGGGTGCCGGAGTCCTTTGAAGGCGTCGCCCTGGCGCCTCGTTACGCGCGACGTCAGCGCGGGGGAATGGGCTGGCTTCCGCTCCCGGGCTGGCGCACGGTGGAGCCCGCGATGAGGCGCGCGCTGCCGCTCGTGGTGACGGTGCTGGTAGGGGTCCCGTCGCTCCGGGCCGGCTTCGTCCTCGACGACTGGATCCAGCGGGCCGTCGTGCGCGGCCACATCACCTTCACCACGCCGCTCGAGCTCTTCTCGTTTGGGAGCGGCGACGCCGTCGACCTGGCGCCCCTCATTCGCCTCGGCCCCTTCCCGTGGTTCACCCAGCCGGACCTCAAGCTGCGCTTCCTGCGGCCGCTCTCGTCAGCGCTCATCTGGCTCGACACCACGCTCTTCGGTGACGCGAGCCTGCCGCAGCACCTGCACTCGCTGCTCTGGTCGGTCGCGCTGACGGCGCTGGCGATGCTGCTCTACCAGAGGCTGATGCCGCCCCTTGCCGTGGCCGCGGGGTGCTTCTTCGCCCTCGACGACGCGCACGCGCTCCCCACGATGTGGCTGGCCAACCGCAACGCGCTGGTGGCCGCGGCCTTCGCCTTCCTCGCGCTGTGGCTCCACCTGCGCTGGCGGGACGGGGGCTCGCGCTGGCTGAGCGTGGGCGCCGTGGTGAGCGCCGCCGTGGGCCTCTGCGCCGGTGAGACGGCCGTCGCCTGCCTCGCCTACGTCGTCGCCTTCGAGCTCGTCGGGCGCGAGGGCCCGCTGCGGCTCCGGGTGTGGGCGCTGGCGCCGATGAGCGCGCTGCTCGCCGGCTATGCCGTCGTCTACAAGCTGACGGCCTCGGGCGCCCGCGGCTCTGCGACGTACGTCGACCCGGTGAGCGAGCCGCTCGAGTTCCTCGTCGCCGCGCCGGTGCGCTTCCTCGTCAACGTCGGCGCCCAGACGTTCGGCCTGCCCGACCTGTGGCTGACGGCCTCGCCCGCTGCGCGCGTCGCCCTCGTTGGGCTGGGGGCCCTGGCCCTGCCGGTGTGGTGGCTCGCGTGGCGGCGCTGGGCGCCGGGAGCGCCCGAGGCGCGGCGCACGCTGCGATGGCTGGCGCTCGGGGCGGTGCTGTCGGTGCTGCCGGGGCTGGCCGCCTTCCCCGCGGCGCGGCTGCTGACGGGCGCGTCACTGGGTCTCGCCGCCGTGGTGGCGGCGCTCCTCGATGGGGCCCTGCGGGACGGGGGGCTGCGCCGCGCCGCGGGCCTCGCCTGGGGGCTGTGGTGCTTCGGTGGGAGCGCGGCGCTGTCGTGGCTGGCGATGAGCGCCGCCTTCGCCGAGGTGGGGGCGCGCACCACCGCCGCCGTGCGGGCGCTCGAGCCCAGGCCCGGCGAGCGCTTCGTCGTCGTCTCGAGCACCGAGTTCGCCACCGCCATCTACGCCATGCCCGTCATCTTCGAGGAGCGACTGCCGGCGCCGGCCAGCTGGCACGTCTGGTCGATGGCCCAGGCGTCGGTCGAACTGTGGCGCACGGCCAACCGCCAGGTCGAGCTGCGCACCATCGACGGCGAGATGCTCGAGTCGTTGTTCGAGCAGAACTTCCGCAACCCCTCGTCCCCGGTGCCCGAGGGCCTCACGGTGGCGCTCGAAGGGCAGCGCGTGACGGTGTTGGAGCGTCGAGACGGGCGGCCGGTGCGGCTGCGCGTCGACCTCGAGCGCCCCGCGGCGGACTTCAGCTTCGTCTGGTGGAACGGCGAGCGGCTCGAGCGGCTCGAACTGCCGGCCGTGGGGGCGCGCCGCGTGCTGCCGCGCGTGCCGACCATCCTCGAGCGGGTGCTGCTGGGCCCCGCGGCCTGGGGCGAGCGGAGCGGCGCCAGGGGGGGCCACCGGGCGCGCACGTCGCCTCCCGCCGCGCGACGGGCACGAGGCGCCCCGGGAGCCGCCCGCGGGTTTCGCGGGCGCAGGCGCCATGCGAGGGTGAGGGGAAGGTGACGACGACTGCCCAGCCGCTGCGAGATGGCCGGTGCCCCTGCGGCGAGGGCGCGGTGTACGAAGAATGCTGTGCGCCGCGGCACACCGCCGCGCGGCCGGCCGAGACGGCGCTGGCGCTCATGCGCTCGAGGTACAGCGCCTTCACCCGTGGAGATGGGCCCTACCTGGTGGCGACGTGCGCGCGGCTGCCGCGGCCCGGCGAGGCCGAGGCGCTGGGCGCATGGGGCCGGTCCGTCGGCTGGGTGGGGCTCACCGTCGAGGCCGTCGAGGGCGGCGGGCCCGGCGACGCCGACGGGGTGGTGCAGTTCACCGCGCGCTTCGTCGAGGCCGGCGCTCTGGTGGCCCTGTCCGAGCGCTCCCGCTTCGCGCGCGCCGACGGGCGCTGGCGCTACCTCGAGGGCGAGGCCCGCGCGCAGCGGCAGAAGCTGGGCCGCAACGAGCCGTGCCCGTGCGGCAGCGGCCTGAAGGTGAAGCAGTGCCACGCGTGAGCGGCCCTGGGTGGTGGGGCCGCTGCGGCGCGCGCCCCGCTCCGAGGTCGAGGCCGAACGGCAGCACGACGTGTGCCCTCGTCACGTCGTGCTCGCGGCGCCCTTCGCTCGGCCGGGGCTTCGCCTCCCTCGAGGGTGCGCTCCACCACCGGCTCTGGCCGTCAGCCACCCGCCCGGCGAGCCCGTCGACGCCCAGCCGGTAGGCCTCACCTCGACGCCGCTGCCGGCGGCCTCCGGCGGCGCATCGAGCCTGCGTGCCCACGGCGCGCGGCGCGTCGCCTACTTGAGGCGCCCCAGGGCCGCGTTCGCCTCGGGCACGTCGAGCGCCTTCGCCCGCTCGAAGGCCTGCCGCGCCTCGTCCTTCCGGCCGGCCTGCTCGTGCAGCTCCCCCAGCATCAGCCAGGCCTGCCCGAAGTCCGGGTCTGCCCGCGTCGCGGCGGCGAACGACTCGAGCGCCCTCGCCGCGTCGCCCCGGGTGAAGAGGCAGTGCCCGCGATAGTGCAGCGCGAGCGCGTGTCGCTCGTCGAGGGCGAGGAGCTCGTTCATCGTCGTCACGCAGCGGCCGGCGTTGGCGCCGGGGTCGCCGCGGAACAGCAGGAAGGCCAGCTCGGCGCGCGCCTCGAGGAGCGACGGGTTCAGCCGCGCCGCCCGCTCGAGCGGCTCGAGCGCCTCGTTCGGCCGCTGCATGCGCGACTTCATCAGGCCCAGCCGCATGAGCGCCTGCGCGTCGTCGGGGGTGGTGGCGAGCAGCTCCTGGAGCGCGGCCTCGGCGTCGGCGAAGCGCCCCTGCGCGGTGTAGAGGTCGATGAGCCCGAGCCTCGCCGCGCGGTTCTGCGGCTCCTCCTTCAGCACCTCGCGGTAGAGCGGCTCGGCCTGCTTGGCGACGCGCTTCTTCGCGTACGCCCGCGCGAGGTCCAGCCGCGCCTCGATGCCCGGCTCGAGCTCGAGCCGCTTCTTCAGCTGCTCCACTGCCCCGTCGAAGTCCCGCTGGGCGAGCAGCGCCTCGCCGAGCGCGAGCCGCGCCGAGCCGTCGCCCGGAAGCTTCTCGACGGCTTGCCGCAGCGTCTGCACCGCGTCGTCCACCCGGCCCAGCTGCAGGTAGGCGAGCGCGAGGCCGCGGTAGGCGTCGGTGGTGCGGCGCATCTCGTTGCGCCGCCGCAGCGCCTTGAAGCCCGCCCCCTCGCGCTCGAGGGTGTCCGCGGCCTCGAGCGCCTTCTTGAAGGCCTCGACGGCGCGGTCGCGCTTGCCCTGCTTGAGGTACAGCGTGCCCAGCTGCACGTAGGGCCCCGACGACGACGGCTCGAGCTTCAGCGCCCGCTCGAAGGCCTTCGTCCCCTCGGCCGGGCGGTCGAGCTTGAGGCAGCTCATGCCGAGGTTGAAGAAGGCCTCGGCGAACGTCGGGTCGGCCTGCGTCGCCCGCCGGAAGGCGTCGAGGGCCCGCTTCGGGTCGGCCAGCGCGTCGAAGGCGACGCCCAGGTTGTTGAGGGCCTGCGCGTGCCGCGGCGAGATGGCCAGGGCGCGCTCGAAGGCCTTCACGGCGCCCGAGGCGTTGCCCTCGCGCAGCAGCACCACGCCCAGGTTGTAGTGGGCCTCGGCGTCGTCCAGCGTGTCCCTCGAGACGGCCAGCAGCAGCTCCTTCGCCTCGCCGAAGAGCCCCTTCTCGGCGAGCGCCTTGCCCAGGTTCACCCGCGCCGCCGTCAGGCCGTCGTCGAGTTCGAGCGCCTTGCGGTAGCCCGCGATGGCCTCGTCGAGGCGCGTCGCCTGCTGCAGCGCCTCGGCGAGGTTGAAGCGCAGGCTGGCGTCGGTGGGCGCCAGCTCGACGGCCTTCCCGTAGTGCTCGATGGCGACGGCCACCTCGTCCTGGGCCCTCGCCAGGGCGCCCCGCTCGGCCCGCAGCGTCGGCTCGTCTGGCTGTGAGAGGATGGCCCGGTCGAGCAGCGCCTTCGCCTTCGCCGCGTCGTTCGCCCCGCGGTAGGCGCGGGCGAGCAGCAGCGTGCCTTCGAGCGACTCGGGGTCTTTCTGCACGAGGGACTCGAGCGCGTGCGCGGCGCGCGTGAAGTCTCCCAGCGCGAGCGAGGCCAGCCCCAGGCGGTAGAGCGCCTCGGTGTCGTCGGGGCTGCGCTCGACGGCGGCCGCCTCGACCGCGACGGTGCGCCTGAGGGCCTCGGGGTCGGCCTTCTGGCCGAGGGCGAGGCCGAGCGTGAGGAAGGCGGCGGGCGTCAGCATGGGTCAGGGCCTCACTCGACGAATGGCGACGCGCGCGCGTCGAACGTCTTCTTCGCCAGGGCCGCGCGGGCCTTCTCCCACTCGGCCCGCACGCCCTCGGCCTCGACGTCGGTCGCCTTCACCTCGTCTCGCTTCACCGCGTACTCGGCGTCGCAGGCAGCCACCTGCTGCTTGAAGGCGGCCGGGTCGTAGTCTTCACTGCCCTCGAGCTTGGCCTTGCGCGCCGCGGCCAGGCGGGTCTCCTCGTAGCGCGCGAGCGCGCAGGTGAGCGCCTTTTCCGCGAGCGCTTCGTCCCGAACGTTCACGCGCTGCCTCGCCCGCAGCCATGCCACCCGCGCCTCGGCCTCGGTCACCGCGAGCCCCGCCACCTCGCGCGACACGTCGTCGCGGGCGGCGCTGACCTCGCTCCGGGCCGCCCCCGCGCGGTCCTTCGCGCGCCGCAGCTGCTCGCGCGTGCGGCCCACCTCGGCGCGCGCCTCGTCGAGGCGGTCGACGGCGAGCGCGAGGTCGTTCTCGGCCTCGAGCAGCTCGATCTTCGCCTCGTAGGGCAGCTTGTCGAGGATGGCCTGCGGCACCCGCTTGAGGCCGCAGCCGGCGCACAAGGCGAGCGAGGCGAGGAGGACGAGTCGTCTCATGGTGGCACCACCCTGGCCGAGAAGCGGCCGAACACGGTGCGGCCCGAGGCGACCTCGGCGCCGTTCTGGAACGTGAGGTTGAACTCACCCGCGACGGGGCCCGGCGCGTCGTTGTTGGGCGCGCGCTCGAGGAAGAGGCTGCCCACGCGCAGCGGCGGGAAGGTGCGGCGCGGGTCACCCGAGACGTTCCGGGCGAGCGCCGTGCGGCCTCCGCCGCTCACGTCGAGGAAGGTGAGGTCGATGCGCTGGCGGTTGGGCGGGTCGTCGCCCTGCAGTCGGTAGGCGAGCTGCAGCACCAGGTCTTCGCTGTTGCCCGCCGAGGCGTCGCCCCCGTCTGGTCCGCCACCGGAGAGCGGCCGGATGCGGACGAAGTCGAGCGCCAGCGACTCCAACGGTGCGAAGCGGAGGCGGGCCTCGTCGTACCCAAGCCCCATCAGCTGGCCCAGGCTGCCCTCGAGGACGAAGCGCGGAGGCCCGGGCTCGCCTGGCCGCTGGCCACACCCCGCGCAGCAGAGCGCCAGGAGCAGCCAGCCGCGCCGCCGCGCTCCGCTCACTTGCAGCTCTTCCACTCGGGGTCCACGTCTGGGCCGACGAGGCCGCCGACGTCCTTCAAGAGGCCCACCTCGCGCCGCGCCCCCTCGGTGTCGAAGAAGCGGCAGCGCAGGGCGGCGAGGTTCGCGCGCGCCTTGTCGAAGGTCGGGTCGGCCTCGAGGGCCCGGCCGTACGCCGCGCGGGCGGCGTTGGCGTCGCCCGAGAGCAGCAGCGCATAGCCGAGCGCGGAGTGAGTCGAGGCGCGCGCCTCGTCGAGCTCGAGGGCCCGGTTCAGGTGGAGCAGGGCGTCGTTGACCCGGCCGGCGCCGAGCAGGGCGAGCGCGAGGGCCTCGAAGTCGGCCGCGCTCTGTGTCGCCTCGGCCTTGCGCTGCAGGTCGTCGACGGCGACGGGCCGTTCGGGCGGCGGCCCGCGCAGGGGCGAGCTCGCCTCGTCGACCCGCTTCCGGCAACCCACCAGCGCGGCGCTGAACACCTCGAGCGACTCCGCGCGGTCGATGCACGTCTGGTACACTTGGGCGGCTTGCCGTTCGAGGGGCTCGACCTGCTGCCGCACCACGGCGCGGAAGGCCTCGAGGTCGGCGGGCTTGAGGTTGGCCGGGGGCGGCGTCGCGTCGACGACCTTCGCGAGGTGGTCGAACGCGGAGGCGATGCGCCAGAGCGAGGCGACGGCCCACTCGGCCGAGCCCATCGAGGCCGCCTGCTGGTACAGGCCCTGGAGCTGCTGCAGCTGCGCGACCTTCTCGTCCACCTTGTCGCCCGGCGTGGACTTGAACTGCCGGTACAGCAGCTCGGCGAGGTACCAGGTGGCCCTGGCGACGTCGTCACCGCCGGCGCCGGGGGCGTTCGTCACCGGCTGCAGCATCGCCACCAGCGGCTCCGGCTTCTCGCCCGGGGTGCCCGCGGCGACCTCGCAGACGACGGCGGCCGCGGCCGCGTTGGCCTTGTCGAGCTTGAGCACCTGCTCCGCCGTCGCCCGGGCCTTCGCGGGGGCCTTCAGCTTGAGGTGGGTCTGCGCCAGCAGCGCCAGCACCTCGGCCTTCTTCGCGCCGCTCTGCTCCGCGGCCTGCTCGAGCGCCCGGATGGCGCCGGCAAGGTCGCCCAGCGCCAGGCGCAGCCGCGCCGACGAGAGGAGCGCGTCGAGGCCGGCGGCGTCACCCTGGAAGAGCTGGCCCATCTGCTCGAAGTAGCCGGCCGCGTCCTGGAAGCGCCCGGCCTCGGCGGCGTGCCGGCCGAGGGTGAGCATCACGTCCGAGAGGTACTGCGACTTCGGGTACTCCTTGACGAAGCGCTCTCCCAGCTCGCGCTCCTTGCGCAGGTCGCGCTTGTCGCGCGCCGCGGCGAAGGCGCCGTAGAGCGCCTTCTCGCCCAGCTCCTGGCCCTTGTTCTCGTCCGCCACCTTGAGCAGCCCGACGACGACGTCGCCGGTCTCTTCGGTCGACTTGAGCGCCAGCTCGCCGAGGGCGTCGGCCTTCGACTGCGTGAGGATTCGCTGCACGTCGGCCTTGAAGGCCGCCGGCAGGGGCGAGGCGAGGTAGGCCTTGCCCGCCTCGTCGATGGCCTTGAAGTCGTTGAGCTGGCGGAGCGCGTCGAACGAGAGGTTCCCGGCGACGGCGGCGTCCTTGTGGTCGGGGTGCGAGAGGGCGAACTGCTGGAAGAGCTCGGCGGCCTTCTTGTAGTCGCCGTCCTCGTAGTGGGCGCGGGCGATGTTGAACTTCACCTCGAGCGCGTGCTCGTTCTTCGGGTAGCGGGCGATGAACCGGGCGCCGAGCAGCTTGAGCGCCTGGCGCGCGTCGGCGACCTCGTAGGCCGAGAGGCGCTCGACCTCTCCGGGTCGCAAGGCCGAGTAGTGCGCGAGCAGGGCGCCGTAGAGCGCCTCGTCGTGGGCCTTGGCGTCCGACAGCGTGCGCGGCGCGCCCCGGCCCGCGTTCGCGACGGCAGCGACGGCCGCCAGCTTGCCGTCCTTCGTCGGCGGGCTCCCGCCCGGGCCCTTCGCGTCCTTCGACGCCTCCCTCGGCCCTGCCTCGCGCGCGGCGCCGTCCCTCGTGGCGTCGGTGGTCGCCCCCGGCGCTCCGCTCGTCGCCTCGGGGCCTGGCGGCGCCGCGCCGTCGAGGGCGGTGGCGAGCTCCTCGAACTGGCGCGCCGACTCGACGTAGCGCCGGGCGGCGAAGAGGGCATCGGCGCGGTTCTGCATGATGACGGTGGCGTACTGCTTCGGCCGGAACAGCCCCAGGTACCGCTCGTAGGCGGCCGCCGCCTCGAGGGAGAGCGGCCGGTCTTCGCGCTTCTGGGCCTGCACGTGAATCGACGTGGCCAGGTCGCGGGCCATCTCTTCGAGCTCGGCGAGCGCCTTCTTGCGGGCGCCCTCGTCGAGAGCCGGGTCGACCTTCACCTGCACGGCGGCGCGCACCAGGAAGGTGACGTCGTCGGGCTTGGGGAGCACCTTGCCGCGGGCGGCCTTGAGCGAGTCGTAGAGCTTGCCCACGCGCTCGACCTCGAGCTCGGGGTCGGGCTGCACCTCGAGCAGCTTGCGCAGCGCCGGAATGGCGAACTCGTACTGCTGCTTGATGAAGTAGCGGTTCGACAGCTTGTCGAGCGCCAGCGCGAAGGTGGCCCGCGACTCCGAGAGCTTCTCGAAGTACTGCAGGGCTCCGCGCGCCGGCCGCGCCTCGGTGTAGCTGTAGACGAGGTCGAGCAGCGCCTCGCGCTTGACGTTGAGCGCCCGCGACTGGTCGACGCCGGGCAGGGGCGCCGACGCCGCCGCCGCCTCGAAGAAGGTGACGGCCTCGTTGTGGTTCTGCTGGTTGATGCGGATCCACCCCATCTTGTAGCGGGCGAGGTCGTGCACCGGCGACGGCGGCGCGTCGAGGATGGCCCGGTAGTGCTCCTCGGCCTGCTTGAGGTCGGACTTGTCGAAGAAGTGGTCGCCCAGGATCTGCTCGGCGTCGAGGCGGAGCGGCGAGCTCGGGTACCGCTTGACGAGGTCGGCCAGCGTCTTGAGCATGGCGTCGAACTCACCCAGCTCGCGCTGCTCGTGCGCGAGGTAGAACGTCACCTTGTCGGCGTCCTTGAAGTCGGGGAACTCGCGCAGCAGGCGGGTGTAGAGCTGCATCGCCTTCTGCTTGAGCAGCCGCGTCTCGGGTGAGACGAGCGCGCCGATGGCGCCCTCGGGGCGGGTCTCGGCCTGCAGCGCGTACACCAGCCGGCTCTTCTCGACGTAGAGCTCGGCGAGGCGGAACTGCAGGTCGGGCAGGTAGGGCGCGTTCCGGCTCCTGGCGATGAGCTTGTCGGTCTCGCCGATGGAGCGGTCGACCTTGAAGACGTCGCGGCGCAGCTTCTCGACGAGGTCGAGCTTCTCGCGTTGGCGAGAGACGAGGGGGTTCTCGAGGCGTCCCGACGGCGCCTGGCCCAGCAGCGCCGCCACCAAGAGCACAGCGGCCGGGCTCATCGCGCCGTCTCCTCGATGCACCGGGACTCGAGAGAGA
Source organism: Myxococcaceae bacterium (assembly GCA_020247085.1). GTDB lineage: Bacteria > Myxococcota > Myxococcia > Myxococcales > Myxococcaceae > Xiheimicrobium > Xiheimicrobium aquaticum. Next base: position 157 of record JADCJJ010000538.1, on the reverse strand, counting down.
ACCGGTAGCTGCGCAGCTCGTCGTTCCAATACTCGTCGACGAACGCGAACGACACCTCGCTCGGGGCGAGCGGGGGCGCTTCGACGAGGGGCACCAGCTTCGCGCCCTTCTTCACGCGCTCGTACAGCTTCAGGCCGACCTCGTACTCCATCAGCCG
>JADCJJ010000537.1 GCA_020247085.1 Myxococcaceae bacterium | reverse complement strand
GGGTGAGGTGTTGTTGAAGTTGGTGTCACCGGCGCTGCTGCAGCGCCTGGCCGGTGTCGCCTTCGTCGTCATCGGCCTGTGGGTGCTGGGGTCGTCGCTGCGGGCGCGCTGACGGCCTCTCACGCCGCTGAGACGGGCGACGACTCCTGAATCGCCCGCACCAGCTGCTTCACCATCGGGGAGTCGTCATCGGAGCGCCCCTCGGCGACGCTCCGCGCGCGGGCCGGGTCGCCCCTCAGCAGCGCGGCCAGGGCAATCTCCCGAACGATCGGGCTCTGATCGGCCGCAGCCGCCTCGAGCGCCGTGCTCCGGTCTCCCTCCGTCAGCCGTGACTCGGCCCAGCACCAGATGGCGCACGCGCGGACCCATGCCGTCTCGTCGTGCGCGAGGCTGAGGAGCGCGCCCTTCGCGTCGAGCCCGGGGGGCGGGTAGTGCTCGGCCACCTGCTTGAGCTTCTCGGCGCGCGGCAGCTCCTCGAGGAGGGGGAGGAACCGGGCCTTGAGATCGCGGTCGAGGAGGTTGTCGAGCAGCTCGACGGCGTTCCCGCGCCTGCGCGCTGCGTCGGCGGCCAGAGCGTCGCGGAGCCCAGCGGCGATCTGCTCCATGTCGGCGTCGGGGTAGAGCACCGCCAGGAGCAGGAAGAGGCGGGCCTCGATCTGCGCCACCTTCTCGGTCAGCGCCGAGGCCAGGAGCGCCAGGGTGGCCGGCTCTCCGCCGCGCGGCGTCGTCGGCCCGGGGCCCGCGCCGAGCCCGATTGCCTCGCCGAGGTGCAGGGTGCGCCAGGCCCGCGTCAGCTCCCGGTCGAGCGCCGCCCGCACCGGCGCCGCGTCCTTCAGCACCAGCCGTCGGCCCTTTACCGTCCGCGCCAGCGACTTGTAGAGCCGCCCCCGCAGCTCCTCGTCGGTCTCGTCGAGGTGCCGGGCGATGACCTCGACGGCCTCGGTCGTCCCCAGGCGGCCCAACACCCGCGCCACCGCCCGGCGAATGTTCGCGTCTTCGAGCTGGTTCCCGAGCACCTTCGACAGCGTCGCGACGATGCCGTGGCCGTAGGCCGTCAACGCCTCGGTGGCCTCCCGCGCCGTCTCGTGGCTCTGCGTGCGGTAGATGAGGGGAATCACGAACTCCGGGCTCTTGAGCTGCCCAGCCGCCGTCACCGCCGCGCGCCGCACGCGCGGGTCGGCGTCGCTCATGAGCTGCAGCACCGGCTGGTAGAAGTTCTTCACGCCGATCGCGCCCAGCACCTTCGCCGCGTGCAGGCGCATCACACCGTCGCGGTCGTTGATGAGCAGCTTGAGCGCCTCAGCTGCGACCAGCACTCCGTCGAGCCCGCCGTAGCGGATCATTCCCGTCACCGCGGCGCTGCGAATGCGCGCGTCCCCGTCTTGAAGGAACGAGCGCACGCTCTTCACGGCCTTGTCGCGGCCGATGGCGCAGAAGGCGTCGATGGCCGCGGCGCGCACGGCCGGGTCGGCGTCTTCGAAGCGGCGGAAGACCGAGTTGGCGAAGCGCATCGTCTGCCGGTGCGCGTAGTACTCGAGCGCCTTGACGCGCACCTCGGTCGCGCGGTGCTCGAGCAGGGCCTCGACCTGGTGGTCGAGCGCGAGCTTGTCGAGGTGGGGCAGCAGCGAGAGCGCGTTGAGCACCTCTTGCGTGTCGTCGCTCGCCAGCGCGCGCTCGATCACCGTGCTCGTCGAGCCGTCGACGGCCGCGCTCTTCGCCGTCGTCAGGTCGAGCCGACGGTGCTTGAGGTTCTCCTGGAGCGTCTTGATGTAGCGGCTCCGCAGCGTCGACACGACGGCCAGCCAGACGCCCCCGAGCGCGAGCGAGACCCACGCCAGGCGGTAGGGGTCCTTCCCGACGACGAGGCCCCACACCTTGAGCGTGATGCCCGCCAGGCCGATGGCCATTGGCTTGACCACCCCGTCGATGAAGGCCTTGGCCGCGACGCGGGCCTGCGAGGGTACCGGGAGGTAGAGAATCTGCGTGGTGGCGTCGTTCACCGAGTACCGGAACAGGGTGTCGGCGCCCTTCGTCAACGACGCCGCCCAGAGCGCGGGGAAGAGGACCAGGGCCGCGTTGCCGAGGGTGAGAGACAGCGGGAGCACCGCCAGGGCCCCGACGACGCCGGCGCGGCTGAGCAGTCGGCTGGTGCCGAACAGCTGGAGCCCCAGCGCCAGCACGCCGACGACGGCGCTGAAGTACCCGAAGTACGAAGCCAGCTCGCCGGGCTCGACCTTGTCGGCGGCCACCACCTTGAACTCGAAGTCGACGAGGGTGGTGGTGAAGAAGGTCACCGCCGCCAGCAGGGCGACGGAGCGCAGGTGGGCGTCGCCCAGCACCCGCGCGGCGCCGCCGGCACGCCTGGCCGCGCTGGGCTTGCCGGTCGCGGCCCGCGCGAAGAGTCGCTGCCGCCCGATGCGGCCCGCCGCGAAGCTCGCGACGGCCGTGGCGAGCAGCAACCCCACGCACATCAGCAGCAGCGCGCTCGTTCCGAAGCGCCTCGCGACCGCCGCCGACGACACCCCGATGAGGATGTTGGCGAAGGTGCCGCCAGCGCCGATGAGGCCGTACAGGCGCTTGGCTTCCTGGGCGTTGAACAGCTCGTTCGACAGCGTCCAGAACTGCACCAGCACCAGTGCGCCGACGACCTCGACGGTGACGTAGATGACCGGGTAGACCCAGGCCGGCTGGGCCCGCTCGGCGAGGTACAGGACGACGAAGACGAGGCCGAACGCAGAGGCCGACGCCAGGGCCATCAGATCGCGTCTGATACGCGTCGCGAAGCGCCCGTACAGCAGCCCCGACAGCGTCACCGCCACCGCCGACAGCACGTACATCCACGCGAGCTGGGCGCGGTCGCCGTAGGCGAGGAAGAGGGCGTCGCGCACGCTTCGGCCCGTGAGGAAGGCGCCGACGGCGAACAGGCTGTGAAGGAAGAGCGCGCCCGTCAGCCGCCGCTCCCCAGGGCGGACCGGCACCAGCGCCTCGAACACCCGCTTCAGCATCAGCCCGTCAGCCTATCAACCAGCCGACGGGCCAGGCGGGGTTTCGAGCGTCGCGAGCAGGGCGCGCTGCTCGCGGGGGCCGAGCGGCCGCGCCCCGAACCGCGCCTCGAGGTAACGCCTGGTGACGTGCGCCAGCGCCGGGCCCAGCGGGTGGTTGGTGGCGGTCAACGATTGCGAGAACTCCTCGAGGGGCTTGCCGCCCGTGTCGACGCCCCGGGCTCGCAGGGTCGCCTCGATGGCGTCGAGCAGCCCGCTCGCTGGGTGGGTGCCGCGCCCGCGTCGCCGCGGCAGGAACAAGAGGGCCAGCAGGGCGACGGTCGCCAGGCTCACGACGAGCGCGCCGCGCCCCGTCGGCGTCAGCGACGCGCCCCTCGCCTCACCGGCCTCGTCGGTGCCCGAGGGCCAGCGCAACACGTCCCGTACGAACGCGAACTGGTCCCTTACCGAGTAGTCCAGCACCCGCAGGCGCCACCACTCCTCGACCGTCTCGTAGGCGACGATGGCGGCGCTCAACCACGCCGGCGGCGATGCGCTGCGGCCCGCCTCGGGCGTGGCGTCGAACCGGCGCCACGCGCCGTCGACGTACGCCTCGGTCCACGCGTGGGCGTCGCCGGCGCGAACGTGGTACCGCGCGCCAGCGCGCTGCCCGCCCAGGAAGCCGGTCGTCACGCGGCTGGGAATGCCCTCGATGCGCAGGAGCACGGCGAGGGCGGTGGCGAAGTCTTCGCAGTGTCCCGCTCGGCGAACGAACAGGAAGTCGACGAGCGGGTCGTCGACCTCGCCAGGCAGCGCGAGCGTGTAGGCGTACCGGCGCGTCAGCTCGCGCTCGAAGCGGGTCGCGACGTCGAGCGGCGCCTTCGCCGGGCCCTTCAACTCGACGGCCAGCGCGCGGACCCGCGGGTCGAGGGCCGGCAGCTCGGTGGCCGAGGCCGGGGGCGCGCTCGTGTCGAAGGACGGCTCGTCGACGCTGATGGCCTCGTAACCGATCTCGTTTCCCTCGAGCATCGCGAGCACCTGATCATCGGGCACCCGCGAGAGGTTCATGGGCACCGCACCGCCCAGGCCGACGCTGCGGCCGTTGAGGAAGTGCATCGGCACGTCGAGCGCGACGAGCGTTCGGCTCCCGTAGGCCGAGGACAGGACGATGTCCTGCTTGACCGAGCGGGCCCCTCTGCGGCGCGGGAACGGCATGAGCACCCTCCGGGTCGGGGGTTGGGCCGTGCCAGTCGAACTCCACTGGCGCCCATCGAAGCGCGTGAAGTGGCGGCCCACCCAATAGGCCTCGAGCGACTCGGTCAGCGGGTCCGGGTCGAGTGAGACTCGGAACACCACCCGCGGGTTCGTCTTGATGTCGCCGCCGCCACCGAGCCGCACCGACTCGCTCATGCCCGTGACGCCGCCGAGCCCCGGCGGGGCGCGGGCCATCGCCTGGTTCCACGACAGGCGCGGAAACACGACGAAGAGCACGACCCCCAGGGCCAGCGTCAGGCCCAGGCCGTAGGCCACCTGCCGTCGCGCGGGCGCCTCGTCGATGCCCGGCTCGCGGCGGCCCTCGGGCCCGTCGAGCACCATCCGGGCCATCGTCCACGACGCGGCGACGATGAACCCGAAGACGAAGAGGGCGAAGCGCACGTCGCCGACCAGCACTGCGCCGCCGGTGATCACCAGCAGGCTCGTCAAGAGCACCTGCCGGGTCGTCTGGGGTGACGGCTCCGCCACCAGCCGGTGGCAGTTCACCAGCACCGCGAAGGCCACCGCCGCGACGATGAGCTCGAGCCTGCCAAAGGTCGCCCAGCCGAAGAGGGCGGCGGCGACGGCCAGCAGCAGCACGACGCTCGCCGATCGGCGGCCGGCGAGCGGGCGCACCCCGCGCAGCGACAGCCCCAGCGCGACGGGGAAGGCGAGGAGGACGGGCCCCGGCACGCTCCCCGAGACGGCGACCGCGCCGAAGGCGATCGACGCGGTGACGTCACGCGCGAGCGTCTCGAGGGGGCGGCTCACCCGGCGTCTCCGTACCCGGCGAGGGCCAGGGCCGCGAGGAGCCGCCGCTCGTGCAGGGCGCCGCTCCCGGGGCGAAGCCTGGCGCCGCCGACCTCGAGGCCTACGCTCCAGCCGTCGGCCAGCAGGCGCCGCGCCTGCCCGGCCGCCGCCTCGCAGGCCGAGTCGAGGGCCTCGCTGGGGGTCGTCGGGTCGACGCGCAGCACGTGCTGGCGGCGCTCCTCGCGCTCCCGCACCACCACCACCGGTTTGCCGAGCGCGGCGCTGCGCCGCCAGTGCACGCGGCGGGCGTCTTCGCCCGGCACCAGCTCGCGCAGGTCGGCGACGTCGGCCGTACCGCCCCGCGCGGCCCCGCTCGACGCGTCGCCTGGCACCTGGCGCTGCCCAGCCGTCGAGACCTCGCACGCGAAGCCGCGCCGCGGGTACACGAGGAGCGTATCGGCCAGCGCGATGGTGCGCTTCTTCTCGAAGATGCCGAAGGGGAACGTGGTGCTCACCTCGACGGCGGCGAGCGCCCAGGGCCCCCGGCGGGGCGCGAGCGCCGTGGCGCGCACCACGGTGGGCCCGGCAGCGCTCACGACGGCCGCGAAGGCCCCGGCGTTCATCAAGGTCGACGCCTCACGCACCGCGACGGCGAAGGCATGGCCCCGCCGGCGGCGCAGCTCGTAGCGAATCGGGAAGGGCTCGTGCGCGAAGGCCCCGTCGGGCAGCAGCCGGCGCACCGTCAGGTCCCGTACGACGCGCTCCGACAGCACGCCCGAGACGATGATGCTCGACAGCAGGAAGGCCAGCACCAGATACAGCAGGTTGTTTCCGGTGTTGAGCGCCCCCACGCCCACCCCGAGCGTCAGCACCAGGTACACCCGCCCCATCGGGGTCACTCGCAGGACCCGGTCGGGGTTCATCCACCGCCTCAGCGTCGCGACGGCCGCGCGGAGCACCCGAATCACCTCGGCGCGTCGACGCGCCTCGAGATCTCCTCGACGAGGTGCGCGGCCTCGTCGCGGCTGAAGGCGCCCTGGACGGCGCTCTTGAGCAGCAACCGGTGGGCGACCGTCGCCGTCAGCACCGCCCGGACGTCGCCTGGGGTCACGAAGTCGCGCGCCTCCCACAGGGCCCAGGCCCGCGCCGCCGCCATCAGCGCCAGCACGGCGCGGGTCGACACCCCGCGCTCCACGTCACCGTGGGCGCGCGTCGCCGTGGCCAACCTGACGGCGTAGTCGGCGACGTCGCGGTCGACCCGCACGGCGTCGGCGGCGCGCTGCAGCGACGAGAGTACGTCGGGGCCGCCGACGGGCGAGAACGCCTGCAGCGGCTCGCTCCGCCGCGACACCAGCAGCTCGGCCTCGAACTGCGGGGCGAGGTGCCCCAGCGAGAGTCGCATGAGGAAGCGGTCGAGCTGCGAGTCGGGGAGCGGGTAGGTACCGGCGAGATCGAGCGGGTTCTGCGTGGCGATGACGACGAAGGGCGTCGGCAGCGGGCGGGTGACGCCGTCGAGGCTCACCTGCCCCTGCGCCATCGCCTCGAGCAGCGCCGACTGCGTGCGCGGCGGCGCGCGGTTGAGCTCGTCGGCCAGCACCACCTGATGGAAGATGGGGCCCGGCCGGAACTCGAATGTGCCCTGCTGCTGCAGGAAGACCTGCGCGCCCAGGATGTCGGAGGGCAGCAGGTCAGCGGTGAACTGCACCCGCGCGCAGGACAGCGAGAACGCGCGCGCGAGGCCCTCGGCGAGCGTCGTCTTCCCGACGCCGGGCACGTCCTCGAGCAGCAGGTGGCCCCGCGCCGCGAGGCACGTAAGCGCCAGCTTCGCCTGCAGGGGCTTCCCGAGCACCACCTCGCCGAGCCGCGCGTGGGTCGTCTTCAACAGGTCAGTGGCATTCACGGGCGGTTTGGCCGAAAAAGGCGCCCTGACTGTAGCGAACGCCTCCTCGCAGGCGCTCGGAAATCGTCCCATGGGCAGGATCCGCCGGCTCCCCGCAGACCTGGTGAACCAGATCGCCGCCGGCGAGGTCGTCGAGCGCCCGGCGTCGGTGGTGAAGGAGCTCGCCGAGAACGCCATCGACGCCGGCGCGACCCGGGTGACCGTGCGGCTGTCGCGCGGCGGCTGCGCGCTCGTCACCGTCAT
>JADCJJ010000536.1 GCA_020247085.1 Myxococcaceae bacterium | reverse complement strand
GATCACGCCTGCGCAGCTCACGCGAGCCGAGTCAGTGCGGGAACTGATCGCCGGGATGTGCGCGGCTGATCGAGGCCCGGCCTCCTGAACGGTTACCGCGCCAATATCAGAACGCCTGTTCAGGTCCGTCGCTCTCCGCAGAGGGGAGAACCCCAAGCGGCAGTCCGCCCGGGACGTTCTTCATGGCCTTGATCAGAGACCTGATCAGCTCCCACGCTCAAGAACCGCGGGCTCTGAGGGAAAGGGACCGGTGACCATGTATCTTGTTCGCTGACTCCGCAGTCGCGATCGCGTTCCTGGCCTGGTCCGGTTCTACAGAGCAGAGGTGGGTCGTTTCTGGAGAGCGCTGAAGGCTCAGCGCCCCAAAGAGCGAAAGAGCTCGTTCACAGCCCCCGCCTTGTCGGCTCGGAATGCCGCGTCACCCGGCCGGCCGAGGAACTCTGCTGCCCGCATCGGTCCCGGGCGGTCCGCTGTGGAGAAGTCCTCCTTGAGGATCTCGACCGCCTCGTTGGCTGGCTCGTTGTCGAGCAGCGGACGGAGCACGTTCGCGACGTCGGAAACGTAGGTCGCGCCGAAATTCTCGAGGACGTAGAGCAGGTCGTATGCGTCCTTGGGCTCGCCTCTCCCGCGGAACGCGAGCGCCTTCAGCACGAGGAAGGCCCCGGGGCCGCAGACCCAGAGGTCTCGCGTGGCCTCCTCGCCGCGAAGGGTCTTGCCGGTGAGCGTGATGCGCTGTCTGTCGCGGAACGCCAGGGGCAGGCCTGCTGCGAGCACGGCCGACAGGCTGGTCTCGATCACCCGCACCTTGGCGTTGCTACCTGGGACGCCACACGATGGCGCCATGAGGAAGTCGACGGTGACGCGCTCGTCACGGTGCTTCCAGCGGTGGTTCGCAGGCTTCCCGGCTTCGTTCTGGTCGGGCTCGAAGTTCGCGCTGCGCAGATGCGCGACGAGTTCGACGTATCGGGCTTCCTCGAGCAGGGCGAGGCTGAGCCCAAGGTCGAGGTCCTGGGTGCCAACGTGCGGCTCGCGCTTCTCGTCTGGCGGGATGAGGAGGGTCGGAACGAGTCCTCCGACCACGACGAGGTCCTCGAGGAAACTCCCGAGGTAGGTTGCGAGCGTGAGACATGCGCTGCGCACGAGCGCCACGTCCCTGGGCGTGTAGTGCACGGCGGTCGGCGGCTTACGAGGCGCCATTGCCGACTCCGAGGAGGACAGGGTTCTGCTTCAGGTGGTCGGCGGCCTCGGTGGCGCGCTCCGGCTGGTCTTTGAGGTCGACGTACACCTGCACCGGGTGAACACAGGTGACGCCCTCGACCACGCGAGCTCCGTCGAACACGCCGTCATCAGCGGGAAGCACCAGCCAGAGGTTCGCACCGTTGGGCTCCTCTCTGAAGTGGAGTTGCTCGAGCTGGGCCGGGCTGGGCCACTCGCGGAGGTAGAGCGACACGAGCCGGAACATCGCGAAGCGGTCGTAGAGCCAGGCGGCCCCGAGGCCCGTCGCTGCGTGTTCGAGGTGCGCGTCGGCCAGACGGCGTGATGCGAGGGCGAGCAGCTCCTCTCCTGAGCGCGCGGCGACGTGCCCGCGGAGGAGTCGGTGCTTCGAGAAGTCAGCGGCATCCCTCCAGGCATCGAGGAGATTAAGAGGTTCGGCGACTCGAAGTCGCTTGCCCTCCTTTCGGAGGAATTCCTCGGCGACGAGGCGAGAGACGATGCGGCTGACGTGACCCTCGTTCAACCCAGATTCCTTCGCGCACTCGCGGACCGTCCATTCGCGTCCAGGGTGCTGGAGGAGAAGGCGGGTGAGCCGCGAACTCCTCCGCTCGAAGACGGATGCAGGGCGCCCAGTTCGCGCGTAGCGGTTGGGCTGCCCCTCGATGCGAATCTGGAGTCCTGGCGCCCGAATGCTCGCGTTCCCGGCGAGGTCGACCCAGTTGATACCGTGTGCCAGAGAGAGGTCGCGTCCGGAGCGGCTCATGGAGGGGACGACCATCACGGGAATCTCCTGTCTCCGTGCTGCCGAGCTGACCCGCTGCCAGTGACTGAGGAGGGCCGGCGTCGAGCCCCCGAGGACGTCGAGGATGAACGCCTTCCCGCCGACCTTCGCGCTCAAGTCGTAGGCTTCGTGGGTCGCCCGGGCGACGCGCGCCTCCTTCGAGTCGAGGTCGAACAGCGCAGCGAGAACCTGCGGGAGCCGGCTCCGTGCGAGTGCTTCGAGGTCGTTCCGGGGAGCCATACTTGCTTAAATAGGCGCACTTGCGCGATGACGCAAGAGCATGGGTTCGGGCACTGAGGCTGACTTGTCTAAACGGCAGTACTTGCTCGCGCGCGCAAGGTGGACTGTTCAGGCGAAGCGGCGGGGCTGCGCCGACGTACCGCAGCCGAACGAAAGCCTGGTCGGTACGTATCTGTTATTCTGATACTATCGGGCGGTGGGATTCAGCCGCGCGGCGCCCGAGCCGAGACCGCCATCGAAGGTGCTCACGGCGCGCATGGTGGGTATCGGCATGATCTTCGCCGCGACGCCGGAGCGCGACGCAGACCTCGAGGCGACGCTCGTGCACGCCTCGCAGCTCGGCATGGACGACGGCGACCTCCGCGTGCTCTCGGTCCTGACGACCTGGCTCGGTGTTCATCACGCGCACATCAACGCGGACCGACTGGTGCGCCTCGCCACCGCGGAGACCTCCGAGCGGGTGCGTGCCTATTGGGCGGCCATCGCCTCGTGGCTCGCCAAGGACCGCCGCTTCGCAAGGCTCAACACCGCGTATGAGGGTCCTCGCGTCGACCTGCTCCCTGTGGGTACGGACTTCCAGTTGAAGCGCCGCGGCGAAGACCCGCGCTTCGTCGGCTCGAAGTTGAAGGCCCCAGCTGGAACACTCCGCGACCGCAACGACGACGTCTTGTCACCTGAGGTGCTCGCCCGGCGGCACGCTGGCTACCGCAACCGCCTGCTGATGGGCCCGACGTGGCGCGCGGACGTGTGGACCGTGCTCGAGCGCGCTCCGGAGCTCACCGTGGCCGAGGTCGCGCGCCGCGCCTCATGCTCGTTCGCAACCGCCTGGCAGGTTGTTCAGGACTTCAAGCTCCTGCGCTCCGTCGAGTCACGCGAGACGGTTGGCTGACCGCGGGGAGGTCCTTCACCGCCCAGCCCGCGGGCGGTTATGCTTCGGTTCGAACATCCGTATAACGGGGTCCAGTCATGATTAAGAAGCTCTCTGCCGTGGGAAATAGTCTTGGGCTCATCATCGAGCGCCCCATCCTCGAGCTGCTCGACATCACGAAGGACACGTCGCTCGAGGTGAAGACCGACGGTGAGTCGCTCATCATCCGCCCGGTTCGGCTCAGCAAGAAGGAGCGGGTTCGCGAGTCGGGCAAGCGAATGATGGCGACCCACGCCGAGACGCTGAGGAAGCTCGCGAAGTGAACGTCGAAGACATCGTCTTCCTCGACGTCGATGAGGTCATCGAGCTGCACGCGAGCCAGCTCGAGCTCTTCGGCGGTGGGGCGGGTCTGCGAGACCAGGGCCTCCTGGAGTCGGCGGTCGCACAGCCGCAGGCCAGCTTCGGAGGCCACCTCGCCCACG
>JADCJJ010000535.1 GCA_020247085.1 Myxococcaceae bacterium | reverse complement strand
GGTGGTGACGAGGCCGGAGGATGGGGGCGTGTTTGGGGTGGGGGCTGTGGTGCCGGTGCAGGCGGTGTTGGTGTTGGAGGACGGGGGAGTGTTTGGGAATGCGCCGAGGATTCCGGTGAGGGCGAGTTGGGGAGTGGAGACGTTGGTGGAGAGTGGGGCGAGAGGGGGAGTGGATGGGGGTGCGAATTCAGGGGAGGGGACGCTGAGGGTTGGGTGGGAGGATGGAGGGCCGCTTGAGGTGCGGAGGGTGGTGTTTGAGGGGTGTGAGGTGGCTGGGCCTGCGTGTGAGGCGTACCAGCGGTGCGTGGGGACGGTGGATGGAGGGAGGTGCGCGAGTGGGAGGTTGGTGGTGACGAGGCCGGAGGATGGGGGCGTGTTTGGGGTAGGGGCAGTGGTGCCGGTGCGGGCGGTGTTGGTGTTGGAGGACGGGGGAGTGTTTGGGGGTGCGCCGAGGATTCCGGTGAGGACGAGTTGGGGAGTGGATGCGTCGGTGGAGAGTGGGAGTGACGGAGGGGTAGCGGGGAGGGGGGATGCAGGGTTTGGGGAGGTGGTGGTGGGGTGGGAGGGTGGCCCGAGGGAGACGCGGGGTGTGCGGTTTGAGGGGTGTGAGGCCGTGCGGTGCGCGGAGTGGCAGTCGTGCACACCGACTACGGCAGGCGGGCAGTGTGTCGCGGCGGTGACGTCGGTGGCGTGGACGAGTCCAGATGGGGGTACGTACGGGCCTGGGCAGGTTTTGCAGCTTGGGGTGCGGGTGACGATGGTGGACGGAGGGGTTTACGGGGGAGGAGTACCGGTGGTGGGCCCTGGCGGGCAGCGGGTGGTGTTGGCGGGGGGAGGGGCAGTGAAGACGGGCGGCGCGTGGACGACGCCGGGCGCCTCTGGTGACTACACTTGGGCGACGGCCTTCGACGGCGGGGTGAATGCAAGCGTGATGGGGCGGGTGGATGCGACGCCGCCGGTGTTGACGGTGAGGAGACTGGGGGAGCCATGGAAGAAGGATGAGGTGGTGCGGGTGCAGGTGAGTGGGGATGAAGTGCTTGGGGCGGTGACGTTGAGGGTGGGTGGAGTGGAGGTGGATGGAGGGACAGCGGGCGCATGTCCAGGCGAGTTGTGCGGTGGAGGCACCTGCCGGTGTTACGGAGTGGACTTGGCGTTGGTGGGGCTGAATGGGTTGACGGGTGCGGTGGTAATTGAGGCGAGAGGGGTGGATGGGGTTGGGAATGAGGGGGCGACGACGGTGGATGCAGGGGTGACGCGGGTGCGGTGGGTGAGGGACATCAGTCTCAACGACCCAGCTAATGCCATCTACCCAGTCGCCGTGACGCGAAACGGACTCATCGTGACGGCGGTGCAGAACCGGCCTGGCACGGCCGGGCGAGTGGTAGCCACCAGTCCTGATGGAGGTGCGGCGTGGGAGGCGGTGACGACTGGGACGGTGACGGCGGGCCCGGCGGTGGGGGCGAGTCAGGTATGGGTGGCGACGAGTGTGCCAAGTACGCCAAGTGACATCCGAATGCAGTCCCTGGTGCAAGGAGCGGACGGCGGGTTTGGGCCATCTGGTTGCATCTACCCGTCTGGCACGTATTCAGGCGACATGGCATTGGCAACGCTCGTCGATGGAGGGGTTGAGGTGCCACTCGCAAGTCGGAGCGGCAGGCTCGAATCTCTTCTGGCGGCCGGGTGTCAGCCGCAAAACGTTCCGTCGCTGCCGACAGCCTCGAGTGCATTCACGTCGATAGTGGCGCAGGTGTCTCCAGCGAATGCTGTTGAGGCCTTCGTTGCGTCGACTGCGTCAGCCCGGTTGTGGAAGTTGGAATTGCCGGAGGGGGCCTCGTGGGTCGCCAAAGGCGACTTTTCGGCACCCAACGGCACCCAAGTCCGAGGCCTCTTTTTTACCGGAACGGGTCGTGTGGGCGGCGGCGGCGTCGTCGGTAATGGCAACGTGTACACGGTGTCGGCATCGACGACGTTGATGAACGGAATGGCGTCTGATTCGGTGGCCGCAGCCAACAGTGGAACTCCGGCCGCGGGTAGCGGCTTCTTTCTTTGGGGGACTTCAGGCGAGACGGTGGTGCGAGTCAGTTATATGAATGGCGCTTACGGTGCGCCAAGCGCAGCGACTCTGGCGCAGGCCGTCTCGACGCAGGGGACGACGCCGGTGCTGGGGGCGGGGCGTCGGGCGTACGTCATCGGAGAAGCGGGCCGTCTCTTTGCTCTCGACTCGGCCAGCCTGGCGTCAGACTGGAGTGCCAGTCTTGGTGTTGATGTGAGTGCCGTGGCGCAGATGGCGTTGGACGTGTACCGGGATGGCGCGGGAAGCAAGGTATGTCCGCCGACGAGGGCGCCGTTGGGGATGCTGTACGTGTTGACGAGGAGTGGTGCGACGGCGAGGTTGCACGCCATTGTGGTGGACTCGCCCGGGCTTGACGCGACGGCGCCATGGCCCAAGTACCAGCGAGACAACGGCAACACGGGGAATGCCAATTCGGACATGTCCTTCTGGACGTGTCCGTAGGCGCAACAGTCAGCAGCGACAAGCACGGGGGTGTGACGATGGAGACGATGCGTCGCGCGTGGGCGCTGTGGCTGGCGACAGTCGGGCTGTTGGCGTGTCCACCGGCGCCCATTGCTGGGCGGTGCGGGGAGGGGCTGCCGCCATGCCCAGCGGGGCAGCGGTGCCAGCTGGCGGCAGGCAACGCGGCGGTGGGGGTGTGCGTGGAGGCCTCGAGTGGGGCCACCGGTGATGCCGGTGCTGGTTCCGAACAGCCCGCGTGCGACGCCGGCTGCGCGCCCTGGGCCGTGTGTGTCGTGGGGCGCGACTCCGCGGCCTGTGTCGATGGCCGGCTCGTCGTGTCGCAGCCCGTCGAGCCGACGACGCTGCCCGCCGCACAGCCCGTTAGCGTCGAGGCGCAATTCGTCCTCGCTGACGGAGGCCCCTGGCCCTCCACCCTCGCCATCCCCGTGCGGGCGACCTGGGGCGCCCAGACGCTGCTCCTCAGCGGAATCCCCGGGGCGCTCCAGGGCTTCTCCGACGCCGGCTCCGGCGCCGTCGCCTTCGGCTGGGACGGTGGCCCCACGGCGTCTCGCGCCGTCTCGTTCTCCGCCTGTGCCTCCGAGGTGGCCGCCGCCTGCCTGCCGTTCCAGGAGTGCGAGCCCTCACCCGCCGGCGGCGCATGCGTCTCGCAGGGCTTCGTCCTCGAGTGGACCACTCCCGCCGCGGGCGCTTCCACCAACCAGGCCTCCGTCCCCGCGGAGCTCCGCGTCTCGAAGCCCGACGGTGGCGCAGTCTCCTTGACCTCCGTCCCCGTCTCCGGCGCCGCCGACTTCACCGGCGCTGCCGGCCGGTACTCGGGGGCGCTGCCCGTCGCCGCTCCCGACGGCGTCAAGGCGTTCGTCGCCGGCTGGCCCGACGGTGGCCCCAGCCGCGAGCTCGCCATCGAGCGGGACACCGTCGCGCCCGAGGTGACGGTCTTCGTCGCGCCGCGCTCCGGCCCCGACCCCGACCCCGTCATCCCCAGCGCCTGGAAGAAGGACGAGCGTGTCCTCGTTCGCGTCACCGTCGACGGAGGCCGCCCCGCCGTCCCTGGCGACGTTCTCCCGCCGCCAGAGGCCGTCGTCGCGCCCGAGACCTGCACAGGGTGCACTGGCGCCTGCCGCTGCTTCGCCATCGACGTCACCTCGTCACCCCTTAACGGCCTCCGCGGGCCCATGGGCTTCCGCGTGCTGCCCATCGAGGACCCCGCCGGCAACCGCGCCGAGCCAAGGGACGGCGGCTTTGCCGTCACCCGCCTGCGGTGGAGCCGGAGCGCCGCCCTGTCGCGTGCTCCAGGGGTCACGTTGTCGGTGTATCCACTCACCATCTCGGAGAACGGGACTGTCGTGATGGGTCTCGCCCAGATGTCGCCGTCTCCCAGCTTTCCGTCAGTCCTCGCCTTCGACCCCTCGGGCAACCTCCTCTGGTCGGCTTTGACGACGCAGGCAGTTCTTGCCCCCATCGTGGCGGCGGGCAACAGCATCTGGGTCTCCACTGCGGCGTGCCCGACGAGCTCGTGTCCGGCAAGCGGGAGCCGCAGCCTGAGTCGACTGTCGTTGGCTGATGGCGGCCTCGTCGAATCGCGCTGCACGTCGAGCGACCTCACCGACGCGGTCGTCTCCCTGGGGCTCGGGGGCCTGGGAAATGGTCCGGCGCTGCCCGTTGGAGTGACCGCCAACAACGCTCTGGAATTCGGCTCGCCGACGTGTGTCAAGCGGGCCTTTCCTGGCCCCGCAGCCCCGAGCCATCTAATCCCCATCGCGCTTCGCTCCGCCGGCGCGAGGCTCGAGCTCTTCACTTCGATTGGCTCGGTTCTTCGGAAGCAGGAGTGCGACGGTACGGCCTGGTCGCTCGTTGCTGAACGACCGGGGCTCACGACCCTCAGCGCCCGGGGGCTGGCCCTCGACGGGGCCGGGCGGTTGGTCGCCGCAGGTGCGCCGGCGGCGTTCTTCACCGGTTCAACGTTCTTCTTCAGCGACTCGAACCGGTTCGACGGTGGCGTGTCGATCGATGAACCCTCCATGTCCTCAGTGCCACTGGTCGGAGCCGACGCCATCTATGGCGTGAGCAACAGCGGGAGCCTGATGAAGATCCCGTTCACTGCGACGGGCGTGGCCGACGCAGGGTTCGCGGGAGGCGGGGGCTTCGGGAGCTCCTGGCAGAGCCTGATTCTCGGCAACGGGCGGCTGCTGGCGGTCGCCCAGGTCGGAGTCGGAGTGCCCGGCCCGGGTAATCTCTTCGTCCGTCGCATCGCTCAGGTCCGACCTTCTGACCTCTCGATCGAGTGGTTCGCCGACCTGGACGGCCTGCCGCTGAGCGGGTTGAATGGCGCGCTCGCCGAGCCGGCCCTCGATGTGCTGCGCCTCGACGGCGGCGCCCGGGACTGCTCGCGCGAGGCCGGCGTCCTCTACGTCCTCTCCGCCCTCGGCCCGACGGCCACCCTCACGTCGGTCGTCGTCGACGCCAGGGGCCTCGACCCCTCGGCCCCGTGGCCGAAGTTCCAGCGCGACAACGCCAACAGCGCCAACGCCTCGTCCTCCACCGCGCCCTGGACCTGCCCCTGACGGCACGCCTTCGCACGAAGACCGTCGACGCTGCCCCCGCGCCCGCCTAGACGCCCGCCTGCGTGCGGTGGCTCAGGCCCTTCCTCTTCGCCGTCTTCTTCGGCAGCGGCGCCTCGGCCCTGCTGTACCAGGCCCTCTGGCAGAGGCTGCTCTCGCTGCACGCCGGTATGGACCTGTTCTCGGTCACCGTCGTCGTCGCCGCCTTCATGGCCGGCCTCGGCCTGGGCAACCTCGCCGGTGGCGCCCTCGCCGATCGCCTCTCTCCCCGCGGCGCCGTCGTCGCCTACGGCCTCGCCGAGCTCGTCATCGGCCTCTTCGGCCTGGCCAGCCCCACGCTCCTCTACGCCTGGTACCCGGCGCTCTCGCCGCACCTCGAGTCCACCGCCGCCGCCTTCGCCTTCCACTTCGGCCTGCTCTGCCTGCCCACCTTTCTCATGGGCTCGACGCTTCCGCTGCTGTCCCGCGCGCTGGTGCGTGACGCCTCCATCGCCCCCGACGTCGGCCGCCTCTACGGCGTCAACACCGTCGGCGCCGCCGCCGGCGCCGTGGCCACCGCCGGCCCCTGGCTGCTCTCGCACACCGGCCTCGAGCCCCTCGTCTTCGGCGCCGCCGCCCTCAACGCCGTCGCCGGCTGCGCCGCGCTCGCCCTCGCGCCCCGCCTCGCGCCCGCGCCCGACGCGCCCCGCGCCGCCGTCTCCGGCCCGGGCGCCGCCGCGCTCCCGTGGGCCTGGCTCGCCGCCTACGGCCTCACCGGCTTCATCGCGCTGGGCCTCGAGGTCGTCTGGTTCCGGCTCCTCAACGTGGTGATGAGCTCGAACACCTACACCTTCAGCCGCCTCCTCGCCGTGTACCTCGTCGGCCTCGGCCTCGGCTCCGTCCTCGGCGCCCGGCTGCTCCGACGCGTCCGCTCGCCCGAGCGCACCTTCCTCTGGCTCCAGCTCGCCACCGGCCTCTCGGCGCTCAGCGGCCCCGTCGCCGTCACCCGCGCCATCGAGGCCTTCGGCTACCCGGCGTGGATCCCCCTGCGGAACGTGTGGATTCCCCTGGCCACGCTGCTGCTGCCCACGCTGCTCATGGGCGTCTCGTTCGCCGTCATTCAGGCCGTCGTCTCGAAGCGGCTCGAGCAGGTCGGCCGCTCGACGGGCGCGCTCCTCTTCGCCAACACGCTGGGTTGCGTCGCCGGCACCCTCGTCACCGGCTTCGCGCTCCTCGCCCACCTCGGCACCCCTGCCACCCTCCGCCTCTTCGCCGGCGCCTCGGTCGCCATCGGCCTCACCCCCGCCCTCGCCGGCCGCCGCCTGCGCGTCGCCGCGCCCGTGCTCGCCCTCACCGCCGCCCTCATGCTCGCGCTTCCCGACGCCAACCGCTTCTGGCAACTGCTGCACGGCGCCCAGGGCCAGCCCTTCGTCTCCAGAGAAGATCACTCCTGCGTCACCGCGCTCGTCGAGCGGTCGCCTGGCGCCCACACCCTCTTCATCTCGGGCGAGATCCAGAACGGCGTGCCCTTCGACGACTTCCACGTGCGCCTCGGCTGGGTGCCGCCCCTGTTCCACCCCGCCCCGAAGAAGGTGCTCGTCATCGGCTTCGGCGCCGGCTCCACCCCCTACGGCCTCGCCGCCGACCCCCGCGTGGCGCAGGTCGACACCGTCGAGATCTGCGGCAGCGAGTACCCGCTCGTGCGCGCCCTCGAGGACCGCTTCGAGCAGGTCCGCGTCCTCTTCGCCGACCCCCGCGTGCGCTTCCTCGTGCGAGACGGCCGCAAGTTCCTCGTCGACACCTCCGAGCGCTACGACGTCATCATCACCGACACCCTGCTGGTGCGCTCGTCGCACTCGGGCAGCCTGTACTCGACCGAATTCTACGAGCTGGTGAAGTCGCGCCTCGCCCCCGGTGGTCTCCTCGCCCAGTGGGCCCCCACCGAGCGCACGCTCCGCAGCGCCGCCGCCGTGTTCCCCCACGTCGCCCGCATCGGCGGCCCGCAGATCGCCCCCGCCGACAGCTTCTTCCTCGCCGGCGACCAGCCCGTCTCGGTCGACGCGCCCACCCTGGCGCAGCGCCTCGCCGCCACCCGTCGCGCCGGGCTCCCCGACGCCCAGTGGGCCGAGCTCACCCGCTTCGTCGACGGCGCCTTCGCCGAGCCCGCCCCGCCCCCGCGCCCCGGCGACGACGTCAACCGCGACCTCTTCCCGCGCGACGAGTACGGCCACTGGTGAGCCGCCGCCCAGCCCGCCTTGACGCCCCACAGCCAGTGCGGTAGGGCCGCTCTCCCAACGTCTTTTCAGGAGCTTGTCCCGATGGCCGTCGTCCTCCGTCTCGCCCGCGCTGGTGCCAAGAAGCGCCCGTACTACCACGTCGTCGCCGCTGACTCGCGCATGCCCCGCGACGGTCGCTTCATCGAGAGCATCGGCATGTACGACCCCAACGAGTCGCCGGCGAAGTTCGCGGTGAACGAGGAGCGCTGGGCCCACTGGACGAAGCAGGGCGCGCTGCCGTCCGAGACCCTCGGCACCCTCTACAAGAAGTCGAAGAAGGCTCCGGCCGCCAAGGCCTGACGCCCGCTCCATGAAGGACCTCATCGTCTTCCTGGCGAAGGCCCTCGTGGACAAGCCCGACGTGGTCGAGCTGACCGTGACCGCGGCGGCCGACCACGCGTTGTACGAGCTGAAGGTGGCGCCCGATGACGTCGGCAAGGTGATCGGCCGCGACGGGCGCACCATCAACGCGCTGCGCACCGTGGTGCAGCACGCCGCCCAGAAGAAGGGCGAGAAGATTCGCCTCGAGCTGGTCGATGACCGCCGCGCGCCGGCCGCCCCGTGAAGGACTGGCTCGGCGTCGGCTACGTCTCGCGCGCCCACGGACTCAAGGGCGCCG
>JADCJJ010000534.1 GCA_020247085.1 Myxococcaceae bacterium | reverse complement strand
GCTTACCCGGAGACGGGGCCTGGCGCTGGGCCTGCGGGCCGGCGGCGGGCAGGCGCTCTCGCGTCTCGCTGGCGTCCGAGGCCGCGCGCTTCTTCCTGCGCTCGGTGAGGAAGGCGAAGGTCTTCGCGAGGTCGATCTTCGAGACGCCCGCCGCGGCCTCGAGCTCGGCGGCGAACTCCGAGGCCGTCTCGGGGCGCTCCTCACGGCGCTTGGCCATGCCGTGCACGAGCACCTTCGCCACGCCCTTCGTGAGGGTGCGGTTCAGCGCCGCCGCGTCGGGCACCGCGGTGTTCTTGTGCCCGTAGAGCACCTCGAAGTTGTTCGAGCCGAGGAAGGGCGGGCGGCCGGTGAGCAGCTCGAACGTCATCGCGGCGAGCGCGTAGACGTCGGTGCGGCGGTCGATGTCCTCGAGGCCGAGGATCTGCTCGGGAGACATGTAGTAGGGCGTGCCCACCATCGCGCCGGGCTTCGTCAGGCCCGGGTTGTGCTGGTCGCGCGCCACGCCCAGGTCGTGGATGAGCACGCGCCCCGTGGTGGTGAGGAAGATGTTCTGCGGCTTGATGTCGCGGTGGACGAGGCCGTGGTGGTGGAGGAAGGCGAGGCCCGCGGCGATGGGCTTCACCAGGGCCACCACCTCGGGCACCTGCAGCCGGCCGCCCTTCGCTTCGAGCACCTCCGACAGCGTCGTGCCGTCGAGGAACTCCATGACGATGAAGGGGAGCGCCCGCAGCCTCCCGTGCCCGAGGAGCTGCACGATGTTCGGGTGCCGCAGCCCCATCAACAGCTCGGCCTCGCGCTCGAAGCGCGCCAGCACCTTGGGCTTCCGGCAATGCTCGGGGGCCAGCACCTTCACCGCCACGGGCGCCTTCGTCTCGAGGTCCCGGCCCTTGAAGACGCTCCCCATCGCCCCCTGGCCGATGCGGCCCTCGAGGCGCCAGCGATCGTCGAGGACCTCGCCCGGCGTCACGTGCAGCACGACGGTGTGGTCGGCGGTCGGAGAGCTCACGGCGAGGGGTCGTTGTACTCGCTTTTGGCGGGTGCTCGCAGCAAGGCCGAGCCCTTTGGAGGCGTCGGCGTCACGCGCGCCGCCCGAGGAAGCGCCAGAGCGTCTGCCCGCCGACCCGGCGAAGCACGGCGCCCGACAGGCGCGCCTGCTTGAGCCGTGAGACGAGGCGTGGGAGCGCCAGCAGGTCGGTCGGTGCGTCACGGGCGCCGGTGGAGAGCACGAGGCGTTCCGGGCCGAGCGAGTGCACGAGCCGCTCGGCGAGGTCCACGCCGAGGCGCTCCGGGTGCAGGTTGAGGCCCACATGATGGCCCCGGGCGAGCACCGAGCGCACGGTGTTGGGTGTGACGCCGTCGACGAGCACCCGCGCCGGGGCCAGCTTCGAGCGGTCGAGGCAGGCGAGCAGCCGCGCGGTGAGCGGCTCGTGCTCGGCGCGCGGCGCGCTGACGACGACGGGCCGGCCCAGCGCGTCGGCGAGCGCGGCCTGGGCGAGGAGCAGCTCCTGCTGGGCGCGGCTGCCCGTCGTCCACTCAAGGGGGCCGACGGCCGCCACGCCGCGCAGGCCGAGGGTGCGTGGCAGCGCGTCGAGGAGCGCCCCCTGGCCGCGGTGGCCCTCGAGCCACAGGGGCACCGCGGCGCTCGTCACCACCTCGAGGCCGGCGCGCTCCAGCCTCGGCGCCTGCTCCCGAAGGAAGCGCTCGGTGGCGTCGGCCGCCTCGTGGGGCGCGGTGCCCCAGCGCGGGGTCACGAGCCCGCCGCGTATGCCGAAGACGCGGAGCGTCTCGAGGTCCGGGTCCGAGAGCCCTTCGGCGTCGAGGCGAGCGTCGAACATCGTGTGGGTGCTCCATCTGCCCGTCGGCCGGGCGTGTGACGGGGTTCTACTCCCCGCGCGCGGCTGCTGCCCGGCCGGCGCGGAGCGCGCGCCCGGGAGGAGGCGGCGTCCCTTGGTGGGTAGCGTGCCGGGGCCGGGCCCCCCAGCACCGGGGGCGCGCCGAAGGAGCGCGGCGCCCGGGGACGCGCCGGCCGAGGTCGTGGTGTCGGCGTGGACCGCGCGCGCAGGAGGCATCCCCGGGCGCCGACGTGCCGCCCACCCTGTCGGGCGCGCCGAAGGAGCGCGGCGCTCGGGGACGCGCCGGCCGAGGTCGTGGCGTCGGCGTGGACCGCGCGCGCAGGAGCCAACCCCGGGCGCCGACGTGCCGCCCACTCAGTCGGGCGCGCAGAAGGAGCGCGGCGCTCGGGGCCGCGCCGGCCGAGGTCGTGGCGTCAGCGTGGACGGCGCGCGCAGGCGGCATCCCCGGGCGCCGACGTGCCGCCCACCGTGTCGGGCGCGCCGAGGTTCGTCGACCATGGCGTCAGTCGGTGGGGCCCGCGCGCACCGAGGTGTCCCGGGAGTACCGACGAGGTGTCCGCGACCTCAGGTGCTCCGCTGAGATCTGTTCGCGCCGTCCGCGGGGCCCCTCGTGGCGGCGCTCACGCGGGCTGGCGCGCCGGCAGGCCGGTCTGGCTGGCGGCTCGCTCGACGCGCTCGGCCTCGTCAGGTCGCCCGGCGAGCCGCCACAGCGCGGCGATGCGTGGCGCCTCCCACTGCGCACAACAGTCCCGCCGCGCGTCTCTCGCCTCGGCCGCACGCGCCAGCGCCTCGAGGTCCGGTTCGCAGTCGAACCAGGGCAGCCCCTCGGACCGCAGCCAGTGCTCGATGGCGACCGCGAGGCCCATCGCGTCACCTCCGACGTCCAGCGGCAGGCGGTGCTCGGTCATCGCGATGGTCGCCGCGGCGCGACGTGCCTCGGGGCGCGCGGAGAGCCACAGCCCGAGGTGCACCCAGCCGGAGGGCCTGAGGCCACGGGGCACGAGCAGCTCCACCTGCAGTTCCTCTTGCCGCAGCGTCGAGCCGCTCCACGGCCGCTCGCGGCTCCTCGTCCAGCCGCCGCCCGGCCGCTTGAAGCCCGCCTGCCGAAGGAGCGGGTTCGCGCCGCGGCGGAGCGCTGGGGCGCGTGCTTGATGGAACGCGGTGTGGGGGCCCCCTCCAACGTGGGTTGGCCCGCCCCGGAAAAGCGGTTACGTGCCCCCACCGATGAACGTCATCGCCGTCTACGCGCGCCTCTACGCCAGGGCCCTCACCGACGCCCTCGCCGCCATTGCGAAGAACCCGTGGACGTTGCTGCTTCCGATGGGCCTCTCCGTGGCGTGGCTCGCGCTGGGGCTCTTGCTCGGGTCGCTCCTCGACCCGTACTCGGGAGGCTTCCTCATCGGTCTGGCGCGGTCGGCGTCGCTGAGCGTCTACTGCTTCTTCCTCGGCGGGCTGGTCGCGAACCAGAAGGTCGGCCTCGACCAGCTCAAGACGAGCCTCGGCGCCTACTTCTGGTCGTGGATCGGCATCTTCTTCGTGCTGTGGGTCGTCGACCTCGTCCTCTCGCCGCTGTTCGCCGCGAACCAGAACCTGGTGCTGCCCTTCACCCTGGTGAAGTTCGTCGCGCTCAATGCCACACCCGAGGTCGTCTACCAGAAGGGCACGCGCGGAGGCCTCGACACCCTCACGCGCAGCTTCGGCTTCCTGCAGGAGAACTGGATCGAGTGGTTCGTTCCGAACGGGCTGTTCGTCGCGGCCTTCGTCATCGTCTCGCGCTTCGGCGACCTCGCCGTGGCTGCCCTGGGGCTGCTCGGCGCCGGCGGCCTGGCGCTGGCCGGAGGGGCGCTGCTCCACGTCGTGATGGTGTTCCGCGGGTTCCTCTTCGAGGCGCTCGATGGCTCGTCGCACCGCCAGCGCATGTTCCGCTACCGGGGCGGCTGAGGTCGTCGCGCGCCCCTCCCCGGGTCGGCGAGGTGGCCGGCGCTCACTCCTCCGTCTCCACAGCGCGCACGCGGCACTCGAAGTGAGGGGACGAGAGGTCGACGACCTCGGCGGTCCCAGCGGCCTCGTCGAAGCGGCCCAGTCCGAATGGTAGCCGGCCGCCAGAGAGGAAGCCGAGCGCGAGGAGCGGGAGCGCCGCGGCGACGTCGCGCAGGACCGGCGCCGTCTTCTTCGAGAACGACAGCCGCCCGGTGAAGCGCCAGACGCTCCGCAGCGGCGCGCGCGCGAGGCCGCCGTCGAACCGGAAGGCCTCGAGCCGCGCCTTCGCGACCGACGTGACCCAGGTGTCGAAGCGCGGGGTGCCCGAAGGGCGGACGAGCTCGATGGCTCGAAGCGCGCCGTCCGGGGCTTGAACGAGTGCGACCTCGGCGACGAACTCGGCGCCGAAGCGCCCCTCGGCGAACTCCTGGAGCCTGGCGCCCGCGGCGAGGAACTCTAGAGCACCGATCAGGAATCCGGGCCAGCAAGGTCGATCACTTACGCGAAGGATCGACGCCATCGCGGCAGGCGTGATCTCGTGGCGACCTCACGGAGGTGGTCATGGAGCGCTGGAGACCGGAGGTCGACTGCAGCCCACGAGAGGAGCGGCTGCTGAAGTTGGCAGGGAAGAGCCGGAAGCTGCTCGTCTTCCTTCGCCTGCACCGGCACGAGCTGTTCGACGACTCGTTCCAAGGGGAGTTGGAGGCGATGTATCGCGACACCGGCCAAGGGCAGGAGCCGCAGCCGCCGGGGTTGCTGTGCATGGCGCTCCTGCTGCAGGCCTACCTGCAGGTGTCGGACGCCGAGGCGGTCTGCCTGTCGACGACGGACCGCCGCTGGCAACTGGTGTTGGGGACGTTGGACGAGGACGAAGGGACGCCGGCCTTCTCGCAGGGCGGACTGCAGCAATTCCGTGAGCGCCTCGTTCGCCACGACATGGACCGCCGCCTGTTGGAGCGGACGGTGGAGCTGGCGAAGAAGACGAAGGGCTTCGACTGGAAGAAGACGCCGAAGTCGCTGCGGCTGGGAGTCGACAGCCGCCCTCTGGAAGGGGCCGGGCGGGTTGAGGACACCATCAACCTTCTCGGCCACGCGGGGCGGAAGGTGGCCGAGTGCGCGGCGCTCGCGCTCGGCACCGACGTCGAGGAGGTGTGTCAGCAAGCGGACGTGCCGTTGCTGATGGCCAGCAGCATCAAGGCCGGCCTCGACATCGACTGGAGCGAGGAGAATGCGAAGTCCGACGCCCTCACGCGGCTGTGCCGGCAACTCGACAGGCTGATGGCGTGGGTGGAGCGCCACGCCTCGAAGGTGAAGGACGAGCCCCTCACCCGCTACATCGAAGCGCTGACGCATGTGCGGGCGCAGGACGTCGAGGCCAGGCCCGGCGGAGGCGTGCAGATTCGACAGGGTGTCGCCGCGGACCGCCGTGTCTCCATTGAGGACCCGGACATGCGTCACGGCCGGAAGAGCAAGAGCAAGCGCTTCAACGGCTACAAGCAGCACGTGGGCACCGACCTCGACAGCGAGCTCGTCCTCGCCTGTGCCGTGACTCCCGCAAACCGCCCCGAGGAAGAGGCTGCTCCGGCGCTCAGCGAGGACCTGACGCACCAGCGACTCGTCCCCGCGGAGCTCTTCATCGACCGCGCCTACGTCAACAGCGTCCTCACCGAGAACGTCACCGAACGCGGAGGCCGCGTCGTCTGCAAGCCCTGGCGCGGCGCGGGCTCGAAGCCGGGCCTCTTCGGCAAACGCGACTTCAACGTCAACGTCCGCGACGGCACCATCACCTGCCCTGCAGGCGAGGTGGAGCCCTTCGAGCCCGGCGCCGTTGTCCACTTCGACCCTGAGGCATGCGGACCGTGCCCTCTCCGGGCCAACTGCACCGAGGCGGCGACCGGCAAGGGGCGCTCCATCACCATGGGCGACAACGAGCCGCTCCAGAAGAAGCTCCGAGTGCTTCAGCACACCCGCGCCGGTCGCGAAGACCTGCGGGAGCGCGTCGGCGTCGAACACCGCCTCGCGCACCTCGCCAACCGCCAG
>JADCJJ010000533.1 GCA_020247085.1 Myxococcaceae bacterium | reverse complement strand
TCGAGCAGGTGCGAAAGCAGGTCATAGTGATCCGGTGGTTCTGAATGGAAGGGCCATCGCTCAACGGATAAAAGGTACTCCGGGGATAACAGGCTTATCTCCTCCAAGAGTTCACATCGACGAGGAGGTTTGGCACCCCGATGTCGGCTCATCGCATCCTGGGGCTGGAGCAGGTCCCAAGGGTTTGGCTGTTCGCCAATTAAAGCGGTACGCGAGCTGGGTTCAAAACGTCGTGAGACAGTTTGGTCCCTATCTTCCGTGGGCGTAGGAGGCTTGAGAGGCTCTGACCTTAGTACGAGAGGACCGGGTTGGACGCACCTCTGGTGTACCAGTTGTCGCGCCAGCGGCACCGCTGGGTAGCCATGTGCGGATTGGATAACCGCTGAAAGCATCTAAGCGGGAAACCGACCTCAAGAATTGGCCTCCCGGGGAGCAATCCCCCTGAAGACCCGATGGAGACTACGTCGTTGATAGGCCGGATGTGTAAGCACAGTGATGTGTTCAGCTAACCGGTACTAATAGGTCGTGCGGCTTACATTGTCTCTTTCTCGATGGCGCTGGCAGGCCTGTGTGTCTGCCGAGGCTCGAGATCGAGGTCGAGGCCCCTGCAACCTTGTGTTGCAGTTTCGATTCATCGCCCTGTGGGCGTCATTCAATTCTTGGTTCGTATGCGCAAGTTTTCCGGTGGCTATGTCGGAGGGGTCACACCCGTTCCCATCTCGAACACGGAAGTTAAGCCCTCCAGAGCCGATGGTACTCCGCGGGAAACCGCGCGGGAGAGTAGGTCGCTGCCGGATTTTTGGCCCCACACCAGGAAGCTGGTGTGGGGTCTTTTTTTTCTTTCGGTTTCCGTTTTGGTCTTGTGAGCCGTGGACTTTTCAGTTTTCGGTGTGAGGCTTTCAAAGTCGCCCGAAGTCGTTTCAAGTTGGTTACGTCTACTTTCAGTCGAGTGCCGGTGTTGCACTCCTAAGGAGAGGCTTCTGGTGCCTTTGGCTCCTACGCGGTGTGCGGTTTGGGGCGAGCGCCGTAGAGGCTTCGAGAACCCGTCAGTCTTCGCCTCTCCTGGAACTCGCGTTGGAGGGAAGCGGTTGGCATCATCCGCATGCTCGATGTTGTTTCGTCGAGGCCGCCACCAGTTCCTGACGACGCGTACGCCAGCGCCGGTGATTCGCTAAGATCTGGGTTCTTCAAGGAGTGCGAGGATCTTGCTCCGCTCGAGTCTCGACCTGTTCGTCGTACCCGCGGGTACAGCGCGTTCTTGAGCTTTTTCCGCTACTTGTCGATCGCACGATCATGGCCGTCGTTGACGCATCCGTGCCCTGTGACTATCTTCTAGGCGTCGATGCAGTGGACCTGCACCGACTTCCGTTCCACGCGCGTTCATGCCTCTCGGATGAAGAAGCCCACGCTTTTCGGCAAGTATCTGCTGCTCGAACGGCTCAATGTGGGCGGTATGGCCGAGGTGTTCACCGCGAAGGCCTTCGGGGTCGAGGGGTTCGAGCGAATCCTCGCCATCAAGAAGATCCTTCCGACGATGGCGGAGGATGACGAGTTCATCACCATGTTCATCGACGAAGCGCGGATCAGCGTTCAGCTGAACCACGCGAACGTCGTGCACATCCATGAACTCGGGAAGCACGACGAGGCGTACTACATCGCGATGGAGTACGTGTCGGGGAAGGATCTCCGAGCCCTCCTCGAGCGCTTTCGCCGAAGACGCGAGATCATGCCGACGGCGATGGCCGTCTTCGTGGCCTCGAAGATGTGCGAGGGCCTCGACTATGCGCACCGGAAACGCGATGCGCGCGGGCAAGAGCTCTTCATCATTCACCGCGACGTCTCGCCACAAAACATCCTCATCTCGTACGAAGGCGATGTGAAGATCATCGACTTTGGCATCGCGAAGGCGGCGAACCGGAGTCAGAAGACCCAGGCGGGGATTCTCAAGGGAAAGTTCGGCTACATGAGCCCGGAGCAGGTCCGGGGCCAGCCGATCGATCGCCGCAGTGACATCTTCGCCGTGGGGGTCACGCTGTACGAGATGCTGACCGGCGAGAAGTTGTTCGTCGGTGAGTCCGACTTCTCGACGCTCGAGAAGGTGCGGAACGCCGAGGTCCCTCTGCCACGGCAGTTCAACCCCAGCATTCCGGCCGGCCTCGAGAAGGTCGTTCTCAAGTCCCTCGCTCGTGAGGTCGAGGATCGATACCAGTGGGCGAGCGATCTCCAGGAAGACCTGATGCGGTTCCTCCTGGCGGGAGATTCCATCTACTCAGGAAAGCACCTGTCTTCCTTCATGAAGGAGGCGTTCGCAGAGGACCTGTATCGCGAAGCCGAAAAGATGGAGCGGTACTCGGCGGTGAGCCTTCCGGATGACCTCGACAGTCCGGTGGTCAAGACTGCGTCGCTCAAGCGTGCGGCTGTGGTCACGCCGCCACCGGCTCAGCCTGCTCCTCCTCGTGCGAGGAACGCCTCGCCAGCGATGTCGCACTCGAGCGGCGCCGGAGCTGTGGCCGTCGGCCTTCAAAACGCCAATCTCGTGATTCCTCCGCCGACTGCGCAAGAGCTCGCAGAGATGGATGGATCGGCCGACCGGACCATCATCATGCCCAGCTCCGCGGCGCCGAAGCCCGCGTCGAAGGCGGGAGCCCCGGAGATCGACCTGAAGACGGCGATAGGTCTTCAGTCTCCTTACGGCGAGAAGCCGCCGCCGGCTCCGCTTGCATCGGCGCGGGTTCAGGTGCGTTCGGACGAGCCCGCGGGGAGCGCCCCGGGAGCGAGCGCCGCCACCCACGAGCATCTCCCGCCCTTCGCAGGGCCTGTTTCTGGAGCCGGCGAGGGCCGACTCGGCGACAGGAAGTCGCCACCCGGCCGCCCGCAGCGTGACGATGATCTCAAGCCCATCGAGATGACGGGGTTTCGCCCAGCCATCGAGACCGGCGACGATCTCGCCGAGGAGGTGGCGAGTCACGAGGTGGTGAATGGACTCACCTCGCCGATGCCGCGACCGAACCGCCCAAAGGTGGTGATCGGCGACGCCCCCATCAACGGCGCGACGACTGTTGGGCCGTCACCCTTGGCTGGGAACGTCAACGACACCCTTGCGCCGTCGAGTAGCCGTTCGGTCGGAGCGTTCGGCCTCGATGCCGCACGGGCGAACACCGACGCTCAGGAGGAGGACGACGACCGCTCCGAGGCGCGAGAGGCCTCACCCGCGGAAGCGGATTTCGAAGAAGAGGCGCCTCCCGAGGACGAAGCAACGGACGCATTGGAGGCAAGGGATCGTACGGACGAGCGGCCAGCGCTCAAGCCAGAGCGCCCGCGACCTGCGCCTTTGCCCCGCCGCTCGGAGCAGGAGCGTGTCGCTGCCAGGGGCAAGCCAGCGAAAAAGCGGCCGCTGGTG
>JADCJJ010000532.1 GCA_020247085.1 Myxococcaceae bacterium | reverse complement strand
TACATCGGCATTCGCATGAACGTGCGCGAGCGCGACCTGGGGGGCTTCGTCGAAGAGGCCCGCGCCCTCGTCGACGCGAAGGCGCCCGTCGGCCCGGGGCAGTCGCTCGAGTGGGGCGGCGAGTTCGAGAACAAGGAGCGCGCCATGACGCGGCTCGAGCAGGTGGTGCCGGTGGCGCTGCTGCTGACCTTGCTGCTGCTGTTCAAGGCCTTCGACTCGTTCCCGCTGGCGGTGTTGACGCTCCTCAACGTGCCCTTTGCGCTGACGGGCGGCGTCTTCGGGCTGTGGCTGTCAGGCATGCCGCTCTCGGTGGCGGCGGCCGTCGGCTTCATCGCGCTCATCGGCCAGGCGTCGCTCAACGGGGTGCTGGTGATGTCGGCCATCGCCGAGCGGCGCCGGCACGGCATGGGGCTCGACTCGGCCATCGTCGAGGGGGCGCGGGAGCGGCTGCGGCCCGTGCTGATGACGGCGGCGCTCGCGGCCCTCGGGCTGGTGCCGGCGGCGACGAGCCGCGCCATGGGAAGCGAGACGCAGCGCCCGCTCGCGGTCGTCATCGTCTTCGGCACGCTGTCGGCCTGCGCGCTGACCCTGGTGCTGCTCCCGGTGCTCTACCGGGTGTACGCGCAGCGCTTCGAGCGCCGGTGAGCAGGGCGCCCGCGGCCGGCCGGCGCGGTGGCGCTACGACGCCCAGGTGATCTCCCACTCTGTCAGCTCACCCTTCACCAGCACCTCGACGACGTCGCCCACCTTCTTGCCGATGAGCGCCTTGCCCAGCGGAGAGCCGGGCGTGACGACGTGGAGGAAGCCGTCGCCGTCGGGGCCGGTCAGCTCCTCACCGGCGCCCGCGGGCGCGACGAAGAGCGTCTTGCCGGCCTCGCCGTCCTCCACCTCGACGAGCGCGCCCAGGCCGATGCGCTCGCCCTTGCGCATCGCGGCGGGCTTGAAGTCGGCGGCCGCCGCCCACGCGGCCTCGGCCTGCTCGAGCCGGGTGCGCGCTGCCTGCGCCACGTTCACCGCCCGGGGCGCCCCCGACTTCGCGTCCACCCGCGCGTCCTCGTCGTAGCGCCGCGCCGTCTCGTACGTCGCCCGAAGCTTCCGCTGCAGCTGGTCCGCCAGGAAGTGCTTGTCCATGCTCCGAAGGGTACCGATGGCGCCCGGGCCCTCAAGAAACCGGCCGGTCGACGACGCCCCCGTCAAAACCGGGGGCGGCTGCGCGCACGAAGGTGCGGGCTCACTCGAGAGCCCCACCAACCCGAAAGCTGGTCATGAAGCACCTCCTCGCAGTCCTCTCGGTCCTCGCCATCACCGCGTGCGGCGGTGGCGTCGGCGCCGCCAACGTCGCCGCCTGCAACTCCCTCGTCTCGAAGCTGAAGTGCGGGACGGCCGCGGCGCCGCTCAGCACCAGCACGTGCGACGGCTACGCGAACACCACCTGCGACTTCAGCGCGTACTTCCGCTGCATCGAGGGCGCGTACGTCTGCACGAACAACATGTACGACACCTCGAAGCTGGCGATGGCGGGCTCCTGCACCGTGCCCACCTGCCGCTGACCGACGGCCGACGCCCGGAGTGGTGGCGCTCGCCGACCACTCCGGGCGGGGCGGGGCCGCCGCCGGCCCGGGCCGCGCGTGGTTCGGGCAATCGGCCCGGGGTCGTGGCACAAGCGCGTTCATGGCCATCACCGATTGGTCCGAGCAGGTCGCGCCCGACGAGGCGCAGCGCTTCGAGGCCCTCGCCGCGCAGCTGCGCGCCGTTCAGCAGGGCAAGTCGAGGGCTCGGGGCGCGTTGAGCCGCGCGCTCCACGCCAAGCCGCACGTCGGCCTCTCGGCCAGCCTGCGGGTCCGCGACGGCCTGCCGGACTGGGCGAAGGTCGGCCTCTTCTCGACGCCGGGCACCTTCCAGGCGTGGGTGCGGCTGTCGAACGGAGGCACCGGCCACCACTCGGACAACGTCCCCGACGTGCGGGGCCTGGCGCTCAAGGTGACGGGTGTGCCCGGGCGCAAGCTCATCCCCGGCATGGAGGACGCACCCACCCAGGACTTCCTCGCCATCCTCAGCGACACGATGCCCTTCAAGACGCCCGAAGCCTTCATCGGTGTCGTGCGCGCCGCGAACGGCCCGAAGCTCCTGGCGCTGCCCCGCATCCTCTCGGCGCTCGGCGTCAGCGCCTTCTCGATTCTCCCGCAGATGCGCAAGGACCTGTCCGCGCGCGTCGAGTCCTACGTCGACCGCACGTTCTTCTCGGTGCTGCCGATTCGCTGGGGCACGGCGGCCGTGAAGTACAGCTTCCTGCCGGTGGACCCGCCGAGCCCCGTCGGCCCCATCTCGAGCGGCGGCGCGCGCTTCAGTGAAGACCTCGCGGCGCGGGTCTCACACGCCCCCCTCACGTGGACGCTGCGCGTGCAGCCCTTCGTCTCGGAGCGCGAGACGCCCATCGAGGACCCGACGGTGCGGTGGACCTCGCCGTGGACGCCCGTCGCCGACGTCGTCATCCCCGTGCAGGACCCGCGGTCGGCCGAAGGGCAGGCGCTCTCGGCCCGGGTGGAGTCGTTCTCGTTCGACCCCTGGCACGCGCCCGTCGAGTTTCGCCCGCTGGGCGCCATGATGCGCGCCCGCAGCGCCGCCTACCGGGAGAGCACGCTCGCGCGGGGCGCCGCCAGCGAGCCCGGCCCCACGCGCTGACGGCCGTCGTCGCTCGCAGCGACGGGCCGCGGCGGAGGCACCTCAGGGCCTGCCGTTCGTCAGCACCAGCGGCACCTCGAGCTCCTGCTCGCTGCCTAGGGGTGACAGGACGAAGGCCTTCGCCGTCGTCTTCAGGCACGCCGCCGAGCTCGGCGGAATGGCGTCTCCGCGAACGTCGGCCCGCTTCACCACGCCCTTCGCCGTCACCACCAGTACGAGGTCGACCTGCCCGGCGGCGGTGGGGGTGGCCTTGAGCCACTTCTCGTAACAGGCGCGCAGGCGCGGCGTCTGGCGCCGCAGGTCGTCGAGCACCCGGGCCAGGGCGCGCGCGTCGGGCTCCGGCCCGTCGGACTCGCGGTCAGCCTGCGCCGGGCCGAGGCCCAGGGTGAAGGGCACGCCGCCGACGAGGTCGATGAAGCGCTCCTGCCGCACCTGCCCCGGCGGCGTCAGCGCCACCCGGTGGCGGCCCGGCCCGAAGGCCAGCGAGACGGGCGCCTCGCCGAAGCCCTGGCCGTCGACGGAGACGAGGGTGCCGGCCGGCAGGCCGCTCAGGTCGAGGGGCACCACCGGGCCGCGGGGCGCGACGGGCTCGCCGAAGGCCACCAACGCCTCGGAGACGCCCTGCGAGAGCGGCGAGCCGTCGGCCCACCGCAGCCGCGCGGGGCCCGTCACCGCGCGCCGCTGGGCCGTGACGTCGTCGAGCACCACGACGTCGCCGCGGGCCACGTCCACCACCACCTCGGCGGCGGTGCGCGCGACGCGGAACACCGCCTCGACGCCCGTCACCCGCCGCGCGCCGGCCAGCACCTCGGCCGCGCCGTTCGCCGCCACCGCGCCCGCGCCCAGCACCACCTGCGCCTCGCCGCCGGCGGCCCAGTCGCCCTCGGCCTCGAGGACGAGCGCCGGGCTCGAGAGCACCAGCCGCGTCGCCGACAGGGCCCCGCCGGTGGCCACCTCGTCGCCGGCGCGCACGGGGGTGAAGGCGCCGTCGGGGCCGCGGCGCCTGGCGTCGGCCGAAGCGAGCGTCGCGACCATCGCCGCGAAGGGCCTGGGCGCGGGGCGCGCGACGGGCGCCGGGGCTGGCGCGACGGCCGGTACCCGCCAGGGGGCCACCACCGCCACCACCGCCGCAGCGGCCGCCAGCGGGAGCGCCACGGTGAGCCACCGCGGCCAGGGCGCCGGCAGCCCCTCGTCGACCTGCTCCATCAGCCGCGCCTCGACGCGCCGGAAGGCGAGGTCGCTCAAGGTGTAGGGCGTGAGGCCGCCGAGCAGCGCGCGCCGGCCCTTCGCGTCGGCGACGGCGCCGCGGCACTCGGCGCAGCCGGCCAGGTGTGCGTCGAGGTGGGGCTCGCCGGCCCCGAGGGCGACGGCCTCGCGCTGCTCGTCGGTGAGGTGCGCGCTCATCGCCCGGCTCCTTCGAAGAACTCAGCCAGCGCCGGGTCGGCCTTCGCCAGGGCCTCGAGCTCGCGGCGCGCGTAGAAGAGGCGGGTTCGCACCGTCAGCACGTTGGTGCCCACCACCTCGGCGATGACGTGCGCGTCGACGCCGTGCAGGTCGTGCATCACCAGCACGGTGCGCTTCTTCTCGGACAGCTGCTCGAGGAGCGCCTCGACGCGGGCCTGGCGCTCGGCCGACAGCGTCACCTCTTCGGGGCGGGGCTTCTCGTCGACCTGTTCGGGCAGCTCGTCGACGACGTCGAGGCGGCTGCGGGTGTGCTTGCGGCGCGACTTCATCGCGACGTGCACGGCCACCCGGTACAGCCAGGTCGTGAAGGCGCTCTTGCCCTGGAAGCGGCGGATGCTGCGGAACACCTCGATGAAGACGTCTTGCAGCACGTCTTCGACGTCGGCGCGCGGCACCAGGAAGGCGAGTTGCCGAGCCACCTGCCGGTGGTGCGCCGCGTAGAGCTCACGGAACGCCGACGGGTCTCCGGCCCTGGCCCGCTCGACGACGGTAGCGCCTGCGGCCTGCGTCATTCGGGGCGCCTGTACCGTCACGGTCGCTTCGCTGTCCAGCCACAGCATGTCGGCTTCGTTCCGCGCCGTGTCCGGGGCATTCATCGGGGGGCGGGTGCGGGCTTTCCCGTGTGTTCCTCCCAGCTTGCAGGACGAGGCCCGCGGTGCGATGGACGCGCCCGTCGTGGCGTCCTTCACTGAACAGGTCGGGCAGGTCCTCTTCCGGCTCCGCAGCCTCTCGCCGGTGCCCGTCATCGTCGCGTGCGCCTGGGCGCTGTGGACGAAGGGGGGGCGCCCGGGGCCCGGCGGGCCCGGAGTCGACGCGGCCCTCGACGGGGTGGGGCTGCTGCTCGCGGTGGCGGGGCAGTGCCTTCGCTTCTACGTGCTGGGCTGGGTGCCCGAGGGCACCAGCGGGCAGGACCTGTCGCTCCACGCCTCGACGCTCAACACCACCGGGCCCTACGCCTACGTGCGCAACCCGCTCTACGTCGGCAACCTCGGCATCGTGGTCGGCCTGTGTTGCGTCGCGCACCACGGGTGGGTCTACGTCGTGACGCTGGCCTTCTTCTTCGGCGAGTACTTCTTCATCATTCGCGCCGAAGAGGCCTTCCTGCGCAGCCGGTTCGGCGCGGCCTTCGACGAGTTCTGCCGCGCGGTGCCGCGCTGGGTGCCGCGGCTGTCGCCGGCGAAGGCCGGGGCGCTGCGCAGCGGCGGGTTCGACTGGCGGCGCGCGCTGAAGAAAGAGATCAACCCGTTCTCGGCCTGGGCGCTCGGCGCAGTGCTGCTCCTCGGGTGGGAGGCGCACGCGCGCAGCGGACTCACCCCGGTGGCGCTGGGCGCGCTGGTGGCGGTGGCGGCGGTGGTGCTGGCGGCCCTCGCGGTGGTGAAGGCGTGGAAGAAAGGCTGGTTGTTCGCATGACGCGTGCACGCACGGCGAAGGCCCGTCACCCGAAGTCGCGGGGCGCGGCGGTGAAGCGGCCGGCGCCAAAGGTGAAGGCGCGTGACGGGGGTGACGAGGGCGGCCTCGAGCGCCGCTTCGACGGCCGGCCGGCGCTCGAGCGGCTGCTGCAGGCGTCTCGCGCGCTCGGCGACGTCGACGACGTGGTCGAGGCCTTCCGGCAGGCGGTCGCGCAGGGCGTGCCGCCGCAGCCCGTCATCCTCGCGCTGTGGCCCGACGAGCCGCGCTTCGACTCGGTGAAGGACGCCGAGGCCCTCTTCTCGAACCTGCTGGGCCTGTACGAGCTGGTGGCCGCGGGCGGCCCGCTCGACCTCGAGCCGAAGGGCGCCCTGGGGCAGGGGAAGCGGGCGCGGGCGCCGCACCCCGGGCCGCTGCCGGGCGAGGCGCCGACGGCTGAGTGGCTCGAGGCGGCCTGGCGGTACCTGGAGGACGCGCCGAAGGAGCGCGAGAAGCTGGGCCACGCCTTCGACAACCGCCACGACGCGCTGGTGAGCGTCATCGACGCCTCGGGGCTCTCGGACGCGGGCTTCGCCGTCGCGCGCGAGCTCTGCTTCGAGGTCTTCGCGATGCTCGAGCTCGGCGGGCGGTCGCCGCGGGCCTTCGACGACGAGGCGCTCCCTGCGCGCGACGCCGCGCTGCCAGCGGCCCTCGAGGCGTGGCTCGACGACGGGCTGGTCGAGGCCGAGGCTGCCGACGAGCTGCCTTTGCCCGAGGCGGAGCACCCGGCCGTGCGCGCCCTCGTGCGTCGCCTCGTGGCGGCGCTGTGGGCCCTCGCCTCGCCCGCCTGAGGTGGGCCGCCGCGCCGTCGTGCGTCGCCTCGCAGCGCTTGCAGACTGCCGGTAAGGTGCCCGCGCGCCGACGAGGCGCGGCGCGGCCGGCGCCACGAGCCGCGCGCTCCGCCCGGAGGGGCCCGATGCACGAGACAGCCGAGCGCGACGACTTGCCGGCGCGGGCCCCGTGGGTCGTAGCGCTGGTGGCGCTGGGGCTCTACGCCGCGTGGCGCGTGCGGTGGGTGGGCGGCTGTGATGCGACGTCGTACCTGCTCGAGTCCTACCGGCTGCGTGGCGTCGAGGCCGGGTTGGCGTTCGACCCGTCGGTGCCGTTCCCGGGGGCGCTCGCGCCGCTGTGCATGGTGGAGCACCAGGGCGAGGCCCTCACGTTCTTCCCGCCGGGGTACCCGCTGCTGCTCGCCGCGGCGGGGCTGGTGGGCCTCGAGTTCCACGTCAACCCGGTGCTGGCCGTCGGCAGCGCCCTGGCCCTCTTCGCGCTGATGCGGGACCGCGCCGGCGGCTGGGCGGCGCTGGCCCTGATGGTGGCCTTCCTGGCGTCGCCGCTCGTCCTGTGGGGCGGGACGATGATGATGAGCGACCTGCCGTCGATGGCGCTCCTCGTCTTCTCGCTGCTGGCCGTCAGGCGCGGGTGGCCGGTGGTGGCGGGGGTGCTCTTCGGCGTCTCGCTGGGGGTCCGCCCGACCGACGCGCTCGCGCTGCCCGCGCTCATCCTCCTCGCGCCCACTCGCAGGGACGTGCACCGGGCGGGGGCGGGGGCTGCGGCTGCGATGGTGGGGTGGGCGCTGGTGCTGCGGGTGCTGCTGGGCCGCTTCGGCCTGCCGTACGCCGACAACCTCTCGAACCTCACCGGCGCGCACTTTGTCGACCAGCTCGTCTTTCTTGTGCAGGTCACCGCGCAGGTGCACGGGCCCGTGGTGGCGCTGGCGGCCGTGGGGCTGTGGCGCCGCCCGAAGGCCGTGGCGCCGCTGGCGGCGTGGTACGCCGCGTTCGCGCTCGCCTACGCGCTGTGGCAGGTGCCGTTCGACGCGTGGTGGCGCGCGCGGTACGTGCTTCCGGGCCTGCCTGCCATGTACCTGGCCGCCGCCGAGGGCGCGGCGGTGCTGCTCGAGCGCCGCGCGCCGCGGCGCCTGGCGGTCGCGCTCGGGGTGGTGGTGACGGTGGGCTACGCGGGCTGGTCGGTGCGCGCGTCTCCGGTGGTGCCGCACCTGAACTCGACGTTCGACCGAGGCTATGCCCTCGACGCGCTGCGCACCGCGCGCCGGGTGCCCGACGACGCGCTGGTGGGCGCGGTGGCCGAGAGCGGCACGCTGCGCCTGTACGGCGCGCTCCAGTCCTTCTTCTGGTGTCACCCGCAGGCGCCGGCGCTGGTGACGTGGGCCATGGAGCGTGGGCGGCCGCTCTTTGCCGTGCTCGACGACTACGAGGCGAAGTGCTTCGGCCAGGGCGCGCCGCCGCTCGAGCTGGTGCTGGTCGAGCGGCTGTCGACCGGCCGGTCGCTGCTCAAGGTGGAGTGCCAGCGCGACGTCGAGGTGGTCGACCTGGGAGAGCCCTCGGCGCGCGCGCGGCTGCTCGAGGGGTGGGCCGGGGACGAGCGCGACGGCACCCTGACCTTCGTCTGGGCGACGGCCCGGAGCGCGACGCTGCAGATGCCGGCGCCGGCCAGCCCCGGCGACGTGCTGGCGAAGGTAACGTTGCAGCCCTTCGAAGGGGCCGGCGTGCCCCAGACCGTCGAGGCGCTCGTCGACGGCGAGTCGCTGGCGAGGGCCACGCTGACGTCGGGCATGCAGTCGTTCGACGTGCTGGTGCCGGCGCGGCTGGCCGGCAAGGTGCTCGAGCTGCGGTTCGGCTTCGCGGTGTCGCCGAAGTCGCTCGGCGTCTCGGGTGACGAGCGGCCCCTGGCGGCGGCGGTCGACCGCGTCATCTTCTCTGCCGCTCGTTGATGCCGGCCGGAGGTGCGCCGGTCAGGCGGGCCGGGGTGCGGCGGCAGCTCGCGGGCCACGCGGAGGGCGGCGCTGGCGCCAGCGGGCGCGCGCTCCCGTGGGTGGGCCTCACGGTCGAGGCGTCGTCGGCGCCGCGTCGGGGTTCAGGTGGGCCGCCTTGCCACCAGGTCGACCAGCTCCTGCGTGGCGGGGCCGGGCGCGTCGCGCAGGGCGAGGGTGGGGGAGAAGGCGTGAACGGCACCGCCCTCGAGGGGCAGCGCCACCAGCGCGCCGCGCGCGAGCTCGTCGGTGATGAGCCAGTCTGGCAGCCAGCCGAAGCCGAGCCCCGCGAGGATGGCGGCCTTCTTCGAGTGAAAGTCCGGCAGGTGCACGGTGGACTGCTGGTCGAGCGCGCGGGTGGCGAGCTGCAGGCGCACGTCGCTGCCGCGCACGGTGACGAGCACCTCGCCGGCGAGGTCGGCCGTCGACACCTTGCGCCGCTTCGCCAGCGGGTGGGCGCGGTGGGCGACGAGGCGCGCCTGCAGGCGGGGCAGGGGGCGGGTGGTGAGCCCGGGGAGCGTCGGCGGCAGCACCGTCACCATGGCGGTGGCCCGCTCGGCCTCGAAGCGCTGCTCGACGGCGCCCAGCGAGTCGACGCTGACGAAGACCCGCGTCGGCGCGCGCTGCACCCGCAGCCGCCGCACCACCTCGAGCACCGGCGCCAGCGGGAAGATGGCGTCGACGACGACGCGCAGCACGGGCTCCCAGCCGCTCTGCAGCTCGTGGCAGGTGGCCTCGAGCGCCCGCTCGGCCTCGAGCAGCGCGCGCGCCTTCTCGAGCACCCGGGTGCCGGCCGGCGTCAGGCGCGTGCGGTAGCCGGAGCGGTCGAACAGCTCGAGCCCCGTCTGCGCCTCGAGCTGCTTGAGGGCGTAGAGGACGGCGGTGTGCACCTTGCGCAGCTCCTTCGCGGCGGCCTGGTAGGTGCCGGTGCGGGCGAAGGCGTCGAGCGCGCGCGCCTGGTCGAGGGTGACGTGCATGGGCTGGAGTGTGCACGAATGGCACCATGCTGGGCCAGCAGTGGTGCAATGCGTCGAGAGCCGCTCACGGCCTCCACGGCGGCAGCGAGGCCACCTCGCGGCGGGCGCGCTCGGAGGTCGGCACGCCCCAGGCGACGAAGAAGGGCCCCAGGTCACGCTTCACGGCGCGGCTGAGCCGCACGAGCCACTGGTCCCGCTTCTCGTCGTCGGTGCGGGGGCGCTGCGCCTCGGGCAGGTCGCGGTACTCGGCGAACACGCGCTGGAAGGGCGCCCAGCCGAAGGCCTCCTGGAGCTCGCAGTACATGAAGAGCGCGAGGAAGGGGTCCGCCTTCCACGCCGCGAAGGGCGCGCCCGCGGCGAAGTGCCGGGCCCGCGCCTCGCGACGCGTCTTGAAGGCCTCGTGCGCGTCCTGGCGCTTCGTCGTCGTCAGCGTGTCGAAGAGGTACAGCGTGAAGAGGTTGTTGGTCACCTCGCCGGTGCCCTCGAAGGTCCACTCCGGCGCCTGGTGGTTGTGGCCCAGCTCGTGGAAGAAGCCCCACTCGCCCCGGGCCAGCACCTGCGCCGACACCAGGCGGGGCGCGGCCTCGAGGTGCGTCATCATCGGGTAGCCCGAGTGCATGAAGCCGGCGCCGAGCTGCACGTCGGCGACGTAGCGCTCGGGCGTCGCCCGCGCGCGGGGGCTTCCGGCGAGGTCGGCGGCGCCATCGAGCACCCGGTCCCACGCGCGCAGCAGCGCCTCGGGGTCGTCGAGGGCGCGCACGGCCGACGAGGGCACCGAGAGCACCACCTTGTCCGACGCCAGCTCGGCCCAGGGCGCCGGCGCCTGCCGGAGCTGCCGCCAGCGCTCGGGCGAGGTCTCGTTCAGCTTGAAGAACGGGGCCTGCACGGCGCCCGCCACCTTCACCACCGCCACGCCGCGGGCGTTGGGGGGCACCTCGACGTAGACGAGCCCGCCGGTGGGGCTCGCGACGTCGGTGGTGCCGTCTCGCAGCGGCCACGACTGGGACACGCGCGGCGCGCGGTGCCACTCGTCGAGGCGGGTCAGGTCGTCGGTGTGGCAGCCGATGCGCACGCGCAGGCCCGCGCTGGCGCCGGTGGGGGTGGTGACGCGGAGCGGGACGCCGGGCCGGGCGTAGAGGCCCGTCGACGTCCAGGCGGGCACGGCCAGGTCGACGCGCAGGGTGGCTGTCACCGGGGGGGCTTCTGGCACTGCGCCGGGGAAGGTGGCGGCCGCCGCGAGGGCGCGCGTCTGCTCGGGCGGCTTCGGCGCGAGCGCGAGCAGCAGCAGGTACCGGTCGAGGGCTGCGTGGCGGCGCAGGGGGCGCGCCGGGGTGGGGTCGGCGAGCCCGCGCGCCTTCGCCTCGGCGGCCACCCGGACCATGACGTCGGGCCGCGTCAGCGGCAGCAGCTCGGCGCCGTCGAGGGCGAGGGCGCTGACGATGTCGAGCTCGTCGTCGCGCGCCGTCCCGTCGAGCAGGGCGCGGGTCGCCACCAGGGCGCTGCCGTCGAGCGGCGGCGGAGAGAGCGAGAAGCCGGCGCCGGACGCGCGCTCCAGGGTGGACGACGTCCAGCCGAGGCCCGAGGGCGCGAGGACCAGGTTGAGTGCGTCCTGGGTCATCGGCGGGCCCCCGCGCAGCTGCTGCCACCCCCAGCCGGTGTGGGCCACCAAGAGGCCGCCGCCGCGCGTCACGAAGGCGCCCAGCGCGCGCGCGTCGTCGGGCGTGAGGGCGTTGCTCGTCAGCACGAGCACGTCGAGGGCCTTGAGCGCCTCGCCGAAACCCTCGCCCGGGAGCCGCCGGCCCTCGACCAGCTCGACCACCCGCGGCGCGTCGAAGAGCGAGACGACGCCGACGCGCGGGGGCCGCGCCGCCGGGGCGAGCCAGGCCACGGCGTTGGTGAGCAGGCGGCGCGCGTCGCCGTGGGCCAGCGCCTCGTCGGTGAGGCAGCCGTCATGCCCCAGCGCCACCACGCGGCCCTTCCCCTGGAACCCGGCCGCGGCGAACGGCACGGAGACGGCCCCCAGGCGCCCCGTCGCGAGGGGAACGGCGCCGTCGGCCCAGAGCGCGAGGCCGCCCGGCACCCCGGGGCAGTCGAGGCTGCGAACGCCCTCCAGGAGCGCCTGCCGTGCGGCTCCACCCGGCATGCGCGGCTCGGCCCGGGAAGAGAGGGCCAGCAGCGCGCCGACCCACAACCCCCACCTGGTGCACGCTCGTCGCGGTGTGTCGAAAGGCCTCACACGCTTCCCTCGGTGCGCCGGGCCGGCCTGCGCTCGAACACTGGAAAACATACCTGGCACGGAAAACGCAAATTGCGGCCGGCCATGAGCGGTTTCGGGGCTTTTCGCTACTTTCCTTTCGGTTTATCGCCGGGGCTCATCTGTTTTGTCGTGGTGTCCGTTACGTTTCTGGCACACGCACAGCCGACGGGCCTGACGGGGGTGCAGACGGGGGCCGCGGCGCAAGACGCGTCGGTGTGGCGAGGCAGCTCGGTCAACTACAGCCACAACGCGACGGCGCTGACGTTCGCGCCAGGAGCCGAGCCCCTCTACAACCCGACGTGGAGCCACCGCCTTGGGCTGTTCCCCGAGCTGCACCTGGGCGACGTCGTCACGCTGCGCGGCCGCTGGTTCCTCTCGCAGGAGTTCACCCTGTCGGACTCGACGAGCCGGCCGCACGAGGTCGAGCTGTCGGACGTGTGGCTCGACACCGTCTGGGGCGGCTGGAAGGAGCCGGCGAGCGGCATGCGCCTGGGCGCCGACCTGCGCCTCACGCTGCCCACCTCGAAGCCGAGCCTCGCGCAGTCGCGCCTCTTCACCCTGGGCCCGTCGGTCAACCTCTCGCGGCGCTTCGACGTGTTGGCCGGGCTCACGCTCGTCTACTCCGCGCGCTTCACCTGGCGCTTCAACCGCTTCGCCACCCGTCAGAACCAGGGCCCCACCATCGCCGCGTGCGGTGACGTGCGCGCGCTCGAGTGCCTCGACTTCATCAACACCGGCGTCCGAAACCCGCAGGCCGACGTGCTGCACGGGCCCACCGTCTCGTTCCAGCCGCACCCCACCATCGACGTCTCGGCGAGCTTCCTCATGCAGCGCGCGTGGCTGCCGGCGCTCACGCCGGTGCCGGCCGGCGTCGCCATGGGCTCGACCCAGCTCGCCGACGGCGCCGACGTCGCCACGCGCGACCTGATGCTCTTCTCGCTCAGCGTCTCGTGGCAGGCCTTCAAGAACGTCGGCTTCTCGCTGGGCGCGTGGACCTTCTCGTCGCAGCTCGGCGAGGACGGCCGGTACCAGTTCCCGCTCTTCAACCGCAACACCACCCTCTACCTCGACGCGACGCTGGACGTGGAAGGCGCCGTGTCGAGCCTCATGCCGAAGAAGTCGTAACGCCAGCCCCCCCCGGGAGTCGTCCATGTCTCGTCTTCGCTCCATTCGCGCCGTGCTCGTCGCGGCGCTCGCCTCGGCAGGCTGCGCGCAGCAGCAGCCCCCCATCAACCGCGTGCAGCCCGACGCCATCGACAAGGCCTTCTTCGTCGGCAAGGACTCCCTGTCGGCCGCCGACGACCCGGAGTTCTACAGCCAGGCCACCGTCGTCGACGTCGGCTATGGGGCCGCGCAAGACGGCCTCTTCACCTCGACCTACGCGCAGCCCCTCACGCGCGTGAAGTGGACCATCACCGAGGACCTGCTCGTCGCGCGCCTCGCCTACGAGCGCGTGCAGGGCTCCGACGGCAAGGGCCTGGGCAAGGCCACCAACGACGGCATCGTCGTCGCCGCCTACAAGGTGCTGAGCCACTTCGACATCAAGCGCCAGTACAACCCTTCGACCGGCGAGCAGCTCAACGTCGTCGAAGAGAACAGCGTCGACCGGCCGTGGTTTCAGCGGCAGTTCATTCGCGTCGACTGGTCGAAGAACCTGTCGACCGACAACTACGAGTTCGACACCCTGAGCCAGCTCGGCGTGTACGGCGGCGTCACGTACGAGCCCCTCGCCTGGGCGGTGCAGACGCCCGGCGACGAGAACGCGCCGACGCTGGACGTGGCCGAGGGCTACCTCGACGTCACCAACAAGGCCTTCGCCCGGCCGCAGCTCGTCGACCTCTCGGCGCTCGGCGGCGGCGTTCTCCCGGCGTGTTACTTCGACGCCGACTTCTCGGGCGGCCAGGGCCCTTCGGCGCAGTGCTCGCCCGTCGAGCTCACCATTCGCCAGTCGTTCAGGCGGGTGACGGCCACCGACTACGAGCCAGCCGACTGGGACGGCGACCGCTTCAAGGCCTTCGGCGCCTTCACCACCGAGCGCTCGGGCTACGCCCGCGACTACGGCATGACGGATACGCAGTGGCACCGCTTCATCAACCGCTACAACCTGTTCGTCCGCAGCCACTTCTACCGTGACGCCAACGCGATGACCGGCGCCGTCGCCTGCTTCACGCCGGCCACCACCCCGGCCGGGAAGGACCCGCACCGCGACGACGACAAGGACGGCACCGAGGACGAGTGCGCCGCCGTCGGCCGCGGGAGCCGCTGCGACACCTTCACCCAGAAGTGCACGCTGCCCTTCCGCGACCGCCAGACGAAGCCCGTCGTCTGGTACCACTCCGACGGCTCGAACCCCGACTACTTCGAGGCCACCCGCGAGGCCGCCCACGAGTGGGACGTCGCCCTGCGCCAGGCGGTGATGGCCGCCCGCTACGCCGAGTGCGTCGCCACGAAGGGCGAGGGCTGTGACGCGCAGCACCCGGCCTACACCGGCCAGCAGGACGACAACGCCGACGCCATCGCCCTCGCCCGCGAGGTGGACGACTGCCGCGCCGGCCGCGCCTACGGCGGCCAGGACTGCGAGGCGCTCGCCGACACCCTGGGCGCCGCGCGCGGCGTCACCGCCGGCGTCATCGCCATCGCGAAGCTGCCCGAGGCCCTCGTGCTGTGCCACTCGCCCGTCGAGGCCGCAGACCCGGCGGCCTGCGGCGGCCCCCGCCTGCCCGCCACGCTCACCGCCGCCGACTGCTTCGAGGCCGCCCGGCGGGCCGACGCCGAGGTGCGGAAGGCGTGCGACGCCGCCCTGCGCGTGCGCAAGGGCGACCTGCGCTACCACCACGTCAACACCATCGCCGCGCCGCAGACGCCCTCGCCGTGGGGCATCATGGTCGACGCGCACGACCCGCTCACCGGCGAGAAGGTGTCGGCCTCCATCAACGTGTGGAGCCACGTCACCGACCTGTGGAGCCAGTCGGTCGTCGACACCGCGCGCTACATCCGCGGCGAGCTGTCCACCGCCGACGTCACCGAGGGCACCTACGTGCGCGACTGGGCGAGCGCCGCCGAGGCCGCC
The DNA here is from genome assembly GCA_020247085.1 of Myxococcaceae bacterium. Taxonomy (GTDB): domain Bacteria; phylum Myxococcota; class Myxococcia; order Myxococcales; family Myxococcaceae; genus Xiheimicrobium; species Xiheimicrobium aquaticum. The sequence goes on along the minus strand of JADCJJ010000532.1, from coordinate 3,032 downwards.
GCCACCCACGGGTCGCTGCCGCGCATGACGGCGGACGAGCGCTTCGCCATGCTGGGCGAGGCGACGAAGGGCAAGAAGCTCTCGGAGCGCGAGCTCGAGGCCTTCGCGCAGTCGCCGGCCTTCCAGAGGGCCCGCGCGCTCGAGCGCCAGCTGCGCGAAGTGAAGGCCGACCTGCTGGCCCCCTCGTCGACGCGGCCGGTCACCGAGGCGCGTCGCAAGCGGGCGCTCGACACCGCCACCGAGGCCGCCCTCACCACGAAGCTGTTCCAGTCGTTCGCGGGCAAGGCGGGGCAGGCGTCGAGCGCGCTCATGGCCGAGCTCGCCTCGCCCCTTCGCGGCGCCAACCCGGCGCTGCGGCGCGACCTGTTCAACCGGAAGGAGCTGATGCTGGCCGAGCGCGGCGCCTGCGTGATGCACGAGGCCCCGGCGCCCCTGGGAATGGCCAACCTCGCCACCGTGCTCGAGGAGAAGTTCGGTCGCTTCGACAAGGCCAGCGCGAAGGGCGACCAGCTGCTGCGCGCCGAGAAGATGCGCCAGTACGTCGCGCGCCGCGCCCACTACGCCGTGGCGACGCACGAGATGGGGCACTCCATCGGCCTGCGTCACAACTTCGTCTCGTCGGCCGACGCGCTCAACTACCGCCCGCAGTACTGGCAGCTGCGCACCGAGAACGGCGCGCAGACGCGGCCCTGCGCCTCGCTCGACCCGAGCGGCGCCTGCACGGGCCCCAGGTACTTCGACGTCATCACCGAGAATGAGAAGAGCCAGCTGCTGCCGATGTTCATGCAGTCGTCCACCATGGACTACGCCGGCGAGGCCACGCAGGACTTCCTGGGCCTGGGCAGCTACGACTTCGCTGCGGCCCGCATGTTCTACGGCGACGTCGCCGACGTGGTGAACGCGACCGGCACCCAGGTGGGTACGCCGAAGGGCCTCGGGCTCGCCGAGAAGCTCGACAGCTTCGGCGGCATCCTCGGCCTCAAGTTCTCGATTGGCCGGCCCACGCCCCAGGAGCCGTCGAACACCGACCCGATCCACTACTCGCAGCTGCAGGCGCGCTACGGGCTCATCGGCGCGTGCAAGCCGGTCGACCCGCAGCAGCTCAGGCCGGCCACCTGGGACGACGCCCGCGACGGCGCCTGGCACCCGCTGCTCGACGGCCTCATCGTCAAGGTGAAGGGCCAGTACACGCGGTGCCGCCAGCTGCCGGTCGACTTCGTGCGCTGGTCGTCGCTGCGGCTCCCCGGAGGGGCGTCGCGGAGCGGCCCGGCCTTCGACCCGCAGAACCGCGTGCGCTTCCCCTACGGCTTCGCCACCGACCGCTGGGCCGACCTGGGCAACCTCTCGGTCTACCGCCACGACAACGGCGCCGACGCGTACGAGTTGTTCGACTTCCTCATCACGCAGCAAGAGGTCGGCCACGTCTTCGACGACTACCGCCGCGGCCGGCAGACCTTCACGGTGCGGGGCGCGGTCAACCGCACGCTGACGCGGTACAACGAGAAGCTCCGCGACGCCGCCAAGGGCCTGGGCCTGATGGCGAACATCTACCGCGACTTCGCGCAGGCGCAGGGCTACGACTACGCGTCGCTCTGGCCGTACCTCGGCGCGTCGCTCTTCAGCGACAACCTGATGGCCTCGGCGATGGGCTTCGACCACTTCGCGCGGCAGCTCGCCCGCCCGCAGGCCGGCCCGCACTCGGTCGAGACCGTCGACGGCGTGCGCGTGCTGCGCAGCCTCGCCGACGCCCCCGGCAACGGCGGGCAGAGCGTCGTCACCGTGCCCAACGGCGCCACCGGCTACTTCGGCAACGTCGGCTTCGGCGGCAAGCCCCTCGAGAACGCGCTCGCCGACGACAAGGGCGAGTACAACGCCGAGTTCACGGTCAACGCCGGCAGCTATTACGAGAAGGCCTACACGGCGATGTTGATGACCGAGTCGGTCGACAACTTCATCTCGGACAGCCGCCGCGACTTCCTCGACGCCCGGTACCGCTCGGTGTCCATCGCCGACGTCTTCCCCGACGGGTACCGCCGCTGGCTGTCGAACAACCTCACCGGCGACGTGGCGCTCAAGGGCATGCGGCTGGCGACCTCGACGCAGGGCATGCCGATGACCGACGCCCTGGGCTTCCCCGCGGCCGGCCTCGGCCACCTCGCGTGGACCGGCGCCGATGTGTCGACGTGCTTCACCTCGGCCTCGTCGCTCTCGTGTCAGGCCACGCCGCCGGCCGACACCGCCGTCGTCGACCCGCAGGTGGGCTGGGAGCAGCAGAAGTTCCTCATCGCCTACACGCTGCTCTACCTGCCCGAAAACCAGCAGCAGGCCTGGCTCAACCAGCTGGGCGTGTGGGAGCTGGGCGCCGACGCCGACCCGGGCTTCGCCAACCGCCTCGAGCTGCACCTGCCCGACGGGAAGACCTACGTCGCCAAGACGTTCGGGAAAGAGACGGTGCTCGGCAAGACGGTGCAGCGCGGCGTGGCCGCCCGCATCCTCGAGTGGGCGAACCTGCTGCTCGAGCGGGCCTACGTCACCGACCCGGGGCCCGACCTCGACCGCGACGGCGCGCCGGACTGGTGGGTGCCGCGGCTGGTGAACGGCCAGGTGCGCGTGAAGTTCGACCCGTCGATTCAGACCATCAACGAGCTCGGCGGGCTCGACCCGGGCCGCCCCGGCTGCGACGCGAGCGACTCGTCGCAGTGCACCTGCTCGTCGAACCGGGCCTGCCTCGAGCTGTCCCGATACGAGTCGGTGCCGGCCTTCGTGCGGCAGGCGATGCGCGACTACGGCATGGCCGACCCGACGATGCGCGGGCTGCGCTGACGCCGCCGACGTCAGCGGGTGTCCGCTTCTGCCCCACGCGGGGGGAGGCGGGCACCGGGGCAAGGGGGGCACGGCGGGGGACGCGTCTGGGCGTGACTCGGGCTGCGAAGTGCGAAATGGTCTGGGGCCTTCTCGACACCACGAAGCAGGTGCGATTCGACCCCGACTGGAGTACTTCGATGCGGCCGTTCCTGTGTGGCTTGTTCTTC
>JADCJJ010000531.1 GCA_020247085.1 Myxococcaceae bacterium | reverse complement strand
GGTCGAGGTCGCCGCGGGTGTCGCACCCGGGGAAGAGGCCCTCGCACGTCTCGGGCAGGTACGCCCAGACGACCTGCAGCAGGCTGGAGCGCCCCTCGGGCAGGGCGGCGAGGAAGTCGGCCTCGTGCGTGGTGATGCGGGGTGAGACGCGGACGGCAGGGGGCGCGAGGGCGAGGGCGGCGCGGCGGCGCAGGAAGCGGCGAGCGGCGTCGTCGAGCTGCGGGTTGATGGTGTCGCCGCCGAAGGGCGCGCCGTCGAGCACGCCGCCGGAGCGGGAGCCGTCGAAGAGGGCCAGCCAGACCCGCCCGTCACCGGCGGCGGCGAGGAAGCGGCGCTCGATGGCGGCGCGGGTGAGGCGCTCTCCGCCGATGGGCCAGCTCCGCCAGCGCGAGAGCGCGCCGGCGTCGCGCGCATCGGGCGCGTCGGCGAGCTGCTGCAGGACGAGGGCGTGGGCGGCGTTGAGCCAGAAGGCGACGCGGTCGTCCGGCGTGGGGAAGCGCTCGGGCGCGGTGGCGGGCGCGGTCTTCGCCATGGCGGCGATGAAGCGGTCGAGCGGCGCGCGCCCGGCCCGGAGCGCCGCGACGTCGATGCGGCCCTGCGGGTCGACGGCGGTGAGCGCCGCGAAGAGGTCGGCGGTGGTGTACGCCGGGGCCTGCGCTGGCACCGGCGCCGGCAGCCGGCCGTCGACCCACAGCGTCAGCGCCGAGCCCAGCACCAGGGCGAGCGACAGCGCGAAGCCCGACAGGCGGAGCCAGGCGGGGAGGGGGCGGGACCCGGACACGCCGCGCACGATGCTCGCCCCGGGCCCTTCGCGGAACTGGTTTCGTCAGCGCTGCATCCGTGATGCAGTGTCCGGTGTCATGCTCTCGCTTTGTCTCGTCCTCTCGCTGGCGCAGGTGCAGGCCCCCGCCGAGCCCGCGGCGGACGCGCCCGTGGCCCCGGCGCTGACGCCCGCCGCCGAGGGCGTGCCGCCGCCCGAGCTGCCGCCGACGCTGCCGGCGGACCCGAAGCAGACGCCGCGCATCTGGCTCACCGGCGCCGCGGGGCTCGCGGGCGCGGCCGCGGGGTTCGGCCTCATCCTGCTCTTCGCACAGCTCCGCATGGGGCTCATGACGAGCGGGGCGTCGTTCGACACCACCTTCAGCACCGGCGCTCTCGGCGGCGTGCTGGTGGCGGGCTTCGGCCTGGCGACGCACCAGCTGCTGGGTGGGCGGGGAGAGCCCGCGCTCGCGGCCCTCGCCTCGGTGGCGTGCATGCTCATCTCGGCCTTCGCGGTCAGCCTCGCGCAGCTCGACCCCGTGGCGTCGGCCGGCCTGGTGGCGGCCATCGGCGCGGTGCCGGCGGCGGTGTCGGTGACGGCCATTCTCGAGGCGACCGGCGCCGTGAGCCGAGGCCGCGTGCGAGCGTGGTGAGCGGCAGGTGACGAGGGCCGGCGTCCCAGGCGTCGGGCAGGGGGGACGACGGACTGCCTGAGCGCCGCTCCGCGAGACGTCTCGACCGCTCCCCCCCGTCCATGGCGTCGAAGCGTCCGCGGCTGCGCGGCACCTTCAGGCGGTGACAGGCAGCGTCCCCCTGTCGCACTCCCGGCTCGTGCGCGACGCGCGGCCGTCACTCGGGCCGTGCCGCCGGGCCCGGGTGCATCGCTGGCCGGGTCACCCGGTGTGGGTCAGTCGAGGAACCAGCTGAAGTTGTAGGTCAGCGTCGTCCCGACGGACTCGCCGCCCTTCGTCGCGGGCTTGAACTTGAAGCGGCGAATCGCCGCCACCGAGGCCTCGTCGAGTCCGAAGCCCAGCCCCTTGACCACCTTCGCGTCGGTGACGGTGCCGTTCTCGTCGACGGTGATGCGCAGCACGACGGTGCCCTCGATGTCGTTCTTCTTCGCCTCTTCGGGGTAGGGCGGCTTGAACTCGCTCGAGACCTCGGGCTGGGTGTCGGCCCCGCCGGGGGGCACGTAGCGTGGAGCCCGATAAGCCTGGACCTTCGACGGGTCCGTCGGGGTGTTGTCGGCCTTGCCGTACGTCGTGTTGCCCACGCCCACCGCGAAGGTGCCGCCCTCGGTCGTCGACGAGAGCGAGATGCCGACGATGAGCGGAACGGGCTTGGTCGAGGCCTCGGGGGGCGGCTCGGCGTTGGGCGGCGGCGGGGCCGCCTCGGGCGGTGGCTTCACCTCGGCGACCTTCACCGGCGGCGGCTTGAGCCTTACCTTGGGCGGCTCGACGGGCTTGGGCGGCTCGGGCTCCTCGACCTTCGGCGGCGGGGGAGGCGGCGGCTCGTAGAACTCCATCTCGACGTGCCGGTTCTTCGGGGCGGCGCCGAGGCTGCTCGGCAGGCTCACCACCGTCAGCGCGTGCGTGCCGACCGAGAGCGCCAGCATCACGCCGAGCACGAGCCAGCTCGTCGCGTCATCGTTCGACGGCCTCGGCGACGGCGGCGGCGTGTTCATCACGGCGGTGTTCATGGGCGTTGGTGCGACGTCGTCGGTCTGCCTCGGCGTTCTGTCTGGCATGCCCCGCGCCGCGCCCACAAGCCCACCGACGGTCACCAGCGCGTCATGGCGCCGGCGCCGGGCCCTTTCCGTCTTTGACGATGTTGAGCGCGAACTTCGCGATGCCAGCCTCTTTCACCAGGTCGATGACGTTCATGACCTTGCCGTAGTTGAGCGACTGGTCGGCCGAGATGATGGCGCGCACCTCTTTGTCCTTGGTGACGGCCTCCTTCATCTTCGCCAGCAGCGCGTTCATGTCGGTCGGCGCGCCGTCGAGGAACAGGTTCGCGTCCTTGTCGAGGGTGATCATCACCGGGCCCTGCACCGTCTTGTCGTTCGAGTTGGCAGCCTTGGGCAGGTCGACCTCGACGGTCTCGCGCACGATGAAGTTGGCGGTCACCATGAAGATGATGAGGAGCACCAGCACGATGTCGACGAGGGGCGTGACGTTGATACCGGTGATCTCGCCGTCATCGTCCTGCTGCGCGCCGCCAGCCATGGCTCACTTCCCGCCCGTCGAGCGCAGGTGACCGACGAGGGCGTGGCCGAGGGCGTTGGAGCGCGACACGGTGTTCTTCAGCGCGCGCTGCAGCACGTTGTACCCGATGACCGCGGGGATGGCGACGGCGAGGCCGACGGCGGTGGCGACGAGCGCCTCCGAGATGCCGGCCATGACCGTCGACTGCACCTCGGCGCCCTTCGCGCCACTCGAGCCGAGGTCATGGAACGCCTTGATGATGCCGAGCACGGTGCCGAACAGGCCGATGAACGGCGTGTTCGAACCCAGGGTGCCGAGGAACGACAGGAAGCGCTCGTAGCGGGGCCGCTCGCGGGCGAGCGTGGCATTGATGACCTCTTCCACGGAGTCGGGGCCCTTCGCCGACCACTCGAGGCCCTCGCGCAGCACCGAGGCCTCCATGCCCTTCTGCGAGGCGACCGCGCTGCGCACCGCGTCGAGCTCGCCCCTGGCCAGCTTGAGTCTGATGTCGTCGGCGTTCGAGAGGCTGTGCGTGACGAAGTAGATGCTGCGCTCGAGCATCACGGCCACCGACAGCACCGACAGCACCGCCAGCAGCCACAGCACCCACTCGGCGTCGCTGGTGAACGTCGCCAGCAGCTTGCGCGTGAGCCACCCGCCCGGTTCTCCCGGGGTCAACTGTCCGACGATCAGCAGCGAAGTCATGGAGTTCCGGTCCCGCCCTCCAGACTGGAGAAGGGCGGCCGATCAATCGTTGGCGCTGTGCGCAAAGTCAACGAAAACGCACCGGGTCTGCGTCTCAGGGAAACCAGTCGCGCGACACGAGGAAATACGTCAGCCGGAGCAGGCCGAAGCCGAAGAAGGCGCCGAGGCCCACGCGCACCAGCCGGCTGAAGGCAGGCTCGAGGGCGTCGAGGCGGCGCTCGAGGGTGTCGACGCGAGGCTGCGACAACAGCGCCGACAGGCCCAGCAGCGCGATCGCCGGCCAGACCAGCAGCGAGAAGGGGTTGGCGCCCACTGCCAGCTCGACGTCACCCTGCGCCAGCGCCGAGATGCCCCGGGTGATGCCGCAGCCTGGGCACGGCAGGCCGGTCGCGGCATGGAGCGGGCAGAGGTCGACGCCGAGCCCCCGCACTGGAAAGAAGAAGCTCCCGACGAAGGCCACCGCCGCCAGCCGTCGTGTCCAGGGCGTCAGCAGCGCCTTGAGCCACGCTCGTGGCAACGCCTCCGGGCCCGCCCCGTTCGTACGCCCCGCCGGCAGGGCCCCGGGGTCAGCTGTCGTGTTCAGTCGCACCGTTCACCACGGTCGGGAGGGCCCGAGACGTCCTTTCGCCTTCGTGAAACACCTTCATCCATTCTAACTTCCACCACG
>JADCJJ010000530.1 GCA_020247085.1 Myxococcaceae bacterium | reverse complement strand
TCTGCCGGCGCACCACCTCGATGACCCGGTCTCCGTGCTCGCGCACGAAGGCCCCGCGCACGTTCTTCACGCGCCCGAGCTCCTTGAGGCTGGCCGGCGGTCTGACGGCGATCTCGCCCAGCGCCGCGTTCGACAGCACGCGGCCCATCGGCAGGTCGGCCGCCTCGGCGAGCTCGAGCCGCAGCGCGTGCAGCTCCCGGGCGATGGCCTGCGCCAGCGCCACCGCCTTCGCGTCGAGCCCCTGCTTCGGCAGCTTCAGCTCGGCGCTCGCGAGGTCGGGCCGCACCTGGGCCTCGGCGCACATGCGCGCGCAGTCGAGCTCGACCTCTTCGAGGATGTCGGCGTCGGCGCAGGCCTGCCGCACCAGCCGCCCGAGCGTCGTCAGGTAGCGCACGTCGTCGGCGATGTAGGCCCGCAGCTCGTCGGGCAGCGGGCGTTGCGAGAAGTCCGCCTGCTGGTGCTCCTTCTTCAGGGTCGCCCCGAGCTTCTCGAGCACCAGGTCGCCCAGCCCCACCTTCGGCCAGCCCAGCAGCGTCGCCGCCCGGTGCGTGTCGAAGAGCCCCGCCACCCGTACTCCGGCCTCGGCGAGGTACTGCAGGTCGCCCATCGCGGCGTGGAAGACCTTCGTGCGCGTCGGGTCGGCGAAGACGCCCGAGAGCGGCGCGACCGACACCTCGGGCGCGAGCGTGTCGACGAGAAAGATGGCCTCGTCGGTGCCCACCTGCACGAAGCACAGGCTGGCGCGGAAGTGGTGCATCGAGTCGGCCTCGACGTCGACCGCGAACTCCCGCGCCGCCGCCACCCCGGCCTTCACCTCGTCGAGCTGTGACGGGCGGGTCACGTCGACGGTCCGCTCTGGAATTCCCACGGCCGGGGCGACTAGCAACAACGCCGCGTTTGGGCTACGGGCCCGGCGCGTTTCGCACCGGGACTCCCATGACCGAGCTCGACAAGCTGGAGAAGAGCATCGTGTCGGCGATGGGCAAGGCCATCGCCGACTGGGGCCTCATCGAGGCCGGCGACCGCGTCATGGTGTGCCTGTCGGGCGGCAAGGACTCGTACACGCTGCTGCCCGGGCTCGAGCAGCTCCGCCGGCGCGCGCCGGTGCCGTTCACCCTCGTCGCCGTCAACCTCGACCAGGGCCACCCCGGCTTCCCCGGCCACCGCCTCGAGGGCTGGCTGAAGGCGAACGGCTACGAGTACCGCATGCTGAAAGAGGACACGTACTCGATCGTCCTCGACAAGCTGAAGCCCGGGCAGACGCAGTGCTCGCTCTGCAGCCGGCTGCGCCGCGGTATTCTGTACAACGCCGCCGTCGACCTGGGCTGCACGAAGATCGCCCTGGGCCACCACCGCGACGATCTCATCCACACCTTCCTGCTGAACCTGTTCTTCGCCGGGGCCTCGGCCACCATGCCGCCGCTCTTGCGCTCGGACGACGGGCGCAACACCGTCATCCGCCCGCTCTGCTACGCGCACGAGGCCGACATCGCGCGCTTCGCCGAGCTGATGGAGTTCCCCATCATCCCGTGCGACCTCTGCGGCTCGCAGGAGAACCTGCAGCGCAAGCGGGTGAAGCGCCTCGTCGACGAGCTGCAGCGCGACATTCCGAACGTGAAGAGCTCCATCGTCTCGGCGATGGGCAACCTGCACGTCTCGCACCTGCTCGACAAGCAGCTCTGGACCGTTCCGACGGAAGAGGCGCCGCCGCGGGCGACGCCGAAGTCGGCCGAAGGGCTCGTGGCCTTGAAGCTCGGCCCGGGCCGGGGGGAACACCATGGCGCGTGAGACGTACGAAGCAGCCCGGCGCGAGCGCAACCGCGCGCTCGTCGAGACGATGCTCCTCGCCGCGAGCGCCGATGGGCGGCTCGAGGCGCGGGAGCTGCAGGTGCTGATCGCCCGCGTCATCGAGCGGCCCGAGTTCGAGGGCACCGACGCCGAGGCGCTCAACGCCATGCTCGAAGAGGGGGCGAAGCGGCTGGCCTCGGCGAGGAGCCTCGACGAGGTGCTGAAGCGCCTCACCGAGTGGTTGCCCGAGCACCGCAACCGGCTGTTGGCCTTCGGGCTCGCGGCGGCGGTGGCCTTCGGCGACCGGCGGGCCACCCGTGAGGAGCTGGGGCTGCTCAAGACGGTGCAGGCGGCCTTCGGCATCTCGGAGGACGAGGTGCAGCGCGTCATCGACGTCGTCGAGCGCGGCGAGTCGCTCACCGAGGTGCTGGGCGAGCCGCCCGAGCACCTCTTCGCCGAGACGATGGTGCTGGTGGGGGCGGCCGACGGGGTGGTGCGCGAGAGCGAGCTGCTGTCGATGTTCGAGAACCTCGCCGGCGACCCGGTGTTCCGCGACGTGTCGCGGGCCGCCGCCGAGACGGCGCTCCGGGCCGCCATCGCGAACCTGGCCGCCGAGGGGCTGCCGAACCGGCTGGCGGCGCTGGCCCGGGGCCTCACCACCCGCGTGCAGCGGCGCAAGGCGTACCAGCTGGGCGTGCGCATCGCCAACGCCGCCGGCGCGCCGGGCCGGGCCGAGGTGAAGGTGCTCGAGCTGCTGCAGGCCACCTTCGGCCTGTCGGACGACGACGTGAAGAAGCTGAGCGCGGAGGCCTGATGCCGACCTCGTCTCCACCGCGGTCGCGCGCCTCGCTGCGCTTCGCCCTGCCGCCCACGCTGGCCGAGCTCGAGGCCCGCTCGGCGGCCCTCGCGGCGTACCTGACGCAGACGCTGGGGAAGCCGGCCGAGGTGGTGGTGCCGGCGTCGTACGAGTCGCTCGCGAAGGACCTGCTGAGCGGCAAGGTGGACGCGGCCTGGGCGCCGCCCTTCGTGTGCGCGCGCATCGAGGCGATGGGCGTGCGGGTGCTGGTGCGCGGCGTGCGCAGCGGCGTGTCGACGTACCGCGCCGCGCTGCTCTGCCGCGCCGACTCCAACGTGACGCGCGACTCGCTCAAGGGCACCACCGCGGCCTGGAGCGATCGCGACTCGGTGGGTGGGTACCTGCTCCCGATGGCGTGGCTGCGCGAGCAGGGGTTCGACCCCACGCGGCTGTTCTTCCGCCAGGACTTCGTCGGCAACTACCGCGCCGCGCTCGAGCAGGTCGCCCGGGGCACCGTCGACGTGACGAGCGTCTTCGCGCCGGCCGGCCGGGCGGGCGTCGGTGACGCGACGGGCGTGAGCGAGGTGTGGCCCGGCCACGAGGGCGACTTCCGCGTGCTGGCCTTCACCGACGAGTCGCCCAACGACGGCGTCGCGGTGTCCATGGCCCTCTCGGGGCCGCTCGTGACCGGGCTCGAGCAGGCGCTGCTGGCCATGAAGGACACCGAGGCCGGCGCCCAGGTGCTGAAGGCGCTGTTCCACGCCGAGCGCTTCGAGCCGGCACCGCGCATGGGCTACCGCGCGCTGTACCGGGTGGCCCTGGCGAGCCTGTAGCGCGCGGCCCGTCAGCGGCTCGCGGGCGTCGGGCGCCGGGCGCCAGCGTCGGGCGCCGTGTCGGGCGGCGGGGCCTCGACGAGCTCGAGCTGGTCGTCGAGCGCGAAGCGGCCGAGGCCGCGCCGGAGCGTCTCCCAGAGCACCCGCCGGTGCTCGGCCGGCGTCACCTGGCCCGCCAGCACCAGGCCGGCGCCGACGTAGCGCGCCCGCACCTTGCCCTTCGCCACCGCGTCGTAGGCGCGCTGCAGGTCCTTCAGCTGAGTCTGCAGCGCCTGCTGCGAGAAGGTGAGCTCGAGCCCCCGCGCCTCGACGGCGTCGGTCTGGAAGAGGGCCAGCAGGGCCAGCCGGCAGGCGTCGTCGTGCACCGTCACCGCCAGCTTCACCTCGTCGAGCGGCGTCGAGCGCAGGTCGGGGCACGCCGCCTTCGCCGCCTTCCACGCGCCTTCGTCGACGAGCGGCCTCGACGCCACCCGCACGCGCCAGGCGGCCACCCGGCCCTCGGCTCCCAGCAGCACCGTCGTGCGCCCGGGCTTGAGGCCCGTCAGGAGCAGCTCCCCGGCCTCGGCCAGCCACTCGACCTGAACGACGCCCGGGGCTTCGACCTCGAACCAGTCGAGCCGCGGCAGCCGCACGAAGCGCTCCCGCCCGGCCTCGACGTCGTGCACCCAGTCCACGGGCCAGGCGCCGGCGAGGCCCGCCGACAAGAGCGTGTAGGTGAGCAGCAGGCGCACCCGGCGGGGTGTAGCGGACTTTCGGTGTGCCTGTCATTCCGGTGGCTTGGCGCGGCTCCCGGGGGGGGGCGTGGGCCCGCCGGAGGAATCCGGTAGATTCAGGGCACCGATGCCGACCTGGGCCATGTGGCTGGTGCTGGCGCTGCTCCTGACGGTGCGCGGCCTGCTGGCGGCGGTCGAGGCGGCCCTGCAGGCGCTCTCCGAGGACGAGGTGAAGGCGCTGGCGAAGGAGTCTCCGCGGCGCGGCGCGCGGCTGCTGCTGCTCAAGGGCGACGTCGAGGCGACGGCGGCGGCGATTCGCTCGGCGATGGTGCTGCTGGGCTTCACGGCGGCGGCCATCGGGGTGCTGGTGCCGCCCCGGCTGCTCGACGTGGCCTTCCGCCGGGCGCTCGAGACGTCGGAGTGGGTGCTGCTGGCGGCGCCGCTGGTGTCGGCGCTGCTGGTGGCGTTGATCGCCACCGTCCTCGACGTCTCGTTCCGCTCGTTCGCGATTCAGCGGCCGCAGCCCTGGGCGCTGGGCTTCTCGTGGCTGGCGACGCTGGTGGCGATGGTGATGCGGCCCTTCGTGAAGGTGCTGCTGGTGCCGGTCAACCTGGTGCTGGGCGTCTTCAAGGCGAAGGTGACCTTCGTCGCGCCGCCGCCGCCCCTCGAGGAGCTCGAGAAGCAGCTCATTCGCCAGGCGCAGAACGAGGAGGTCGACCGCGGTGCGCCGCAGCTCATCCGCTCCATCTTCCGCCTGTCGGACAAGACGTGCCGCGACGTGATGGTGGCGCGCACCGAGGTGGTGGCCATCGAGGCCTCGACGCCGATGGACGAGATCTTCCAGCTCATCGCCGAGCAGGGGCACTCGCGCATTCCGGTCTATCGGGACTCGATCGACGGCATCGTGGGCATCCTCCACGTGCGCGACATCGTGCCGCTGATGCAGAACCCGCAGCTCATCGTCCTGCAGGACCTGCTGCGCCCGGCCGTGTACGTGCCGTGGGTGAAGCCCATCGGGGACCTGCTGCGCGAGATGCAGAAGCAGCGCATTCACATGGCGGTGGTGGTCGACGAGTACGGCGGCTTCTCGGGCATCGTGACGCTCGAGGACATCTTGCGCGAGATCGTCGGCGACATCGGCGACGAGTTCGACGAGGCGGCGAGCCCCTTCGAGAAGCAGCCCGACGGCAGCGTGCTGGTCGACGCGACGATCGAGCGCGGCGAGTTCGCGAAGGCCTTCGACTTCAAGTTCCCCGAGGGCGAGTTCGAGACGCTCGGCGGCTTCGTGGCGCACCTGGCCGGCGTCATCCCCGAGGCGGGCGACCGCTTCAGCCACGGCGGCTTCACCTTCGTCGTGCACTCGAAGAACGGCCCGCGGCTCGAGCGCATCAAGGTGTGGCGGCCGAAGGCGCCCTCGACGAGCCAGGGGAACCTGCCGCCCGCCGGGGCCAGCCAGGGCACTTTGCAGCCGGTGCCCGAGCGCCGGCCGAGCCGCGAGACCGAGCGCTCGACGCCGGCCCGCGGATAGCGGCCGGGGCCTCGCTCCGCTGGCGTGTCCCTGGCCCCGAAAACACGACGGGCTTCGCCTCGAGTGAGAGGCGAAGCCCGGGTGGCCCGTCAGCCCGCGCAGCGCTGCGTCAAGCCGCGGCCTTGGCGCCGGAGCCCGTCGCCACGCCCTCACCGCTCTTGACGCCCGACTCGATGCGCATGCCGTAGAACGAGCGGTACACGTAGAACGCCGAGATGGCGAAGAAGACCGCCGCCAGCGCCAGCGTGATGGTGCGGCCCGACTGCGCGTTCGACTTCTGGAGCTCGATGGCGAGCTCGACGGCGAGCAGACCGAAGAGCGTCGTGAACTTGATGACGGGGTTGAGCGCGACCGACGAGGTGTCCTTGAACGGGTCGCCGACGGTGTCTCCGACGACGGTGGCCGCGTGCAGGTCGGTGCCCTTGGCCTTCAGCTCGGTCTCGACGAGCTTCTTGGCGTTGTCCCACGCGCCGCCCGCGTTCGCCATGAAGACGGCCTGGTAGAGGCCGAAGAGCGCGCTCGAGATGAGGTACCCGATGAAGAAGTACGTCTCGAAGCAGGCGAAGGCCAGGGTGCCGAAGAAGATGGCGAGGAAGATGTTGAACATGCCCTTCTGCGCGTACTGCGTGCAGATCTCGACGACCTTGCGGCTGTCGGCGACCGAGGCCTTCTCGACGCCCTCGAGTTTGATGTTCTGCTTGATGAACTCGACCGCGCGGTAGGCGCCGGTCGACACCGCCTGCATCGACGCGCCGGTGAACCAGTAGATCATCGCGCCGCCCATGATGAGGCCCAGCAGGAAGGGCGCGTGGAGCACCGACAGGAGGTTGAGGTCGCTCTTCAGGCCGTTGGTGATGGAGAAGATGATGGCGAAGATCATCGTGGTGGCGCCGACGACGGCGGTGCCGATGAGCACGGGCTTCGCGGTGGCCTTGAAGGTGTTGCCCGCGCCGTCGTTCTCCTCGAGGTACTCCTTGCCCTTCTCGAAGTTGGGCTCGAAGCCGAACTGCTTCTTCACCTCGTCCTTGATGTTCGGGATCGTCTCGATGAGCGACAGCTCGTACACGGACTGCGCGTTGTCGGTCACGGGGCCGTAGGAGTCGACCGCGATGGTGACCGGCCCCATGCCGAGGAACCCGAAGGCGACCAGGCCGAAGGCAAAGACGGGAGAGGGGTCGATGACGCCCTGCACGAAGAGCTGCCCGAGGCCCTGCAGCGACACCCAGTACGCCACGCCCATGAGGCCGACCAGCACCACGCCCAGCCAGTAGGCCGAGAAGTTGCCGGCGACGAGGCCCGAGATGACGTTCAGCGACGCGCCGCCTTCCTTCGAGGCGGTGACGACCTCACGCACGTGCCGCGACTCGGTCGAGGTGAAGGCCTTCACCAGCTCGGGGATCAGCGCGCCGGCCGCGGTGCCGCAGGTGATGATGAGCGACAGCTTCCACCACATCGTGGAGTCGCCGTTGAGGCTCGGGATCAGCAGGTACGAGGCGACGAAGGTCACCACCACCGACAGCACCGAGGTGAGGATGACGAGCTGGGTCAGCGGGTGCTCGAAGTTCATCTTGTCGGCGTTGGCGTACTTGCTCTTCTGAAAGACGTTGTTGAGCGCGTACGAGATGAAGCTCGTCACCACCATCATCACGCGCATCGCGAAGATCCACACCAGCAGCTGCACCTGCACCGCCGCGCTGGGCGCCGCGAGCAGGATGAACGTGATGAGCGCGACGCCCGTGACGCCGTAGGTCTCGAAGCCGTCGGCCGAAGGGCCGACCGAGTCGCCCGCGTTGTCGCCCGTGCAGTCGGCGATGACGCCGGGGTTGCGCGCGTCGTCTTCCTTGATCTTGAAGACGATCTTCATCAGGTCGGAGCCGATGTCGGCGATCTTCGTGAAGATGCCGCCGGCGATGCGCAGCGCCGATGCGCCGAGCGACTCACCGACCGCGAACCCGATGAAGCACGAGCCCGCGAGTTCGGGCGGTACGAAGACCAGGATGAGGAGCATCAGCAGCAGCTCGACCGAGATGAGCATCATGCCGATCGACATGCCGGCCTTCAGCGGAATGTCGTAGGTCGGAAACGGCTTGCCCATGAGCGAGGCGAAGGCGGCGCGCGAGTTGGCGAAGGTGTTCACCCGAATGCCGTACCAGGCCACGCCGTACGAGCCGGCGATGCCTATGAGCGAGAACGCGAGGATGATGATCACCCGCACCGCCGTCGGCCACTCGGCCGCCTTGCCCTCGACGTGCGCCATCGAGAAGTACGCCGCGATGACCGCCCCGATGAAGAGCTCGAGCACCAGGATAAACTTGCCCTGGGTGATCATGTACTGCTTGCAGGTCTCGTAGATCAGCTCGCTGATCTCGAGCATCGACTTGTGCACCGGCAGGTTCTTCAGCTGCGTGTACTGCACCGCACCGAAGACGAGCCCGAGCGCTGACACCACGATGCCGAGCATCAGCAGCGTCTTGCCGTTCATGCCCATGAACGACTGGCTGGCCAGGTCGGGCAGCACGAGGTTCGCCTCGCTGCCGAAGGCGAGCGCCGGCACGAACAGACCGGCGAGGCTCGCAACACGTGAAAGTTTCATGGTTTTCGTCCTCGAGGAAAGAGAGCGGCGCGGCCCATAGCACACCTGATGCGCCGGGGCGCAAGGGCTTCGCACAGGCGGTGGACAGGCGCTTGCAGTCGCTGTCGACCACCATGCCCCACGACGCCTCTGGTGACGACGTCGTCGACGCGCTGGCCGCCGTCTTGCGTGACTTCGGCAGCTACGCCTTCGACCTGCCACGGCAAGACGCCCGTCGCACCGCGGCCTTGTTCGAGCGCTGGTCCCAGCACGTGGTCGCTGGCGTCGAGCCTCCGGGTGGGGCCGGCAAGACCCTGGGCCGGAGAGATTACCCGGGGCTCCGCCGCGCCTTCCGGCAGCACCGCGAGGCCGAGCGCACCGAGATGACGCAGGTGCAGGACTCTCTGCGCGACGTCGTGTGGGCCTTCGTGGGCGGCCTGAGCCGCGTGGTCACCGAAGACGCCGCCGATGACGTGTCGGTGCGCTCGAGCCTGTCGCAGCTGTCGTCTCGCCTGGGCGCCTCGTCACCGGACGAGCTGCGCGCCGCGGCGCTCGAGGCGGTGTCGCAGGTGCAGTCGGTCTTCGAGGCCCGGCGCGAGCGCCGGCAGAGCCACCTCGACGCCCTCGCCCAGAAGCTCGAGGCCCTCGGCACCCAGCTGGAGCTGGCCCGCAAAGAAGACACCCTCGACCCGCTCACCCAGCTCTACAACCGCCGCTCGTTCGACGAGCAGCTCGCGCGCACCGTCGAGCTGGCGAGCCTGCGCGCCGGCGGGGCCGCGCTGCTCCTGGTGGAGCTCGACCAGGCCCCGCAGGTGGCCTCGGCCCACGGGCCGAAGGGCAGCGACGCCGCGGTGGTCGCCGTCTCTCACGCCTGTGTCCGCGTCTTCAAGCGCAAGGGAGACTTCGTCGCCCGCGCCCGGCCCGAGGTGCTCGCGGTGCTCCTGCGCGACCTCGACGGCGCCGAGCTCGGCGCGCTCGCCGAGAAGCTGCGCGCCCACGTCGCCGCCCTCGAGGTGATGCACCGCGACGCCAGGCTCACCCTGACGGTGTCGGTCGGCGCGGCCTTCTGGGCCCGGGGCGAAGCGGGCCCGGCCTGGCTCGAGCGCGCGGAGCAGGCCCTGCGCGCCGCCCAGCAGCGGGGTCGCAACGCCGTCGTCGTCGCCCCGTGAGGGCGGCCTGACGAAGCGGCGCGCGCGACGCTGGCGTGTGTCAACGAGGGCGCGCCTGGGCGCTTCGCGCCAAAGCGCAGGTCAGCAGGTGGCGTCACCCGCGATGGGTAGTAGCCTCTCAAGAGAATGTCTCAGAGCGAGTTCCGAATCCTCATCGTTGACGCCGACCCGGACGCTGCCCAGCGGGTCGGCTTCTCTCTCGACGCCGCCGGCTTTCAGATCGCCTGGTGCAACTTCTCACCGCAAGACCTGCAGGGCATGGCGAAGGACTTCGCGCCGAGCCTGTTGCTCGTTCACGCAGACCTCGGGAGCGCCGAGCTGACCACGCTCCTCGCAAGGATCGACGCCGCCGGCGCGGCGTCCGTGCCCATCGCCCTGCTGTGCCGGGACGTGTCCGAGGAGCGCTTCGTGCGCTCGATGCGCACCGGCGTCGTCGACATGCTCCAGGAGCCGTTCGACGCGAACGCCCACGCCCTGAGGCTGCAGCAGCTCCTCGTCGGGCTCGCCGCGCGCTCCGGCGTGGTGCGCGGCCGGGGCCTGCAGGGTGAACTCAACGCCCTGCTGCAGCACGTCATGCGGACGCGGCGCACCGGCGGCCTCGCGGTCGGCTCGAGCGACGAGGGGCGCGCCTACTTCGTGCGCGGCGTGCTCAAGAGCGCCCGCTTCCAGAACCAGACCATGCAGGGAGCGCTCGCGGCCATGTCGCGCCTCACGGTGCCCTGGGCCTTCACCGAGGGCGCCGAGGGGACGGCCGGCGTCGTCGACCTCGAAGGCGACGAGAGCTCGTACATGATGACCTACCGCGACAACGCGGCGCCGACGCGCACCGCGACCGCCGAGGTCCTGAGCGTTCAGCCCATCGCCGACGAGCCGTTCCCCTCCCAGCCGCCCGCGCCGGCCCCGCCGGCCGCCACCGCGCACGCCTCCACCGCCTCGGTCGTGCAGGCCACCGCCGCGCCAGCCCAGGTGGCGCCGGCGCCGTCGGCCGGCCTCTCGGCGACGAGCGCCGGGTTCCTCTTCGTCGACGACGACCCGGCGGTTGTGTCGATGCTGGCGAGCTACTTCACGCGCAAGGGGTACCCGGTGAAGACGGCCGGCGACGGCGTCGAGGCCCTCGCGCTCCTCGCGGCGCAGAGCTTCGACGTGGTGGTCGTCGACCTCAACATGCCGCGGCTCGACGGCTGGGGGCTCCTGCGCCTCATCCGCGAGGACGTGCGGACGCACGAGGTACCCGTCGCCCTCTTCTCTGCCCACGAGGACTACCGCGAGTCGCTGCGGCTCCTGCACGCCGGCGCGCAGGCGTACTTCCCCAAGTCCTTGCGGCTGTCGGCCCTCGAGGCCCTCGTCATCGAGCTCGTCGAGCCGCGCAAGCGCTTCTTGCGCAACCTGCCGCCTCAGGGCGGCCTCTCATTCGGTTTCGGCGCGCTCGGGCCGCAGTGGGTGCTGCGGGCGCTGTCGACGGCGCGCTTTTCGGGGCAGCTCGACGCGCGCGACGCCTGGGGCTTCTGGCGGGCCTGGTTCGAGGGGGGGCGCCTCGCGCAGATCACCGCGAAGATGGGCACCTCGACCTTCTCGGGCGACCGCGCGCTCTGCACCTTCCTCATGTCGAAGCAGAGCGAGGGCACCATCGCCAAAGAGGGCCGCGCCCCCGAAGAGGGCTTCGCCCAGCAGCCGACGGACGCGACGCTCGACCGCGTGGTGCCCTGGCTCAACCAGGAGCAGCGGCGCGCCCGCGAGGACCAGCTCGCGCGCGCCCGGGCCCTCGTGCCCGACGAGGAGCTCTACCGGCTCTACCTCACCGTCGGGCCTCCCGCCTGGCTGCCCGTCGCGCGGCTGCTGTGCGAGCAGCGCCTGACGCCCGCCGAGGTCATTACGCGCCTCCAGGTGGCGCCGGCCGACGTCGCTGGCGTGGTGAAGGACCTGCTGCGGCGAGGGGTCGTCACGCTCCAGACGTGACGGGCCCGCGCCCGCGGCTCCCGTGGGGCCGCTTCGCGTGAGCATTCGCCGAACGCGTCGTCGTCGAGCGCGCCGAGCGGGGCCGCGGTCGCTCCATCGCCTGCTGGTCATCGACTCGCGCTCGCTGCCGCCGCAGCCGTGGTCGACCACATCTCGTGGGCGCTGCCGGGCGCCAGGCTTCGACGCGGCCGCTCCGTCGTCGAGTCCACCGAGGGCTCCCGCGCGGCGCCGAGCTTCCGCTCCCTCGTCGCGTTACCCGCGGCACGACCGCGTGGGCGCCCGAGGGGCCTGCGCGCGTCGCCCTGGGCGCGGTGGACGCGCTGCGGGCGCTCGGCCTCGACGACGCGGCGGTGGCGCTGGCGATGGGTGACCTCGACGTGGCGCGCGCGCCGTGGACCCGGCACCGCGTCGGCGCCTCGTGACGCCCGGGCGCGCCGCTCCGGCGCCTACCCGTTCGCGCCTTGTGTCCCCCGAGCCCCCCCGGTAAGGCCTGGCTGGCGCATGGCCAAGGACGACGACTTCAAGCCCTCGACCGGGCGGCTGGCGCGCTTCGCGAAGCTGGCCTCGCTTTCGGCGAAGCTGTCGGCCGGCGTGGGCGCCCGCGCGGTGAAGCGCTTCGCCAGGAAGGACGGCGAGGACGCGTCGGTGTCGCTCCTGGGCGCCGGCGCGGCCGAGAAGCTGGTGGAGACGCTCGGCGACCTCAAGGGCGTGGCCATGAAGATCGGCCAGACCATCTCGATGGACCCGGACCTGCTGACGCCCGAGATCCGCGCGGTGGTAGCCAAGCTGCAGAACCAGGCGCCGCCGATGCCGTGGGCCACGGTGAAGCAGGTCGTCACCGAGCAGCTCGGGCGGCCGCCGAGCGAGGTCTATGCCTCGTTCGACGAGACGCCCCTCGCCTCGGCGAGCCTCGGGCAGGTGCACCGCGCGATGACGAAGGGCGGCGAGACGGTCGCGGTGAAGGTGCAGTACCCCGACATCGCCACCGCCATCCACGCCGACCTCGAGAACCTCTCGGCGATGGTGGCGATGGTCGCCACCACCTCGCGCCTCACTCAGGGGAAGGACTACTTCCGCGAGCTGCAGCAGGGCGTGCTCGAGGAACTCGACTACGAGGTCGAGGCCGAGCGCTCACGGCGCTTCTCGCAGGCCCTGGCCCCCTTCCCGGATCTCAAGGTGCCTCGCGTCTTCGACGAGCTGACGGCCGAGCGGGTGCTGACGCTCGAGTTCCTCGAGGGCGAGACGCTGAAGGAGTTCCTTGCCCGGGGCGCCACGCACTCGAACGACGAGCGGTTTCGCATCGCGCGGCTGCTCACCCGCGTCACCTGGGGGCCGTTCCTCGCCACGGGCCTCGTGCACGCCGACCCGCACCCTGGCAACTTCCTGCTGCTGCCCGACGGGGCCCTCGGCGTGCTCGACTTCGGCGCCATCAAGCAGATGAGCGACGGGTGGACGTTCGCGAACCGCAAGCTCTTCACGGCCCTGCTCGGCGGGGCCCCGTACGACTGCATCGGCGACAGCCAGCGGGCCGGCATGGTGTTCGACGACCCCGCGTCGGCCAGGCCCTTCGTGCAGGAGGTGCTCGACATCGCCTGCCGCGCTGCCTCGGGCGACACGTTCGACTACGGCACCGCGAGCATCAACCGCGACATGCGCAACCACTTCCTGCGCAACGCGCTGTCGCTGGGGGCCATCAGGCCGCCGAAGGAGGCAATGCAGTTCTTCCGCTGCGTCGCCGGCATGAACCAGAACCTCGAGAACCTCGGCGCCTCGGGCCCCTTCCGCGCGGTGTTCGACGAGCTGTTCTCGACGAGCCTCTCGGCCGGGCGGCCGCTGGCGACGACCTGGTGAGGCGCCCGCCGCGGCGCCGTCGCCGAGCCCCCGGCCCCTCACTCGAGCAGCGGGCTCCTGGCGCCGGCCCAGGCCAGCACGAGCCGGTGCGAGGCGCGCGTCATGGCGGTGTACAGGCCGCGCCGCGCGTCGGCCGTCGCGGGCCACGTCGCGCTCGACGCGTCGGGGAGCACCACCACGTCGAACTCGAGGCCCTTGATCTCCTGCACGCAGGTGACGACGACGCCCGGCCGGAAGGGGAAGTCGCCGTCGAGGGCGAGCGCGGTGTCGACGCCGCGGAGCCGGTGGCGCACCCGGCGCGCCGCCTCGGGCGTCCGGCAGATGACGGCGACGCTCGCCGCGGGGTCGTCGCCCGAGAGGCCACGCAGCGCGTCGCTGAGCCACACTGAGAGGTGGAACGGCGCGGTGACGCCGGCCCAGGTGATGCAGGGCGTGGGGCCGCTCGGTACCGTGGCGTCGAGCACGCGCCGGGCCCGCTCCGTGACGTCGGGCGGGCAGCGGTAGTTGACCTCGAGGCGCAACTGCCGCGCGCCCGGCACGCCGAGCTCGCGCAGCACCCCGTCCCAACCGGTGAAGACGGCGGTGGGGTCGACCTGCTGCGCGGCGTCTCCGGCCACGACGAACACGCCGCCGGCCCTGAGCGCGCGCGCCATCGCCGCCAGTTCGATGGGGGCGAACTCCTGCGCCTCGTCGATGAAGACGACGTCGTAGGCGCCGAGCGGCATCGGCGGCTTGCGGTGCGCGGCGGCCCGCAGGCGCTCGAGCTCGAACAGCACCGCGTGGTCCTCGGCGTCGGTCGAGTTCGCGTCCTCGGTGGGGGTGCCCTCGTCGAGCGAGCGGCCGTCGACGGCGGTGCGCGCCTCCTGGTCGACGTGGGCGTAGGCGACGTCCGAGGGGTCGAGGAACTGCACCTTCGTGTGCTGCGCGACGGCCTCGACGGCGGCGGGGAAGAGGGCGCCCCCGGCCCTGGCGACGACGTCGTGCATCCACGCGCGGTCGCCGAAGAGGTGCTCGAGGTCGGCGCGCGAGGCCAGGGCGGACGAGCGGCGGGGGCGGTCGGGGTCCTCGAGGGGGCGCGGGTGCTGCCGGGTGAAGGCCTCGAGCGTGGGCCGCAGGGCCGGGTGGCGCTTGAGCTGGAGCACGGCCGAGGGCGTCGAGCTCGACAGGCGCCGCGGCAGGTCCTTGAAGGCCCGCCGGGCCTCCGCGGCGATCCACCCGTCGAAGGTCCACACGTCGACGTCGCCGACGCCGCGGCGCTCGAGCATGAGCGAGGTGAGGCGCCGCAGGCCCTCGGTCGGCACCAGCACGGCGCCGCGGAACCGCCGCTGCCCCTCGCCGAGCCGCTGCTCGCGCAGGGCCAGCAGCCGGTGGAGCGCCACCGTTGTCTTCCCGAACCCGGCCTCGCCGAGCAGGAGCAGGTGCTCGTGACGCGGCAGCTCGACGGCGCGCCGCTGGGCCGGGTCGAGCGTCACCTCGAGCGGCGACCGGAAGGCGTGGCGTGAGGCCCGCGGGCGGCCCGGAATGGGGGGCGTGGCGAGCTCCGGCGCGGCCCGCCAGCCTCCGTCCTCGCGCTGGAAGACGGCCGACGGCGTGACGACGCCGGTGAGCGCTGCGCCGGTGAATGTCAGCAGGTGCTTCTGCAGCAGGCGCCCTCCGATGGGCCGGCCCTCGATCTCGAGCTCGTACGCCTGGCCCTCGTCGGTGGTGAAGAAGACCTCGGCGAGCGGCGCGGCCTCAGCGTCGAGCACCGACACGTTCGAGTCGACGTGCGTTGCATCGCCCAGGAAGACGTCAGCCACGCGGCGCGAGGTCTCGAGCTTGAGGTGCGCGACGAGGCGTCGCCCCGGGGCGAAGGCCTGCGCCCGGCGAACGGCGTCCTCCAGGGCCGTGAGCCGCTGCGAGTCCACGGACATGGCGCGCCCTTAGTCTGGTTCCCGTGCCGATGTCGCGTCGGCGACGAAGGGCGCGGCCGCAGCCGGCCCGGGGAGCGCGGCGCGCCTGGAGGTCGCCCGTTGGCTCGGCGCTGCGCCCGCGGCCGGCCGCACCAGCCGGCGCCGGAGGCCCTGTTCCGACGCGCGAAGACTTTCTGCACTTCGAGGCCATGCGCCGGGTCTGGCTGGCGTCACCCTCACTGGAGCGCACACCCATGAAGACCCTCGCCGTCGCCCTCGCCGCCGTCGTCCTCTCCACGCCCGCCCTCGCCGCCGAGTTCAAGTGCGCCGGCGGGAGCCGGGTCGAGAAGGGCGGCTCGACGCAGTACACCTACAGGGAGTCGTCGTCGGAGATCCGCGTCGAGAAGGGCGGGTCGACGAAGGGCGTCGCCGTGAAGCGCGGCTCGAAGTGGGCCGTCGAAATCGGCGGCAGCACGCAGGCCACCTTCGAGAACGGGAAGATCGAGAAGGGCGGCTCGTCGTGGGCCTCGGTGAGCGAGGCGCAGCGGCAGTTCGACTGCAACGCCGACGTCGCGGCCACCTTGTGGGTGCTGATGCAGAAGGGCGCCCTCTGAGCGCCAGCACGGGCCCGGCTCACCACGAGAGCTGCAGCTCGATGCGCTGGGTGCTGGGCATGTCCCACCTCACCTCGAGCGGCAGCTGGTAGCGGGTGCCGATGAGTGAGCGCAGCAGGCCGACGTAGACCTGGATGGGCAGCACCTCTTCCTTGAACACCAGCAGGGCCCGGCCCGGCTCGACGCTCGAGACCAGCCGTTGCCCGGGCTGAATCATCGGGTTGAGGGTGGCGACGAGCGGCTTGAGCAGGGTCTCGGGGCCGAGGGCCTGCGGGCCCTCGAGGGCCTTGCCGAAAGGGGTGCGCAGCAGCGCGTCCATCACCGCCGCGCCGAGGCGCTCGAAGGCGTCGTCAACGTCGCGGGCGCGCGGCGCCACCTGCTCGACGGCCTTCCACAGCAGGCGCAGGAACTCGGTCGTGGGGTAGCTGAGCTGATCGACCCACGGCCGGGGCTCGCTGGCGGCGCGGCGCACCTTCTGCTCGGCGACGGGGCCCGACAGGCGCATCACGGCCGCCAGCAGCGCGTTGAAGAAGAGGCCACGAAGCTGCGCCGCGCCTCCGGCCGAGGCGATGCGGCGCTCGAGCTCGCCGACGTCGAGGACGCGTGAGCGGGGCAGGCGGGGGTTCTCGAGGGCCGGCTTCAGGCGTGGAGACGAGCGCTGGCCGGGGTTGGACGGCTCGGGGTACGCAGGGAGCGGCGCGCGGGAGGCCTCGGTGAAGAGCTTCTGCATCCACGCGGCGAGGTGGGCCCGCGTCGCCGGGAGCCGCGCCTTCTTGAGCACGTCCTCGAGGGCCTTCTTGAAGTCCGCGCCGGTCTGGAAGCGCGCCTCGACGTCGCGCGTCAGCGCGCGCAGCACCACGGGGTCGAGCGCCCGCGGCACCGTGGGCTCCTTGCGCGAGGGCGGGACGATCTCGGCGCCGACGACGGCCTTCAGGGTGGCGGTGTCGTTCTCGCGCTTGAAGAGGCGCTCGAGCGTCAGCACCTCCCACAGCACGATGCCGAGGCCGAAGAGGTCGCTGCGCCAGTCGAGGGGCTTCCCCCAGGCCTGCTCGGGCGACATGTACGCGTACTTGCCCTTGATGACGCCGGTGCCGGTGCGCGTCAGCTTGTTCGCGGCCCGCGCCACGCCGAAGTCGATGAGCTTCACCGAGCCGTCAAAGGCCACCATGATGTTCTGCGGCGAGACGTCGCGGTGAATGAGCTCGAGCGGCGCGCCGGCCTCGGTCTTTGCCTGGTGCGCGAAGTCGAGCGCCGCCGCCGCCTCGGCCACCACCCGGCACTTGAGCGCGACGGGCATGTCGGTGCCGGCCTCGAGCGCGGCGTTGACGACGTCGCCGAAGCTCATGCCGTTCACGAACTCCATGGCGATGAAGTAGTCGCCGTTCACCTCGCCCAGGTCTTCGATGCGCGCGATGTTGGGGTGGTCGAGGGCCGCCGCGATGCGCGCCTCGTCGAAGAACATGTTGACGAAGTCCTGGTCCTCCTTGAGGTGCGGGAGCAGGCGCTTGACCACCACCGGAGGCTCCTCGTCGGAGCTGCCCTCGGCGCGCGCCAGCCACACCTCGCCCATGCCGCCCACCGCCAGGCGCTTCAGCAGCCAGTACGAGCCAAACTTGACGGGACCACTCGCCATCGAACCAACGGGAGCATGCCGTGTTTGGCGCCCGGGGGCTCGCCTCGAATGGGTGGGCGGCGAGGCAGGGGGGCGCGGCCCCTCAGCGCGGCTCGTCGACGTCCGCCGTCGGTGGGCGGCCGAAGTCTCGCCCGAAGGCCCCGGGCGTCTCGCCCATCGTGAAGACGAGGGCTCGGCCGCGCGCCAGCCGCGCGTGCGTCACCCACGGGTGCGGCAGCCGCTCCCCGTCGAGCGTGACGTCGTGCACGAAGGGGCCCTCCCCACGTCTCGAGATGACGAGCGCGCCGTCGGGGCGCGTGACCTCGAGGCGGTCGACGAGCGGCACGCCGAGCCAGTACCAGCCCTGCCCGGGGTTCGGGTAGAGCCCCATCGCGGCCCAGACGAACCAGGCGCTGAGCGCGCCGGCGTCTTCGTTGCCGGGGAGGCCGTCGGCCCCGGTGCCGTATTGCGTCGCGGCGATCCACTGCACCCACGTCTGCGTGCGCTCCGGCCGCCCGGCGGCGAGGAAGAGGAAGGCGGCGTGGAGCGCGTGCTCGTTCTGCTGCGTGTAGCCCGAGCTGGGCAGCAGCCCCGAGAGGGGGTCGCGCTCGCGCTCTTGCCGGCCGCGCGCGAAGAGCCGCTCGAGCTCGTCGGCGGCGGCCTCGGGGGGGCCGAAGAGGCCGAGCAGGCCCGAGGGGTCGTGCGGTGCCAGCCACGCGTACTGGGCGGCGTTGCCGCCGTAGTACAGGCCCTGCTCCTCGTAGACCAGCGGGTCGAGCCGCGCGACGAACGTGCCGTCGGCGTTGCGCCCGCGGAAGGCGCGGGTGGCCGGGTCGAAGAGCGCCGCGTAGCTCCTCGCGCGCGGGGCGAACCTGGCGGCGACGTCGGCGCGCCCGACGTGCCGGGCGAGGCGGGTGATGGCCGCGTCAGCGATGGCGTACTCGAGGGTGCGGCTCACCGAGCGGCTCTCCTCGTCGGCGGGGACCCAGCCACGGCGCACGTACGAAGCGACCCCCTCGCGGCCGGGGACGGGGCGGCCTGCCGGCACGGGCGCCTCGGCGCTCGCGAGGATGAGGTCGAGCACGCGGTCGGCTGGTGGTCCGGCGCCGGTGAGCACGGAGTCGGCCAGCATGACGTCGGCCGGCGCGCCCAGCGTCACCGAGGTGCTCGCGTGCCCCGCCGTCCACCGGGGCAGCGCGCCGCCGGCGTCGTCACCCATCTGGAGCAGCGAGTCGGCGAGCTCGCGCTGGCGCCGCGGGTCGATGAGCGAGAGGAGCGGGTGCACCGTGCGCGAGGTGTCCCACAGCGAGAAGAAGTGGTGTTGCCGGTGGCCCGTCGCGACGCGCACGGCGCCGTCGAGCCCCGGGTAGGCGCCATCGACGTCGGCGTGCAGGTTGGGCGCGAGGGCGGCGCGGTAGAGCGCGGTGGCGAGGATCTGCTGCGTCCGCGCGTCGCCGCCAGCGAACCGAAGGCGGCTTAGCTGGGCGCGCCACGCGGCCGCGGCGGCCGTCCGGGTGTCTTCGAAGCGCGCGCCCGCCGGCAGCTCGGCGTCGAGGTTGCCGCGCGCTCCGGCGACGCCGACGTACGAGAGCGCGAGCCGCACCGTCACCTCGGGTGCGTCGAAGGTCAGCACCGCGCCGACCTTCTGGCCGTCTCGCGTGGGCACCGCGTCGTCGTACGTCTCCCCCTTGAAGGTGCCCCAGCTCGTCGGGACCGGCGAGACGACCGCCGAGAAGAACGTCTTGTGGCCTCCCACGGCCTGCGACGAGAAGCGCCCGCGGTGCTCGACCCACCCCTCGATGCGGTCGGGCGCGACGACCTCGACGTGGGCCGCGGCGACACCGGTCGACGCGATGCCGTAGCCGACGTCGAAGACCAGGCGCGCCGGGAGCCCGTCGGCGAAGTGGTACCGGTGGTGTGCGGCGCGGCTCGTCGCGGTGAGCTCGGCCAGCACTGCCGGCGCCTTGAGCTGAACCGAGTAGAAGCCCGGCTCCGCCCGCTCCTCGACGCCCGCGAAGGGCAGCGTCCGGGCGTCGAGGGGCACGAGGGCCCGTGGCTCGAGGGTGCCGGGGGTGATCAGCACTGCGCCGAGGTCGGGCGTGCTGACGCCCGAGAGCCGGCTGTGGCTGAAGCCCAGGAGCTGGCGGTCGGCGCGGTGGTAGCCGGCCGCGTGGTCGAAGTCGCTGACGCCGCCGACGCGGGTCGTGTCGGGCCCGACCTGCACCATGCCGAAGGGCAGCGTCGCGCCGGGGTGGCAGTTGGCCGAGCCGAAGCCCGCGCCGCCGGTGCCGATGAACGGGTCGACCAGCGCGAAGGCGTCGGCGGGCTCGGCCTCGCGGGGGCCACACCCGGACAGCGAGAGCACCGCGACGAGGAGGAGGGGTGAGGAGTGCGTCGGCATGGGCGCCGCTCTCGGCGCTCGCGGTGGCAGGCCGTCGTCGGGCCCGTCACGTGGGGGCGACTTCGCTGAAAAGGTGGGGTCACGGGTGCCTCGCCGGCTGATGCCGGCGTCGTCACGGGGGCGCTGCGTTGGGGTGCCGACCCGGTCACGCGCCCGCGGCCGAACCGGACCAGCGTCGACCGTCGTCCTTGGGAACGGCGTGCGCGCGTGCACGGCCGGGCTGGCTGGGGTGCGCGGGCGAGGCTGGGGGAGCCCGTGGGCGCCAGGCCCAGGCCGTCACGTCGCCTTGCTGTCGTGGCCCTGGTGGGCGCGCCTTTGGGGTCGAGCGGCCGACGCGGCAGGCCGCACGTCATGGACCTGGACCGTGACGTCGTCCGCCTCCCGTGGCGCTGGTGGGGCCGCCGAGCGGGCGACGCAGGCGTTGGGCCGCCAGCCTGGCGCCGCCTGCCGCCCCCGGCGCGTCAGGGGGCGTCGACGGCCCTTTCCGTGGCGTGCGCCGGCCTCGTCGTGCGCGCGGAGCCGGGGTCAGGCGCGGGCCCGGCGGCGTTCGGCGCCGGGTGGCCATGCGCGCAAGAACGCCTCGACGTGGGCGTCGAAGAACGCCTCGAGGTCGAGGGGGCGGCACGAGGCGCCTGACAGCGAGTCCTGGTGCAGGAGCGCGAGCACCACCGGCGCGAGGAACTGCAGGCCCGCCAGGCGCGCGTCAAGCGGCGCGAGGTCGCCGAGCTCGACATGCCGGCGCAGCAGCGTCTCGCAGGTCGACAGCAGCGGCTCGAGCAGGTGGTTGACGTACGTGGGCCCCAGCGCCGGCGTCGACAGGCCCCCGGCGAGCGAGGTGGCCTGGATGACGCCGACCCCGTGCTCGAACCACGCCGTCTTCAGCCGCTTCAGGTACGCGCGCAGCGAGGCCCTCGCGTCACCCGGGAGCGGCACCGAGGCCATCGCCAGGTAGGGCGCCGCGTCGACGTGCTGGATCTCGAGCACGGCCCGCAGCACGCCCTCCCGGTCACCGAAGTAGTGCTTGAGCGTCGCCACCGAGGCGCCCGCCGCCTCGGCCAGCTCACGCATCGACGCCCGCAAGCCGTCGGACTCCATCACCCGGCCGCGCACCCGCCGCGCCAACGCCTGGCGCTGCGTCTCGTAGTCGGCGTTGCGGGCTCCGGGCGTCCTGGCCACGCGCTTGAGTTAATTCGCTCACCCGGCCGATGCAATTCGATGCGACCGATGGCGCCCGTGGGGCTTTTCGTTGCGGCGGCGTTCGCCCCCATTATTCAGTGGCGCACTTGTGAGAAAATATCTCGTACAGGTCGCGCTGCTCGCCGGGCTGCCGGGGGGGGCGCTCGCCCAGCCGGTCGGCGCCTTCCTCACGGCAGCTGACCGCTCCAACCTCGACGCGCAGCTGGCCGCCGAGGCGACGGCCTCGGCCCGCGCCGGCTTCGACCAGCAGTGGGGCTCGCTGCTCCCGTCACTGTCGGCCAGCGGCGGGTACACGCGCAACCAGTTCGACGCAGTCGTCGACCTGCCGACGGGAGCGACGACGTCGGAGAAGGTCGTCATCATTCCGCGCGACCAGCTCGACGCGACGCTCAAGGCCGAGCTGCCGCTCGTCGAGGTGTCCCGGTGGCTGCGGGTGAGCGCGGCCTCGGCGACGGCCGACGCCGCCGAGGCGCGGGAGCGGGCCGCGCGCGACCAGCTCCGCAGGGCGGTGGTGAACGCCTACTATGCCGTGGCCGGCGCCCAGGCCCTGGTCGAGTCTTCGCAGCGCTCGCTCGCGGTGGCGAAGGCGCAGCTGCAGCAGCAGGGCGACCGCCGCACCGCGGGCGTCGGCAGCGAGCTCGAGGTGGCACGCGCGGGTGCCGAGGTGGCGCGGGCGACGCAGGTCGTCGCCGACGCCGAGGCGCAGCTGGCGACCTCGCGCCGCGCGCTGCGCACCCTCACCGGGGTCGAGGTGACGCAGCCCCTGGTGCTCCCGCAAGACGACCTGCACCCCGAGCCTCCGCTCGACGAGCTCGAGGCGCGGGCGGCGGCCACGCCCCCGGTCGCCGCGGCCGAGCGCGACGCCGAGTCGGCTGCGCGGACGTCGTCTGCGGCGAGCGCCGCCCTCGCGCCGACGCTTGGCGCCCAGTTCACCCAGCGCTTCACCAACGCCACCGGCTTTCAAAACCAGGCGGCGCTGTGGAACGCCGGGCTCACCTTCTCGTGGCGGGGCGACCTGGGGAGCGTTCAGGGGCTCAGGGTCGCCAGCGCCGCGGCGCAGACCGCCCGGCTGACGGCCGAGAAGGCGCGGCGCTCGGCGGTCGACCAGGTGCACGCCGACTGGCAGCGCGTGACGGCGGCGCTGACGAAGGTCACCGCCGCGAAGGCGCAGGTGGCGTCGGCGCAGCGCGCTCAGGCCATCGCGAAGGAGCGCAACGCCGCCGGCGTCGCCACCCAGCTCGACGTCATTCAGGCCGACCGTGACCTGTTCGCCGCCGAGGTGAGCGACGTCACGGCCCGCTTCGAGCTGGCGACGGCCCGCGCCTCGCTCCACCTGTCCGCTGGTCTCTCGCTGGAGGCTCCATGACCGCCATCCCCACGGGCACCCGCGCGGCCAGCCGGTCGCCAGGGCCCCGCGGCCTCGCCCAGCCCATCCGGACCCGAGCCTCCCTCGCGGGGCGCCTCCGCACCATGGCCGGCATCGGCGTGCGCATGATGTTCCATGACTGGCTGAAGCTGGCGGGCACGCTCTTCGGCGTGGTGTTCGCGGTGCTCCTGGGCAACTTCCAGATGGGCACGTTCCTGGCGCTGCTCGGCAAGAACCGCATGTTCGTCGAGAACGCGCAGGTCGACGTCTGGGTGACGCCGCCGGGGACGCGACAGTTCCAGACGGGCCGGCCGCTCAACGACACGCACCTCAACCGCGCCCGCGCGACGAAGGGTGTCGCCTGGGCCGAGCCGCTGGTGCTCCGGGCGGCGCAGCTGACGCTCCCCAACGGCGGCAGCGAGCCGGTGTCGCTCGTGGGCACCCGCGCGCCGCGCTTCGCCGGCGGGCCCTGGAACCTCTTGAAGGGTGACGCCTCGTCGCTGCTGGTGCCCAACGGCGTCATCTTCGAGGACGCGGAGCGCGAGAAGTGCGGGGGCCTCAACCTCGGCTCGGTGCGGGAGCTGGCGGGGCACAAGGTGCAGGTGGTCGGCTTCACCTGGGGGCTGTTGCCCTTCGCGCCGGCCTACGCCTTCGCCGAGCAGGAGACGGCGCGGGCCATTCTGAAGGAGCCCGCCGACAAGCACACCTTCATCATGGTGGGCGTGGAGCCGGGGGCCGACAAGGCCGAGGTGCGCGCGCGGCTGCAGGAGGCGATGGGCGACACGCGGGTGATGACGCGTGAGGAGTACCTCTCGGAGATCCTCAAGTACATCCTCACCGAGACGCAGATCGGCTTCTCGTTCGGCACCTCGACCTTCATGGGGCTGCTCGTTGGCCTCATCACCGTCGCGCTGTCGATGTTCTCGTCGGTCATCGACAACATGCGTCAGTTCGGCACGCTGAAGGCCATCGGCTCGAAGACGCTCGACCTGGCGCTGCTGCTGTTCACCCAGGCCGTCGTCTACGCGCTCGTCGGCAGCCTCATCGGACTCGGGGCGGTCGCCGGCATGGTG
Source organism: Myxococcaceae bacterium (assembly GCA_020247085.1). GTDB lineage: Bacteria > Myxococcota > Myxococcia > Myxococcales > Myxococcaceae > Xiheimicrobium > Xiheimicrobium aquaticum. The sequence goes on along the minus strand of JADCJJ010000530.1, from coordinate 1,010 downwards.
CAGGGCATGCGCAACCCCCAGCTGACGCCGGTGCTGCTCCCCGAGGCGTTCGGGCTGACTGTCGCGTTGATGCTGGGGGTGTGCCTCTCGGCGTCGCTGCTGGCGCTGTTCCGGCTCTATCGGCTCGAGCCGGCCATGGTGTTCCGATGAGCGAGCTCGTCCCGGCCATCGAGCTGCGCGGCCTCACCAAGACCTACGGTCAGGGCGCGCTCGCCTTCCAGGCGCTCAAGGGCATCGACCTGCGCGTCGACCAGGGCGAGTTCATGATGCTCGTCGGCCCCTCGGGCAGCGGGAAGACGACGCTGCTGTCGATTCTGGGGTGCGTGCTGACGCCGACCGACGGCGAGGCGCGGCTGTATGGCGAGGCGCTGCACGGCAAGCGGGAGTCCGAGCTGCCGCGCCTGCGGCTCGAGTACATCGGCTTCATCTTCCAGGGGCACAACCTGATGAGCGCCCTGTCGGCGGAAGAGAACGTCGCCGTCCCGCTCGAGCTGCGCGGGGCCTCGCACCGGGCGGCGCTGGCCGAGGCGCGCGAGACGCTCGCCGCCGTCGGGCTGAAGGACAAGCTGAAGAAGCGCCCCGACGAGCTGTCGGGAGGCCAGCGCCAGCGTGTCGCGGTGGCCCGCGCGGTGGCCGGACGGCCGCCCCTCATCCTCGCTGACGAGCCGACGGCGAGCCTCGACGCCGAGTCGGGCATGCAGGTGACGCAGCTGCTCAAGAGCCTGTGCGCCGAGCGCGGGCACACGGTGGTGTGCGTCACCCACGACAACCGCATCTTCCACCTCGCCGACCGCACCGTGCACATCGAAGACGGGCGCCTCGTGTCGCCGCCCGACGCCCACTGACCGCCGTTCGAGAGAGAGCCCGCCCATGATGAAAAAAGCCGGAGTCGTCGCCTTCGTCCTGCTGCTCGGTACGTGCGGCGCCCAGGTGGTGCGCTCCGCCACGGCCGGCCCGCTCACCGTGCCCCTCGCGAACGACGTGCTCAAGGCCGAGCGCGACGCCAAGAG
>JADCJJ010000053.1 GCA_020247085.1 Myxococcaceae bacterium | reverse complement strand
GGACACGCGGGGAATCATTCCGGTGATTTTGGGCGACAAGGCGGGCCGCTCCGCCGTCATGCCGCTGCTGCTGGCCTGCCGCGCGGCCTTGATGAGCTCAGCGGGAACGGCGGCGACCCGGGTCGCGTCGGGGTTGTAGTCACCCTCTCCCTGCTGCTCCTCGGGGGCGAGCTGGGCCGAAGCGAGGGCGAAGGGGTCGACGACGGGCGCCGCAGCAGGGGCCGCGGGCCGGGCGACGGGGTACGCGACGGTTCGGGCCTCGTCCTCGAAGGGGTTGACGATGGGTTGTGACCTGGCGGCTGCCGGCGCCGGGGGGCCCGGCTGGTAGGCCGGCTGCTGTGACGTCACGGCCGCCGGAGACTGAAGCGACGGCTGCTGCGACGTGGCGGGCGGCGGAGGCTTCGACGACGTCGCTGCCGGAGGCCGTGTCGTGACGACGGCCGGGGCGGCCGGGGCCGGCGGCGCGGCGGGGCCGGGTGAGGCGCCGAGGCTGGCGAAGGGGTCCTCCTCGGGCGCGGCGTTGGCGAACGGGTCGGCGTCCGGGCCCTGCTGGGCCGCGGGCGTCGCAGGCGCGGCGAGGCTGGCGAACGGGTCGGACACCGGCTCGCCATCGAACGGCGTCGCAGCGGGCGGCTGGGGCTGCGGCGGGCTGGCGGGCCGGGCGACGGGCATCGGCGGCGCGGGCCGCTGGGCGAGAGCCGGGAAGTCGAAGTCGTCGGGGCTCGCCTCTTGACCGACGGAGCCCTCGGGCGGCTCGGGCACAGCGATGGGGTCGGGCGTCTCACCAGAGGATCGCATCGGCGGCAGGCTGACCGGTGGCGGGACCACCATGGCCGCCCCTTCCTCTTTCCCGCTGCTGATCAACGCCACCACGGCACCGGCGAGCAGCAGCAGGCCGACGAGCGAGCCGAGCCCGAACTTCTGGAACCCGGCGAGGGCGACCAGGTCTGCGCCGGACGAAGCGGTCGCGATGAGCTCGTAGGGCGTGCCGCCGATGGCCTGCCTCAGGCCGAGCGTCTGCGTTGCGGGGGCGGAGAGGGGGAACGAGAGGGGGCCCAGCGAGTCGACGGGCCCATCGCTCACCGAGACGACGCCGCCGGGCCTGAGGGCCTTGACGAGGTTCTCGATGGCGGCGCGGTCGCCCTCCGAAGCGACGGTCTTTCCCTGCGCGACGAGCGCGATGGCGTCGAGGCGCAACTCGGAGCGGACCTTCGAGAGGGCCGCCCGGGGGTCAGGGAGCACCGGCAACCCGACGGCGGCGAACCCGGCCGGCTTCACCTCGTTCTTGTCCGAGGCGACGAGGGGCAGCGCGAAGAAGAGGTGCGGAGCGCCAAAGGCGGTGACGACCGCGCCGGCCCCTCCGGCCTGGGAGACGGCCGTCACGTCGAAGGCCTCTGGGGGTCCAGCGGGGGTTTGCGCGCCCTGCGCGACGAGCGCGCCGGCCTCGTTCCCAACGACGACGACCAGGGCTTTGCTCTGCAGCTCCGGCAACCCGTCGGCCGCGGCGGAGCGAATGGCCGTGAAGCGGTCGGGGGCCGGCGCAACGGGCGTCGCGGGCTTCGGGCCCGGCGTGACGAGCGCCGACGAGGCGCCCAGCCGCAGCGCGGCGGCCTGGAGCTGGGAGCGTTGCGCCTCGAGCGCGAGCGCGACACCAGACGGCGCACCGGCGAGCGCGAGCGACGCGTCCTGGACGGCGCGGTCAGCGCCGAGCGACGGCCCGAGCGTGAGGCTCCACCCGAAGAGCCCCACGGCGACGAGCGCGAAGACGATGAACTTGAGGCGATTCATGGAACCTCCATCTGACACCCAATGCGGAATGCTCGCAATTCTTCCGGCCGGGTCCTTCGGCACGGAGACGGAGCGGTCGCGCCCTCGCGCGCCGGTTGGACTAACCTGAGGCGCATGAACGGACGGACCTTCACGGTGGCGGCGACGACGACGGATCCCCTGACGGCCGAACGGCTGGTGGCGGTCTTGACGGACGCGGGGCTCGACGCCTTCTCGAGAGCGGGTGGCGCCGCGTCGGCCAACACCTTCGGCGCCGCCGAGGCCGGGTTCTTCGACGTGCTGGTGGCGTCCGAGGCGCTCGAGCGCGCGCGCCCACTCATCGACGGCGAGCTCGAGGCCATCGAGGCCCATGCGGCCGAGAACGAGCAGGCCGCCGAGGAGGAGGCCCTCAGTCAGGACAACCCGACCGGCTGACCCTGGCGATGGGGACGCCGAGAGCCCCTCGCGGGGCGAGCCAGTCGCTGCTCGTCGCGGCCGCCGAGACGGACTCCACGTTCGAGCGGCTGGAGCTCGACGGACGCCAGGCGTGGCGCGGCAAGTGTCTGCACTGCAACGCGCCGCTCGTCGTCTTCGCGACGGGGCCCCAGCCATCGACGGTGACGCTCGAGCACATCGTGCCTCGGACCGCCGGCGGCACCGACGCGCTCGACAACCTGGGCCTCGCGTGTCCGCGCTGTAACCACGGCAAGGGTGCACGGCATGACCGCAGGGCACGCACCGACGCGCGGAGCGCCGAGGTCATCGCGCGGCTGCTCGAGAAGCGCCAGCGACGCTGGCGTGAGCCCGGTGACGAGTGACGCCTGGCGAAGGCCAAGCGCTGGCCCAGCGAGCACGGCGGCGAGCCTCGCCGTTATGCAACAGGAGGCCTAGACTGACGCCTTCAGTCGGTGGAGGAGGGGCGGCGCATGATTCTCGAATTGCTGGTCTCCGTGAGCCTTGGGGCACGACCCGACGCTGGCACGATGGAGCCGCGCCGCATCGACCTGCAGGCCACCGAGGACACCGGGGCGACGGGGCGCCTCGACCCGACGTTCGTCGACGCCGGGACCGTCACCTTCACCTTGAAGAAGGCGCCGGCTCGCGGGACGGCGACCGTGGGCGCCGACGGGGCGTTCAGCTACGTGCCTCGCGCCGACGTCACCGGTGATGACACCTTCCTGGTCGAGGCGCGCGCGGGGAAGCTTGCTGAGCCCTTCCGCGTCGCCGTGCGCGTCAAGCCCGTCAACGACGCCCCCGTGACGAAGCCCCTCTCCCTCTCCGTCTCCGAGGACTCCTCCGTCAAAGGCAGGCTCTCCGCCTCCGACGTCGACAAGGACTCCCTCTCCTTCAAGCTGGCCTCCCCTCCCT
>JADCJJ010000529.1 GCA_020247085.1 Myxococcaceae bacterium | reverse complement strand
GATCTGCGCGGCGACGTGCGCGCTGTTCGCCACGAAGCGGTCGACCGTCGCCGCCGTCGCCACGTCCCAGGCCCGGAGCCCCGGCCGCAACGCCCTCGCCGCCAACCGCACCGGCTCCGACGCCCGCCCCGGCCCGAAGTAGTCGTCGAAGCGGTCCCACATGTACCGCAGCGGCGCGTGCACGTACGACAGGTGCCTGGCCCCCGCCGGCACGCGAACGCCCTTCGCCACGCAGTGGCTTGACGAGACGACGAGGTCGACCGCGCCGACGTCGAGCGACCGTATCGCCGCCGGCATCAGGGGCAGGAACTGGCGGTGGCGCTGACGCGCGCCGGGAATCCGGTCGAGGAACGAGGTGACGATGGGGCGGCCCCCGAAGCGCTCCGGAGGCACGGCCACGGCGTCATGAAAGAGCGTGTAGACGGGCGCCGCAGGGAATAGCTCGGCGAGCGCGGCGAGCACCTTCTCGCCCCCGCGCCACGTCACCAGCCAGTCGTGCACCAGCGCCACCCGCACCCCCTCGGGGATAGCACCCTGCCGCCGCTTCCGGGCAACCGCCGGCGGGGCTACGGTCGGCCCCGTGGTGAAAGTCGTCATCGACCTGCGCATGGTGCGGGGCCCGCTCCACGGCATCGCTCGGTACGCGCTCGAGCTGGCGCGACGCATTCCCCCGCTCGAGCCCGGCTGGCAGTTCGTCGGCCTGACTGGCCCCTCGGGCGTGCCAGGCGACCTCGGCGAGCTGGCCCCGCGCATTCCCCTGGTGAAGTGTTCCGCCGACTTCCTCGCACCCGCCGAGCAGCCGGCCCTCGCCGCCGCCCTCGCCCGCCTCGAGCCCGACCTCTTCCACGCCACCAGCTTCTCCGTGCCGGCCCTCTGGTGGGGCCCTCTCGTCGCGACGCTCCACGACGCCAACCACCTCGCCCTCCCCGAGGGCCGCTCCCGCACCCGCACGGCGTATTACCGCCTCGTCGTCGGGCCACGCGCGCGCAGGGCCCGGGCGCTCATCACCGTCTCGGAGTTCTCGCGTCTCGAGCTGGCCCGGCACCTCGAGCTGCCGGGCGAGCGGCTGCAGGTCATCAGCAACGGCGTCGACGCGGCCTTCCGGGCGCCGCCGCCCTCCGAGCTCGACGACTTCCGCGCCCGCCGCGGCCTGCCCCCGCGGTACTTCGCCGCCATCGGCAGCATCAAGCCGCACAAGAACATGAAGGTGCTGCGCTCCATCGCCACCGCCCTGCCGGCCCCGCTCGCGCTCCTCGCCGGCCGCGGCGCGCGCAGGGCCCTGGGCTTCGACGAGTCCGTGCTCGAGCTGTCGCCGCTCCCCGACGCCGACCTCGTGCGCTTCTACGCCGCGGCCTGCGCCGTGCTCGTGCCCTCGTACTACGAGGGCTTCGGGCTGCCGGCCCTCGAAGCCATGGCCTGCGGCGGGCCCGTCATCGCCGCCGACGCCGGCGCGCACCGAGAGGTGGTGGGGAGCGCCGGTCTCCTCGTCGACCCGCACGACGAAGCCGCCTGGAAAGCGGCCTGTCAGCGCGTCTTCCGCGACGAAGCGCTCCGGCGCCAGCTCAGCGAGGCCGGCATCACCCGCGCCTCACGCTTCTCGTGGGACGAGTGCGCCCAGCGCACCCTCCAGGTGTACCGCCGCGCGATGGGCCGGGCCTGAAGCCGCCCCCGCGCGCCCCGGGCGACGTACCCGTCAGCCCGCCGGCGCCTTCGCCGCGATGTCACGACGGAGCTGCCGCCCCTCAAAGGTGAGGTCCGCCGCGGCCTCGAGCGCGCGCGCCCGGGCCTGGGCGACGTCGCCTGCCCGCGCGCACACCGTCAGCACGCGACCGCCAGCGGTGACGACGCGCCCGTCGACGCGGCGCGTGCCCGCGTGAAACACCATCACGCCCTCGGGGCGCGGGCGCTCGAGCCCAGCGATCGGCGCCCCGGTTCGCGGCGCCTCGGGGTATCCGGGCGCGGCCAGTACGAGCCCGACCGAAGCGCCCGCCGCGCTCTCGAGCGGCGCCTCGGGGAGCGCGCCCGTGGCGGCCGCGTGGAAGAGCGGGAGCAGATCGGCCGCGACCTGCATCATCAGCACCTGCGTCTCCGGGTCGCCGAGGCGCGCGTTGAACTCAAGCACCCTCGGCCCCGTCGGCGTCAGCATGAGCCCCGCGTAGAGCACCCCGCGGAATGGCGCGCCCCGACGCGCCAGCTCGCGCAGCGTCGGCACCATCACCTCACGCCGAATGCCCTCGAGCGCTTCGTCTGCCAGGAGCCGCGCCGGGGCGTACGCGCCCATGCCGCCGGTGTTCGGCCCGAGGTCACCCTCGCGCAAGCGCTTGTGATCTTGCGACGGCGGCAGCAGCACCGCGCGCTCGCCGTCGCAGAGCGCCATCACCGACAGCTCCGGACCGTCGAGGCGCTCCTCGAGAAGAATGCGCGCGCCGGCGGGGAGCTTGCCGAGCGCGCGCACGGCCACCTCGGCCTCGGAGCCCGAGTCTGCCACCACCACGCCCTTCCCGGCCGCCAGCCCATCGGCCTTGACGACGATGGGGCCACCACGCGCCGCCGCCGCCGCGGCCGCCTCGACGTCGTCGAACACCGCCGCCCCGGCCGTCGGCACCCCCGCCGCGAGCATGATCTCTTTGGCGAACGCCTTCGACCCCTCGATGCGCGCCGCGGCGGCGCTCGGCCCGAAGACCGGCACCCCGAAGGCGCGGACCGCGTCGGCGACGCCGGCGACCAGCGGCGCCTCGGGGCCCACCACGACCAGGTCGATGCGCTCGGCGCGCACCAACTCCGTCACCTCGACAGGCTTCGTCGGGTCGATGGCCCGGCAGGTGGCGTGCGCCTCGATGCCCGGGTTGCCGGGCGCTGCGAAGAGCGTCGAGAGCCCCGGGCTCTGTGACAGCTTCCAGGCGAGCGCGTGCTCGCGACCACCGCTTCCGAGGAGGAGTACCCGCATCGTCGACCCGAATTGCCTCTCGCCGCCAGAGCCTGCGCGCGGCTCACAGCGAGTGCGTGAACAGCACGCGCTTCGCCTCGAGATAGTTGGAGTCGGTCAGCAGCACCCCCGTCAGCAACCGGCGCGCCGCGTCGAGTCCCTGCTGCCGGGCCTCGGCGTCACCCAGGATGACCCGGGGCGCGAGCAGCGCCGGGCGCGCCTTGTTCGCCGTGGTGGCCGCCGCCTTCGCCGCGTCCACCCGGTTGGCGGCCATCTGCGCCGCGGCCAGGGCGTAGTTCGCGAGCGCATGGCCCCGGCTCGCCCCGACGCCGCGGCCGGCCATCGTGAGGGCCGAGCCCAGGTCGCCCTTGCGCAAGGCGATCAACGATCGATACGCGAACCCGTCGGCGTTCCTCGGGTCGATGGCGATGACGCGCGCGAGGTGCCGGTCAGCCGTCGCCAGGTCGCCCGAGAACCAGGCCACCAGCCCCTCGCAGAGGTGGGGGTTTGGATCCTCGTCGGCGCCGGTGGTGAGCGCTGCCCAGGCCCCTCCGGCCGGCGCGAGCAGCTCTCGCTGGCTCACGAAGATCCTGCTGAGCGGAGGCACCGGGTTCGACTGCGGGTCGAGCTGCAGGCCTCGCTTGAGGCACAGCTCCCACGCCTTCCCGTCCTTGCGGGCCTTCGCGGCCGCGGCCCCCGCGAGCAGGAGCGCCCCCGCCTGCGACGGGTCCTGGTCGGCGAGCTGCTGGAGCGTCGCCAGCGCCTCGGCATGGCGGCCCTCGGCAAAGAGCAGCCGCCCGTCGAGCTGCTGGTACAGTGGCCTGGGCAGCTCGCTCTGGAGCGACTCCAGCGTGAGGCGGGCCTGCGACAGCACCCCCGCGTCGATGGCCGTGAGGACCAGCTGCACCCGCGCCCCGACGTGCGCTGGAACGAGTTCGAGGGCGGCCTTCGCCGCCTCCATCGACCGTTCGAGCTCGCCCTGCTGACGATGGGCAGCGGCCCGGTGAGCCAGGGCCTCGGCCCGCTCCCGGCTCGGCGCGTCCGGCGCCGAGACGACCCCCCGCAGCAGCTCGAGCGCGGCGGCGGCGTCTCCCTGGTGCTGGTAGGCGAGCGCGGCCAACGTCGTGCGCGCGCGCAGGTTCCGCGGGTCAGCCTTCACGGCGCCCTCGAGCACCTTCTTCGCCTGTCCGGCGTCGCCTACCTCGAGGTGGAGCCGGGCGAGCAGCTCCGACGCCTCCCACTGAGCGGAATCGAGGGCAAGGCGCTTCTCGAGCAGCCCCGCGGCCTCTTTGTACTTTCCGACCGAGACCGCGAGCTGCGCCATGAGCGTGAGCGCACGCTTCAGCTTCGGGTCGAGGTCGAGCGCGTCGCGCAACAACTGCTCGGCCACCAGCGGGTTCTTCGAGAGGCGGACCTGCCCGAGGGCCAGCGCAGCGAGCGCCTTGTCGCGCGCCTCGCCGCCGCTCCTCGCGACGTTCGCACGGACCTCGACGTCGTTCGGGTTCCGACCTCGTGCGAGGTCGAGGTGGGCGTGGGCGGCGTAGACCGCCGGCGCACCGCTGCGCTTCTCGGCGGCGGTGAGCAGCGCGTCAGCGGCCTTCGAGGTTGGTTCGTCGACCTCGCCGGGCCGCCCGAAGGCCAACGCGAGCGCCCAGCCGGCGATGGCCTGGTCGAGTGACGAGTCGAGCACCAGCGCGCGCTCGAACGCCTCCTCTGCTTCGCGGTAGCCGCTCTCCGTGTCACGGTCGAGGGCCGCACTGCCTGCCTCGAGGTACTTCTGCGCGTCCCGGGCCGACTCGTCGGCCAGGTCCGCGTACTTGAACTTCCACCCTTCCACGACCGCGTCGACGGCGCTCGAACTTACCGGAGCCGCCGCCATCACGGCGCGAGGCGGGCGACGCACCCAGGGGCGCTTCCACGCGAGGAAGCCGCCGACGCCACCGAGGAACACGAGCCCAAGCGCCGCCCCGGCGACGAGGCGCCCGCGCCCGGCGGGGCCCGTCGCCCGGCTCGCGCTCCGAACGGCCCTCGGGCCGGCGAGGTTCGCCCCAGCGGCGGACGAGGGGGCGGCTGACGTCCCCCGGGCGGGCGCAGGCAGGGCCGTGTGGAGCGCCGCGCTGGCAGGCGCGCTGCCACCGGATGGCGCCTCGAAGTGCTCCTGTCGAGCGCCCTTCCCGTCCGTCGGCGCCTCGACCCATGCCTGGTCCTTGCCTCTGCAGTCGTCGCAGGTGCCGAGGGCGACGTCGAAGGGGTCGGCGATGGGCTTTCCGCAGGTGCGGCACCGAGACGCGGTGGGGGCGACGGCGACGCCAGGCCCCGCTCCGGGGCCTTCTGGCGGCGCTGACGCCACCGGGCTCACGCCGAAGCCGCCCCCCAGCGCCGGCGGCGGCGCCGCGAAGGGGTCGACCGGCGGGGCCGTGGGCGAGGGCAGCGACGGCGAGATCGGAAAGTCGTCGAAGCCCAGGGACGGCGCCGGCGGCGCGAGTGCCGGGCGTGCGCCTCCCCCGGAAGGCGGCAACGGGGGCAGCCCGCCAGGCATCGTCGGCAGCTCGGCGCCCAGGCCCAGCTCGGCGAACGGGTCAGGGCCCGGAGCCCTCGCCGGGGCCTGCCCCTCGAACGATCCGAATTGTTGCGTCGTCGGCGCGGGGAGCGGCGCGCTCCGGGGCGGTGCTGGCGCGGCGGGCGCAGGCGCGGCCCCGGTGAAGCTGTACGCACCGAATCGCTCGGTCGACGAGGGCCGCGCCGCCGGCAGCGATGACCCGGCGCCTGATGGCGCCGGCAGCGAGAGCAGGTCGAAGTCGAAGGGGCTCGCGACGACATCGGGCGCCCGGGGCTGGGCGGTCGGTCCCGCTCCTCCCCCCGGCGCCGGCAGATCGAACGGGCTCGCGACGGCCTGGCCCGCCGGAGGCGGACCAGGGAAGGGCATCGTCTCGTGCAGGCGCGCCTCGAGTTCGCTGCTCGCGTCGGTCGCCGACGGCCCGGGGTCGGCCGAACGGCCCTGGCCGTCGTCACCCTTCTTGACCGTCTGCAGGTGCCGGCAGCGGGGGCACTGCGCGCGGACCCCCTTCTCGGTGACGACCCTGTCCTCGATCGCGTAGGCAGTGCCGCAGCTCTGGCAGACGATTCTCATGTGAGACGCTCAATGCCTGAAGTGGCGAACCCCGGTGAAGACCATCGCCAGGTCGTGCTCGTCGGCGGCGGCGATGACCTCTGCGTCGCGCATCGAGCCTCCCGGCTGTACCACGCACCGCGCCCCGGCCGCCGCAAGCGCGTCGAGCCCATCACGAAACGGAAAGAACGCATCCGAGGCCACGGCGCTCCCGCGCAAGAGGGGCCCTCCCCTCGTGGCGGCGATCTTCACCGAATCGACCCGACTTGTCTGCCCTCCCCCCACGGCCAGAAGACGCGTTGCGCTGGAGAAGACGATGGCGTTGCTCTTGACATGCTTGCAGACGCGCCAGGCGAACCGCAGCGCGGCCAGCTCGGCGTTATCGGGCCTGCGGCGGCTGACGACCTTCCACTCGGCGGCTGGCTCGACCGCGTCGCGGTCCATCACCAGGAGGCCGCCAGACACGCTGCGCACGTCGAGCTGGGCGAGCGGCCGCGCGGTCGGAGCACCAAGCGCCGGCCCGGCATCGAGCAGCCGCAGGTTCTTCTTCGTCGCCAACACCTCGCGGGCACGGGCGTCGAAGCCCGGCGCGATGACGGCCTCGAGGAAGGTCTCAGCGAGCGCTTGGGCGGTCGCCTCGTCGACGGTCCGGTTGAGGGCCACGATGCCGCCGAAGGCCGACGTCTCGTCGATGGCCCGGGCCGCCCGGTAGGCCGTCACGACGTCGTCGTCCGAGGCGACCCCGCACGGGGTGTTGTGCTTGACGACCACCGACGTGGGCCGCTCCGGAAACTCGAGCACCAGCGACAGGGCGGCGTCGAGGTCGAGGAGGTTGTTGTACGAGAGCTCTTTGCCCTGCAGCACCGCGGCGTGAGCCACCGACACGCCCGTGGAGACGCCGGCCCGGTAGAAGGCGCCGCGCTGGTGCGGGTTCTCGCCGTAGCGCAGCTCGAAGGCCTTCTCGAACGAGAGCGTCATCGGGTCGGGGAAAGTGAGCGCCTCTTGCGCCGCCAGCCACGCAGCGATGGCGGCGTCGTAGGCGGCCGTGTGCGCGAAGGCCTTCCGCTGAAGCCTCCGCCGCGTCCCCTGGCTCGGAGCGCCGTCGCGCTCGAGCTCCTGCAGCACCGCGTCGTAGTCAGCGGGGTCGACGACGATGGTGACGTGCTCGGCGTTCTTCGCCGACGCGCGCACCATCGCCGGGCCGCCGATGTCGATCTGCTCGATGGCCTCGTCGCGCAGAGCGCCCTTGGCGACCGTCTCGCGAAAGGGGTAGAGGTTGACGGCGACCACGCTGATCGGCTCGATGCCGTTGGCAGCGAGCTCGCGGGCGTCTGACTCGAGCGTCGGCCGCCCGAGCAGCCCACCGTGAATCTTCGGGTGCAGCGTCTTCACCCGCCCTCCGAGGATCTCGGGAGAGCCGGTATGGCTGCTGACCTTCTTCGCCGGCACACCCGCCGCCTCGAGCGCCGCGAGGGTGCCACCCGTCGAGAGAATCGTGAACCCCTTGCGGACCAGCCCCTGCGCGAAGGGGACCAACCCACGCTTGTCCGACACGCTGAGCAGTGCGAGCACGCGTGGCACGTACCAACCGGCCTCTGGGGGGTCAACGAGTCGAGGCGGCGCGTCTGGACGGCGACCATCGGCGCCGTCGTTCGGGTGGAGCGCAGGCCCTGCGAGGCGCCGCCCGGACCGTCAGCGGGGCCGGCGCGGCTCGGCCTCGGTCGCCGTGCGCACCTTCTCAAGCCCGCGCGTCTCGACCTGCCGAATGCGCTCGCGGGTCAGGTTCATGATCTCGCCGACCTCTTCAAGCGTGATGCCGCCCTTCTCGGCGACGTCGAGCGCGCAGGTGTACTCGAGCTCCCAGATCTCCTTGTCCGGGAAGTTGAGCTTCACCGATCCGGTTTCGGGGTTCACGTCGAGGTACAGGTTGTACTTGCAGCTCACGTAGACGCACGGCCGCGGACTGTTGATGCAGTCAGCGCGCGTCCTGGGGCGGGTCTGGTTCAGCTCGCTGAGGAGCTCCGCCTCTTCCGGGTCGACCTGCCCAGACTGGCGCCGGCGGCGAAGCTCTCGTGCCATCTCCTTGCGAGACATCGTCTTGGAGCGTCGCCGCTCCTCCTCGACGGGATCTGCCTTCAAGACCGACGTCGCCTCATCGTTCACGGCTGCTGCGCTCATGTCCCCTCCTCAGTGTAGCGGTGACGAGCCGCCACGGCACTTAGTCCCACAGACTCCTCGACGACTCCGCCGGTGACCGCGACGTCACCACGCTGCCAAAGCGAGCCACGTCCCGAACAAGCGAGCTGGCGCGCTCCCGCAGGGCCTCGAGCTCCCCCTGGATCTGCCGGGTCTGACCGTCGAACGGGCGCTCCGCCAGCACGTGCGCGAGCCCGAGGAACACCGCCTCGAACTCACGGTCGACCACGTCCATGTGGTTGCGCACGAAGACGTACGAGCGCCGAATGTCCTCGAGGGTCAGCCCCTCCGACATCATCTTCTTGATCGCATTGAGCCGGCGCACCGACTCCACCGGGTAGAGTCCCTGGCTCCCGCGGTGCTTGCCCTTGCGCCCGACCCGTCGGCTCCGCGGCAACAGGCCCGCCTGCACGTACTTCCGGAACGTCGCCTCCGACAGCGGCACGCCGAGCGGCCTGAACACTTCGACGATGAAGCCGACCGGAACGCCGTGAGGGTGCTCGCGCTCGATCCGATCGATCTCGTCGGGGCGAAGAAGTTCAGAGGTCATACGAAAGCTATTCAACGGAGCCTATTGAATAGGTGCAGGTGAATATCAGCTATTGAATAGCCTGGTCAAGCCGGGATGATGACTTTTCGATCGCGAGGCTGTTTCGAATTCGGACGAGGAGCCGAATTCCGTCGCGTAAACGCACGATCTGGCGTGGCACCGACCGGACTCAGGACGACCTGGCGCCTGGCCGTCGCGATCCAGAGATCACGCTGGACCTCCCAGCTCTGATCGGTCGATCAGAGCCGTGCTGGGGCCACCCCGCGCGACGCCCGCCCATCTGGGCGCATCGTCGAGCCATCACCCGGGCTCTCCTGCCGGGATCACCCGGTGCGGAGGGCCTTGAGCGCTTCCCGGAGCAACGCCTCGAGGGGCGTCGCCTCACCCAGGCGCTCGACGACCGCCGCCGCGGCCGCCTCGGCCTGCGCGGGCCGGTAGCCCAGGTTGACCAGCGCCGACACGAGATCGCCCGCGGCCCCGCTAGCGCTCGCGCGGCGAGGCGTCGCGCCGGCACCCGACACGGGGTCGAGCAGGTTCACCTTGTCCTTGAGCTCGAGCACCAACCGCTCGGCTGTCTTGCGGCCGACGCCGTGAATCTTGGTCAGCTTCGCCACTTCCCCCCGTGCGAGCGCAGTGATGAGGTCGGCAACGTCGAGCCCGGACAGCACGTTGAGCGCCATCTTCGGGCCGACCTGGCTCACCGAGGTGAGGTGCTCGAAGAGCTGCTCCTCGGTCCGGGAGAGGAAACCGTACAGGTCGAGGGCGTCTTCCCGCACGATGGTGCGGACGCGGAGCGCGACAGCCTGCCCGACCTCGGGAAGTCGGCCCGAAGCCATCGCCGATACCGCGACCCGGTAGGCGACCCCCTGCACGTCGATGATCGCCTCCATCGCGGCCTTCTCGACCAGCACGCCCTTGAGACCCGCGATCACGGCTCGACGTCTCCTGGTCGGCCGGGCATGAGCACCGCCGCGCCCGGGCGAACCACGTTGGGTTGAAGCCTCGACGAAAAACCCGCTCCGGCGCGCGCGCCGCGCCGCGCCTCGTCAGGGGAGGCGAACGGAGAGCGGTTCGCGTGGCAGCAGGCGACGGCCAGCGCGTCGTACGCGTCGGCCCGCTCGAGCGGCGCTTCGAGGGCCAGCAGCCGCGTCACCATTCGCGCGACCGACTCCTTGCTGTCGTTGCCCCCGGCGCCGACCGAGCGCTTCACCCGCGCCGGCGCGTACTCGAAGACCGGAACCCGGGCCCGCGCCGCCAGCAACAACACCACGCCGCGCGCGTGGCCAAGCACGAGCGCGCTCCGGGCGTTCTTGTGGGTGAAGACACCTTCGACCGCGACGGCTGCAGGAGCGTAAACGTCGATGACCCGCCCCAGCTCGAGGAAGATGCACTCGAGGCGCTCCGAGAGAGACGCCGTGCTGCCCGTGCGGATGACGCCGTGCGCGAGGTAGCGCGGCCTCGACCGAGCTGCCTCGACGAGGCCGTAGCCGAGAAAGCGACTGCCGGGGTCCACACCGAGGACACGCATGACTGGCCTTTCGGTGTACCCCAGGGGCGGCAGGCTGTCGAAGCAACAGCCTCAGCGGGCCAGCAGCGTCCTCGCCTCCGCGGCGTGGGGCCCGTCAGGCTCGAGCGAGAGGTAGGTCTCGAGCTCCTTGCGCATCAGGGCCTTGTCACCCGTGTCGAAGGCGAGCGTCGCGAACAGCAGGTGAACCCGCGCGTGCTTCGGCTCGACCTCGAGCACCTTCGCCGCGGCCTCCCGGGCACCCTTGGCGTCGCCAGCGTCGTACCGCGCCTGGCCAAGCACCAACCAGCCCTGGACCGACCTCGGGTCGTCCGCGACGACCTGCTCGAGCCACGAGATCGCCTTCGCGTACTCCCCCCGCTGATAGGCCCTGACGCCTTCAGCAAGAGACTCGCTCACATCGACGCCCTCAGCCTCCTGAAGTGAGGCCTCGAGCAACCCCGACGGAGACTCGGGCGCGTTCACAGCTGGCGTTCCGGTGACTTCCGCGGGCGCTGGAGCCGCCGGGACCTCGGGCGCGAGCGGCGCGGCGTTCGGAGCGTCGGCCGCCGTACGCGCGCTGGAGGTACCCCACTCGAACACCACCGCGACCAGCAGCGCGGCGAGCGCCAGCCCGAGCAGGAGGACGCCAACGCCACGTCCCCCTGCCTGAGGTGCGAGCGTCGGCGGGTCCACGGACCCAGGCTCGGCCGGGTCGAAGAATGAGGCCTCGAGCTCGCTCGTCGCCAGGCTCCCCGCCGGAGGAGAAAGCACCGCTGAGAGGGTCCCCGTTCCCGAGGCGGCCGCTCCTGGTCCCTGGGTCGCCGCACCTTGCATCGCCGCGCTCTGCATCGCCGAGATTCCCATCGTCGACGAGAGCGTCGCCGCCCCATCGACGACGAGAGGCTCCGTGGCGGAAGCGATCGCACCTGCGCCATCGAGGGGGGCTGGGCGCGCCGGCTGAGGGGCGAACGTGTCGAGACCGGAACCGGCTGGAGCCGCGCCGTCAGCGGTGCTCCACGACGTCTGCAGCGCCCCCTCGGTCGCTCGACGACTCACCGGCTCGGCATCTGCCGGGGCTGCCACCCTGGAGCTGGGTTCAGGCGCACCTCCAGCGCCGGAGCGAGCGGGAGTCGCTCCCGCCGCAACGGCCGCGGGTGGTGACCCGACCAGCGCCCCCGGGGACGTGCCCCAGCGCGGGGGCTCGGCAGCAGACGACGGCATCACGGACACGACGGGCGTCAGCACCGGCGTGATGACGCGCGGCTGGCGGTCGTCGTCGGCGAACCGCCGCGGAGACGACGGAGGGGTGACGTCAGGCTCGGGGAGCCGGTCGGTCGTCGCGGAGGGGACCGGTCCCGTCGGGCCACCGTCGAGCGCATCGGCGCCGAACACCTGCGTGAGCGCGGCCGCTCGCCAGCCGCCCGCCGGGTCGACGACGTCGAGATCGCTGGCCGCCGAGGGGACCGACCAGGTGGCGTCCTCGAGGGACATGGGCTCGGCGTCTGCCGCCCGAATCTCGGCCAGGCCGTCGAACAGTTGCCGCATCAGCTCGTCGCCGTCGGCCGACCGCGGCTCGAACAGGCGCGGCGCTGACCGGGACGCCGTCGCGCCGGCAGCGCCTCTCGGCAGGGGCCCGACGATGCCCATCAGGTAGAGCCGCGTCGAGATCTCGAGGGACAGCGCCTCGTCGACGGTGCTGTCGACCAACACGTCGACGACGCGCCGGCGGCCGTCGAAGAGCTTGACGACGGCGTCGACCTCTTCCGGCATCGTCGGCAGCGCCTTCACCAACCGCCCGAGGTCCACCGCCACGACGACGTCGAGGGGCAGCGAACGCGCGGTTACCCGCTCCCACTTCGCCAGCCGCGGCAGCACGTCTCCGACGAACGTCTCGAGGGGACAGGCGGTCGCCACCGAACGCGTGACGGGCTCGAGGCGCACGGCGTACTCGCCCGTCGTCAGCCGCAACGAGCCCACCACCGCGTTGAGCCCTCGGCGCGTCGCGAGGCTCGCGTCGATGATGACGCCCCCCGAGAAGCGGAGCGTTCCCCGCCCGTCAGCGAGGGTCATCACGCCGCTCCGGCCGGCGGTGAGCAGCGCGCGCCGCAGGTGCGCCGGGGGGAGCGCCCGCGCGCCGAACGCCAGCGCCGCGCCCGGCGCCACCTGGCGTCTGACGAGCTCGAAGCGCGCCAGCGCGACGATGTCGCGCGCGAACGCCGGCTTCTTCACGGCGTCGTCGACGCCCACCACCTCGGCGAGCGCCTCGACGTTCCCGGGCTCGCCGTCGGCCAGCAGCACGACGGGCACCCTCGCCGTTCGAGCGTCACCCCGAAGCTCGGCGCAGAACGAGAAGCCGTCAGCCCCCTCGAGGTTCGACGCGAGCACGATGACGTCGGGCGTCCGGCCCTTGCGCGCCGCCGTCAGCCCCGCCTCGGCCGTCTCGGCCAGGCCCACCTCGAAGCCGTCCCGGCCGAGCGCGACCTCGAGCATGCCCCGCGCAGAGCGGTCCGGCACCACGACCAACACCTGCGGCCGCTCGGATGACATGGGCGCGGCCTCCTTCGACGACGGGGCTCCGACTGACGACGACAACATGCGACCTCCTGAGAGGGGTTCTGACACCCTACCCCAGAGGCCTACCTTCGCCGCAACTGCTCGCCCAAAACTAAGCCCTTGAAACTCCTGCTGCAGCTGGACTTCGGCGGGGCTTCCCGGAGCTGCCTGGTAGCGCGAGCACGCCAAACTCGCCGATGAGGGTGTGCCCGAGGAGCTGGAGGTCGTCCGGGGCCACCTCGACGAACGACAGCACCCAGCCGCGGCCCTCGGACAGCGAGGCGGTGCAGCGGGCCCTGAACAGGCGCTCCCGGGCCGGCAGCGAGACGTGCAGCACGACGTCTTCGGCGAAGCGCGAGCGGCAGGCGATGGGGAGCCGGGCGCCGCGAACGGTGAGCTCGAGCCCCCGGCCCATCGAGGAGCCGCCGGGGGACTCGACGAACCAGTCGAGGTCGAGGAAGAAGCGGGGCCACCGACGACGACCGCCTGACCGCGACGCGCGAATGGGCATGCTGCAAGGCTGTAGCGGAAATTTCCGGTGGTCAACAAACCGGCCTATTTCCTCGCCACATGATCGCGCTCGCCTTCGCGCTGACCCTCTCGCTCGCCGCCGAACCCGAGCCCGCCCCGGCGCCCTCACCGGCCGCGGCCGACCGCGGCGCCGGCCTCTCGCCGGCGGCGCTGGCCCCCGGGAGCCTCGCCTTCTCGGCCTTCATCGGAGCGCCCGAGGTCGGCGCCGGCTACCGGCAGGGGTTCTCCGTTCTCGAGTTCGAGGCCCTGGCGCGCTTCAACTACCTCGAGCTCTCGGGCGTCGCCGAGGCGGGTGTTCGCCTGCAGGCGTGGAAGAGCGAACGCGCGCGCATCGCGCCGACGCTCTCGCTCGGCCTGAAGCTCAACTCGGGGGCCCGCGTCTTCGACCCCTCGAACTTCGCCGCCGTCGGGCTCCGGCCTCGGCTGGGAGTGGTGGCGTCGATCTCGGCGTCGGAGGTCGTCCAGGTGGTGCTGACGGCAGAGGTGCCCTGGGCCATCGCGCTGAACGTGTCCGGGTTTCAGCTGACGCCGGTGGCCGGTGCCGGCGTCGAGGTGATGCTGAGCCCCACGCTGTCGCTGCTCGCGCTCGGGCAGGGCGGCGTTGACGTCATCAAGGAGCCCCTCGGCGTCCCGGTGGTGCGGCCAGCCTGGGGGCTCCGCCTCGGCGTCGGCTACCGCGTGTTCTGAGCCGCCCGAGCCGGCCCGTCGTGGCGCGAGCAGCCACGCGCCGGCGCGCCCCGGACTCCAGACGGCCGCGCCGAGCGCCAGCGCTCCGGCACGCCTGCGACGAGCGGCGCGCCCTGGCAGGTCGGGCGCTTCAGTAGAACCGCTTCCCGGCGTTGACGCGCTCGATGAGCAGCGGGGCCGGCGTGAAGCGAGCGCCGTGGCGCTCCTGGTAGTGCTCGAGGCGCTGGAGAACGCGCGTCAGGCCCTGCGCCTCGGCATAGCGGAACGGGCCCCCGAGGAACGGTGGGAAGCCGAGCCCGAAGATGGCGCCGACGTCACCGTCGCGCGGGCTGCGCAGCACGCCCTCGCCGAGGCAGCGAATGGCTTCGTTCACCATCTGCAACGTGCACCGCTCGGCCATCTCGGCGCGATCGAAGCGCTTGCGGTCGGCGCCATGCGGCGTGAGCGCGTATACCGACTCGTCGACCTCTTTCTTGCGGCCGTCGGCGTACGTGTAGAAGCCCTTCTTCGCCTTCCGGCCCAGGCGCCCGTCGTTCACCAGGGCGTCGGTCGTGGCCGGCGCGAGCATGCGGTCGCCGTAGGCCTCGTGCATGATCTTCGCGACCTTCGCCGCCACGTCGACGCCGACCTCGTCGAGGAGCGTGATGGGCCCCACCGGGTACCCGAAGTCGGTCAGCGCCCGGTCGAGCTCGGCGATGTCGGCGCCCTCGGCCAGCAGGAAGGCCGCCTCGTTCATGTAGGGCGCGAGGATGCGCGAGGTGTAGAAGCCGACGCCGTCGTTGACGACGATGACCGTCTTGCCCTGCCGCTTGCCGACCTCGACGCAGGTCGCGGTCACCCAGTCGGCGGTGCCGGGGTGGGTGATGACCTCGAGCAGCGGCATCTTGTGGACCGGGCTGAAGTAGTGCATCCCGATGACGGTCTCGGGGTGCCGCGACGCGGCGGCGATCTTCGCAATCGGCAGCGACGAGGTGTTCGAGGCGAAGATGACGTCGGGGCGGCCGACGGCCTCGACCTCGCGGAGCACCCGGTGCTTGAGGGCGAGGTCCTCGAACACGGCCTCGACCACCAGCTCGGCGCGGCTGAACCCCGAGTAGTCGGTGGTGGCGGTCACCAGGGCCATCAAGCGATCGCGCTCGCGCCACGTGAGGCTCTTGCGCTTGACGCGCTCGTCGTAGAGCCCGCGCACCGCGGCGAGCGCCCGGCCGACACCGGCGTCGTCGGTGTCCTTGATGCGCGCCGGCACCCCGTGGAGCGCCGACGAAACGTAGGCGATGCCGGCGCCCATCAGCCCGCCACCCACCACGCCGAGCTTCGTCACCTCGCGCGGCGCCACCTTCGGGTCCCGGGTGCCGTTGTCCTTCTTGAGCGCGGTGGTCGCGAAGAAGATCTCGACCAGGCGCTTCGAGACGTCGCTCACCACCAGCTCGCTGAAGGCCTGGGCCTCGGCCTCGAAGCCGGCCTGGAGGCCCTTGTCGAGGCCGGTCTTGATGACCTCGAGCGCCTTCTCGGGCGCGGGGTAGCGGCCGCGGGTCTTCTTCAGCAGCTGCTTGCGGGCCTGGTCGAAGAGCACCTTGCGCCCGACGGGGTTGTCCTCGAGGGCGAGCTCGGCCCAGGCCTTCTGGTCCGACAGGCCGCGCAGCAGCTCCTTGAACGAGCGGCGCCGCGCGACCGTCGACAGGCCTCGGTGGCGCTCCAGCACCAGGGCGCCGCTCGCCAGCTCGAGGGCGCGGCGGCAGGCCACCTCGCGCAAGATGGGCGCCGGCACCACCTCGTCGACGACGCCGAGCTTGAGCGCCTTCTTCGCCTTGAGCGACTTGCCGGTGAGGATCAGGTCGAGCGACGCCTGGGCGCCGATGAGCCGGGGCAAGCGCTGCGTCCCTCCCGCGCCGGGGATGAGGCCGAGCTGCACCTCGGGGAGCCCCAGCGTCGTCTGCGGGCTGTCGGTGGCGACGCGGTAGTCGCACGCGAGCGCCCACTCGAGGCCACCGCCGAGGCAGGCGCCGTGAATGGCCGCCACCACGGGCTTCTCGAAGGCGTCGAGCCGGTCGAACTGCGCGTGGCCCTGGCGCACGAGCGCGAGCGCCTCGGCCGGCGTCCTGATGGTCGAGAGGAAGTCGATCTTCGCGCCGGCGATGAAGCTGTCCTTCTTGCCCGAGACGAAGACCACGGCCTTCGCGGCGGGGTCGGCGGCGGCCTTCGTCATCAGCGCCTCGAAGGCCTGGCTGATGTCGGGTGAGAGCGTGTTGACCGGCTCTCCCTCGATGTCGAAGGTGATGACGGCGACCTGCTGCTCGACGGCGTAGGCGAACGGAGAGGGGCTCATGGTCATGCTCGCTCCAGGACGACGGCGGCGCCGAGGCCGCCCTGGGCACAGACGGTGACCAGGGCGGTGGCCAGGCCGCGACGCTTCAGCTCGCGCAGCGCCTGGTGGACGATGCGGGCCCCGGTGGCGGCGAAGGGGTGGCCGAGGGCGATGGAGCCGCCGTTGACGTTGAGCCGGGCCCGGTCGACCTCGCCGACGGGCGAGGCGCGGCCGAGCTTCTTCGCGAACCCCTTCGAGGCCAGGGCGCGCAGGTTCGAGGCGACCTGGGCCGCGAACGCCTCGTGCATCTCGACGAGGTCGATGTCGCCCAGGGTCATGCCGGCGCGATCGAGGGCCAGCGGCGCCGCGTAGGCCGGGCCCTGGAGCAGCTGGTCGGCCGGGTCGGTCGCGGCGAACGCGTGCGCACGCAGGTACCCGAGCGGCTCGACCCCGAGCGCCTTCGCCCGGGCCTCGCTCATCAGCAAGAGCGCCGCGGCGCCGTCGGTCAGCGGCGAGGCGTTGCCGGCGGTCACCGTGCCGTACTTGCGGTCGAACACCGGCTTGAGCGCCGCGAGCGCCTCGAGCGACGTGTCGGCGCGCACGAGGTTGTCGGTGTCGGCGACCTTCGCGTACTTCGGCGGCACCGGCACGTGCATCACCTCGGCGGCGAAGTGGCCCGCCTTCCACGCACGGGCCGCGTTGTGGTGCGAGGCGAGCGCGAGCTCGTCCTGCTCCCGCCGCGAGATGCCGTTCTCCTTCGCCATCTTCTCGGCCGACTCGCCCATCGACAGACCGGTCGTGTACTCGGCGATGGCCGGCGGCACCGGCAAGAGATCCTTCGGGGCCAGCTTCTGGAATGGCTTGAGCCGCGCCGGCAGCGTGCGGGCCCGCGATGACTCGGCGAGCGCGTGGGCGAGCGGCCGGCTGGTGAAGATGGGCGGGTCGCTCATCGACTCGGTGCCGCCGGCGATGGCCACGTCGGAGGTGCCCAACGCGATGGCCATGCCCGCGCTCACCATCGCCTGCACGCTGGTCGCGCAGGCCCGCGCCACCGTCGAGGCCTCGATCTTCCGCGGCAGCCCCGCCGTCAGCACCACCTCGCGCGCGATCGACGCCGCCGTCAGTCCGGGAATCACCTGCCCGAAGACGACCGAGTCGAGCTCGTTCGGGTCGATCTCGGCGCGCTGCACCAGCTCCTGCACCACGATGCGGCCCAGGTCGAGCGCCGTCAGGTCGGCGAACACCGTCGATGCCTTCACGAACGGCGTCCGCAGGCCGTTGACGATGGCCACCCGCCGTTGGCCGTTCGAAGCTGCCTTCGCCATGCTTCCTCCTCGAGCTGTGTCGCGTCCGCGGTGTACGGACCGCTGATTCACCGGTCAATCAGTTTTGACGCGCCGCGGCACCAGCTCAGCCCGGGCGGAGATCGCCGTGGGGGCTCGCCCGTTTCACGAAGACCTCGCCTTCCCCGGAGTTCACCCCATGCCCCTGCCTCTCCGCGCCGTCCGCTCGCTGTGCCTCGCCTCGTCCCTCCTCGTCGCCTCGCTCGCACTGGCGGGCCAGCCGGACGCGCCCCCGTCGCCGAGGCGGCCGAAGCTCGACGTCGTCTTCGTGCTCGACACGACCTCGTCGATGGAGGGGCTCATCGAGGGCGCGAAGCAGAAGATCTGGTCCATCGCCTCGCGCATGGCGTCGGGCCAGCCCACGCCGGAGATCCGCGTGGGGCTGGTGGCGTTCCGCGACCGGGGCGACGCCTACGTGACGAAGCGGTTCGACCTCACGAAGGACCTCGACGCCGTCTACGGCACCCTGCAGGGCCTGCGGGCCGAGGGCGGCGGTGACGGCCCCGAGCACGTCGGGCAGGGGCTCGGCGAGGCGGTGCGGTTCATGTCGTGGACGGACGATCGCCAGGCCGCGAAGCTCATCTTCCTCGTCGGCGACGCGCCCGCCCACGACGACTACCGCGACGAGTGGAACCTCGAGGCGTGGGCGAAGAAGGCCGTCGCGAAGGGCATCGTGGTCAACACCGTGCGGTGCGGCACCGATGAGCAGACGGCGCAGGTGTTCCGGAAGGTGGCGGCGCTCGCCGACGGGGCGTTCGTCAGCCTCGAGCAGAGCGGCGGCATGGTGGCCGCGGCGACGCCCTTCGACGACGAGCTGTCGAAGCTGAACGCCGAGCTCGCGACGAAGACGCTCGTGGCCGGCTCCCGCGCGAGCCGGGCCTCGGCCGAGCGGAAGCTGGCCGGCCTGAAGGCGTTGGCGCCCTCGGTGGCCTCCGACCGGCTCAGCTACAACGCGAAGATGGCGCCGGCGGCTCCGGGCGCCAGCCTGGCCGGCGACCTCGGCGAAGCGGTCGAGCTCACGGCCCAACCGAAGCGGCTCGAGGCGCTCGCGGACGACGAGCTGCCCGAGGCGGTGCGCCAGATGGACAAGGCCCAGCGCGCGGCCTTCGTCGCCCAGAAGGCGAAGGAGAAGCAGGCGCTCGAGGCGCGCATCGTCGAGGTGGCACGCAGGCGTGACGGGTGGCTGTCGAACAACGCGAAGAAGACCGAGACGAGCTTCGACGACACGGTGATGAAGTCGGTCGCGACGCAGGCGGCTCCGGCCGGCATCGCCTATTGACGAGCGCCCCCGTCACCCGCCTCGCCCGGGCTACGCGGGCACGCCGACGCGCAGGAAACGCGCCCCACGCGCGAAGTCGACGAAAGGCTTGCCGCCTCGGGGCCCTGCCGCGGTGGGCCGCTGCACGCAGCGCGGGACAGGAACGGCTGACGCTGAAGGCGCCGGCGAGGCCCCGCGACGCGAGGCGCGCTTCTCGCAGCGGCCGAGGGAATGAACGCTGACGCCCCCACCGCGCCCCCGGCCGTGACCTGCACCGGCCTGACGCGGGACTTCGGCCAGGGGCACGGGCTCTTCGACCTGGACCTGACGGTGCCGCGCGGCGGCGTCTTCGGGTTCCTGGGCCCCAACGGCGCGGGGAAGACGACGGTCATCCGGCTCTTGATGGGCCTGCTGCGGCCCGACCGCGGGAGCGCCACGGTGCTGGGGCTCGAGGTCGGGCGTGAGCCGCGTGCCGTCGCGCGGCGGGTAGGCTACCTGCCTGGCGAGCTGGCGCGGTTCCCCGGCCTCACGGCGGGGGGCGTGCTGGCGCTGCTGGGCGGGCTGCGGGGCGGTGTCGACGCGGCGGCCGTGGCCGAGCTTTCGGCGCGGCTGCGGCTGGACCTGCGACAGCGGTACGAGGGCCTCTCGCACGGCAACAAGCAGAAGGTGGGGCTCATCCAGGCGTTCATGCACCGGCCGGAGCTGCTCATCCTCGATGAGCCGACGCTGGGGCTCGACCCGCTGATGCAGCGCGAGTTCCGCGCGCTGGTGAAGGAGGCGGTGCATCGGGGCGCCACCGTCTTCCTGTCGTCGCACGTGCTCTCCGAGGTCGAGCTGCTGTGCGACGCCGTGGCGTTGATCGACGCCGGGCGCCTGGTGCGCGTGGGCACGCTCGACTCGCTGCGCGCGTCCCGCCTCCACCGCTTCGAGGCCCGCCTGGCGCGCCCGCTGGCCGAAGGGGCGCTCCGCGAGGTGCCCGGCGTGAGCGACGTGACGACCGAGGACCGCCTGGTGCGCTGCGCAGTGCGGGGCCCGGTGGGGCCGCTCTTGAGCGCCTTGTCACCCGCGGGCATCGAGGAGCTCGACAGCCGGGAGCTGTCCCTCGAGGAGCTCTTCTTCACCGCGCTGGGGGACGTCGATGCTCGTCGCTGAGACGGTGCGCGCGACGTGGGGCGGCGCCGTCGCCTGGGGCCTGGGAACGGGCGTCTTCAACGTCTTCATCGGCGCAGGGTTCGACCGCCAGGCAGGCCGGTTCCCCGGAGGACCCGCGGCGTTCGGCGCGAGCCTCGAGGTCGCGGCGCGGTCGATGCGCGCCCTGCGCTGGCCGGCGGAGCGGGTG
>JADCJJ010000528.1 GCA_020247085.1 Myxococcaceae bacterium | reverse complement strand
TGTCGAAGTCGGTGCCGGCGCCGAACGAGAGGTACTCGTGCGTGGGCCGCGCATAGCAGTATGCGCAACCGTGGTTGCAGCCGCGGTACGCGTTGACGCTGTAGCGAAAGCCGAGGTCCGGCGAGTCGTTGCGGGACAGCACCGACTGGCTCGCGTCGTCGAACAGCTCGACCTTCGCCAGCGGCACCTCGTCGAGGTACTCGAGCTCGACGCTCGCCCAGGGGTTCGGCGGGTTAGCGATGGGCGTGGGGCGCACGCCTCGAACTCAAGACTGAATAGGTGTTCAGGTCAAGCCGCGAGGATGCGCATGAGCGCACCCACCGCGGCGTCGTCGCGCACCGGCGCGCCGAGGGTGGTGAGGCACAGCGTGGTGTCGTTGACCTCGAAGCGGTTGACGTGCAGCTCCCGGTCCCGGAACGGGGCCGTCGTCTTCCGGGTGGCCGCGCCGAGAGCGCCGAGCTCCTCGAGGTCGACGCGGCCGGTGCCGCCGATGAGCAGGCCGTCGTGGGTGGTGAGCGCGACGGCCTCGAGCGAGCGCTTGAGGCACAGGGCGTCGAAGAACATCGTCAGCGCTTCGTGGATCCGTGGCGAGCGGCGGGTGCGGCGTTCCATGCGAGGGCTCCTCTGGACGGCGAAATGAGAGCTCCAGCATGCGACCGTCTCGGGCCGAGGCAAGAAAGCCGCCGGCGGGCTCGCGCCATTCGGCCGCGGCGCTCCTTCAGGCCGCCGGGCTGCGTCAGTACGCGAACGTGGCGAGCACGCCGAGGTGATCCGAGCCAGACCGCCGCATCACGTCGGCCGCGCGGGGGGTGAGCGCCCCGCGGATGAAGACGTAGTCGATGCGGGCGATGGGCGTCGACCCAGAGACGCGGTTCGGCCACGTCGCGCCAGGGGCCCACCTCGTGTGGCGAAAGGCGTCGACCCATCGCTGGCGAATGAGCCCGTAGAGGGGCTCGACCTCGAGCGAGTTGAAGTCGCCCAGGGCGATGCCGCGCCTGTCGCCCCGTCGGTCGAGCTCGGCCTGTACGAGGCGCCATTCGCCGTGCCGCTGCCGGGCGTTCGCCTCGAAGCCGCGCAGGTGGGGGACGCGGCCGTCGAGGCCGACGTGCTCCCGTGCGGGCGCTGACAGGTGCACGTTGCACACGGGGAGCGCGCCGTCGGAGAGCGTCAGGGTCGAGCACTGGGCGATGGGGGCCCGGCCCTCGAGCCCGACGAGGCGCACGTCGCTGAGCGGCACCCTGCCGAAGAGGGCGAACCCGCTCGCGCCGTCATGCGGTGAGACGACGTGGAACGGGTACGCCGGGCCCAGCGCCGACACGAGTCGAGCCGCGTCTCGCGGCGTCACCTCTTGCAAGGCGATCACGTCGGCGCCGGCGTCCTTCAAGCCCAGCAGCGACTCGTCGAGGGCGTTGCCCCGGAAGAGCAGGTTGTGCGTGACGACGGTGAAGGCGCGGTCTGCTGGCAGCTGCGCCGGCCTGGCGCGCCCGACGGCCGCGAGGGCCCCGTCCGAGAGCACCAGCCCGAGGGAGAGCGCCGAGAGCGAGGCGCCGAAGAGCGCGCGGTGACGCAGCGCCAGCCCCAAGGCGAGCAAGGCCATCCCGCCCGTCGGCCACCGGGCGAGCGACCAGACCGACCCGACGATGGCGTCGTCGCGCGCCGACAGACACACTGCCGTCACGGCGAGGGCGGCCAGCGCGGTCAGGGAGAGACGGCCTCGGCGCATGCCCCTGCCGATTGCCAGCCTCGTGCCGGAGCTGACAATCGGCGCCGGGCACGAGGTGCAGGCGTGCTCATCGTGCCCGCAGGTCGCCAGGGCGAGGTGCTGGCGAACGCTCACTGCGAGTCGAGCGGGGCCGCACGCCACTGGCGACCACGGCGCCTGCGTGGCCGCGCTGCCCCTGGCGAGCGTCAGTCGACGCGGTCGAACCTGAGCATCGTGGCCGAGCCCTCATTCGGTGCCCGCCCAGGTGGAATCGACGCCCTCGAGTCGATGAGGAGGCTCCTGGGCGAGGCGATGAAGAGGGCGTCGCGATTGGCGGCCAGCACTTCGCTGCCATCGACGCACTCGGAGGTGAACCGGAGCGTTCGGGCGACGGTGTCGACGGTCAATTTGCCGCGCTGGGCACTCTTCGTCTGCGTGATGCCGACGGCCTCGAAGACGAAGGCTTGAAGGGTCGACCCGGTGACGCGCGGGTCTCGTGCGAGGACGAGCCTGAGCTTCGCGCGTTGCTCGTTGGGTCCCAGGCCACACTCGCCAGCGGACGCGTACGCCGAGCCCTTGAAGGTGACGGCCGCTTCGTAGACGCCCGGCTCGATGGTTCCGCCGTAGGGCGTGGTCGGCCAGTCACACGTCGAACGCGAGAGCGCCTGCCCGGGCTCGAACTGCGCGCAGCGAGCGGGTTGCTGGGCGGGCGCTGGCATCTGGGAGGGAGCAGCCCCTCCGCACGAGGCGGCGAGCGCCAGGAGCGGCGCGAGGGCGAGGCGGTGAGGGTCCAGGCGGAGTGGCTGTGAGGGCAAGGCGCATCCTTTGGGGCCTGCGGGGTGGCGGCGACTGCCACAGCAAGGGCAGTGCCGGTGCCGCCACCGAGCTGGCCAGGGACGCGAAGCGGCTGGCAGCCCTCGGGCCTCGAGGCCATCGACGACCCTGGCGTCTGCCGGCGCCCCTTTGCGCACGGCCGCACCGGCTGTGCCATGAGGTGCACATCGCTGTGTCGGCGCCTGCACACGCAGCGACGGTCGACGGGCCGAGGCCACGCTGAAGCGCTCGGCCGGTCGTCACGCGCCGCTGCACCGGACGAGCGGCGGGCAGAGCCCGGCGGGGCGGCAGCGCGCCTCCGGTCGCTCCTCCGCGGGCGCTGGTGCCTGGGCCTCGAGCGGCAACCCGTCTGGCGGAGCAGGTGCGACGCGCGCTTGGGCGACCTTCGTCGTGACGCCACCCGCGACACGGGCGCCCTCCCGGCCGTGTCGGGTGCTTCGGCGCCGGCGTCTTCGAGCGCAAGGGCGCACCAGCACCCACTCGGGGCTTGCGCACGGCTGTGCGAGCGGGTCCGCCGTAAGCGGGCGCGACGCCGCGCGGCCCCTGCGCGAGGGCCTCGTCGACGCCCGACGCTTCACCCCGGCGGAGGGCCATCGGCGGCGACACCCTCGACGCCTGGCGCGGGCGCGGCCGGCTCCGTGGCGACCGGCCCGACCACCGGGGGCGCGTCTTCGGCCCTGAACTCGGCGAGCAGTTTCCCGGCGACGAAGAGGAACGGGAACGAGAAGAACAGACCGACGAAGCCCAGCAGGTGCTCCCACGCGATGAGCGAGAGGATGAGCACGAAGCCGGGCAGGGGCACGTGCCGCGCGGCCAGGCGCGGGTTCAGGAAGTACGACTCGACCTTGTGCAGCACGAAGGTGAGGCCGATGAAGAGGCCGACCCCCACCCAGCCCTTCGTCTGGTACGCGACGACCGACAGCACGGCGCCCGAGATGAGGTTGCCCACCACGGGGATCAGGCCCGACACGAAGATGAGCAGCATCAGCATCGGCACGTGCGGCACGCCGATGAGCCACAGCACCGGCAGCGTCAAGACGGCGTTGCACGCCGCCACGATGAACTGGAGCTGCACGGTGAGGCTCACCGCGTCGGCCACGTACTCGCCCCACCGCGTCAGGGTGCCCGACAGAGAATCCCGCGCCAGCGCGTCGCGAAACTGCCGCAGCCGCGCCTCTTCGAGGAAGTACACGATGGCGAGCACCAGGCCGATGAGCGCGTAGATGATGAGGTGCCCCAGCTCGGCGGCGCTGCGCGCGACGTTCGCCGCGTAGTGCTGCGCCGACTCGACCAGCGCGTCCGGGTCCGGCAGGTGCGGCTGCAGCTCGACGAAGAGGGGGTGCTCCCGGACCGCCGCGATGCGCGCCGGGAGCGTCTCGCGCGTCTCCTTCACCAACTGCACGAGCCGGCCGGCGCTCACCCACCCCACGAGCAGCAGCGTCAGGGCCGCCACCAGCAGCACCACCCCCAGCGACACCGCCCGCGACAGCCGCGCCCGCCGCGCGAGCAGCCCCGCTGACCAGAACAGCAGGCGCTCGAAGCTCACGAAGAACGCCAGCAGCACGAGCAGCTTGCGGAACAGCAGCAGCAGCGCGAGGAACGCCACGAGCGCCAGAGCGCGCTTCGGCGTCCTCTCGCGGAAGAAGTCCGCCACCCGGTCTTGTCGCGCCGTCATCACCTCGCGCTCTCCTTCCCGCTGCGCCGGGCGCCGCCGCCGGAACGACGACGGCCCCCGGAATCGCTCCCGGAGGCCGTCGGTGCTGCTGGGGAACTAGGATTCGAACCTAGATAGCCAGAGTCAGAGTCTGGAGTCCTAGCCGTTAGACGATTCCCCAATGATCTTTACGACTTCACTTCTTCGACCGGGACCTGGCGTCCCTACCAGAAAGCGCTTCGTTTGGCACGACGTAAATGCGCACCTCGTCGTTCGCCTCGTAGACGTTCAGACCGAGCCACTCGCCTTTCCCTGACGGGTTGGGAATGTGCACGGCCTTCACCCCGGGCTGGTTGATGACGCTGCGCCACGTCGAGGGTGAGTAGACCTTCTTGTAGTACTTGAGCGTCCCCTCCCAGTCGATGGGGCTCTTGTACCGATGCTCGCCCACCTGGCGGGCGTTGTCGGGCAGTGACGCGCCGAGGTCGGAGTCGGCGAGGGCGGCCGGGCTGGCGGCGAAGGAGAGGGCGAGGGCGAAGCGACGCATTCGGGACGTTTCTACAGCCACTTCCAGGCCGAAATCACGTCCATGAAGACGGCGACGGTGCCATGCAGGAAGGCCCCGTACCAGAAGCTGCGGGTCCGCAGCGCCAGCACGCCCAGGGCTACGCCGGCGACGATGCTGCCAAGCGCCTCGAGCTCGGCCTTGCCCAGGTGCATCACCGCGAAGGGCGCCATCTGGATCAGCACCGCGGCCACCCGCCCGAAGCGCGGTACGAGGCCGTTGAGCATCCACCCCCGGAAGAGGAACTCCCAACCGACGAAGTAGAGGAAGTAGCAGCTCTCGTAGAGCACGAAGAGGGCTCGGCTCGTGACCGCCGTACCGTCGACGGTGAGGGTGAACGCGGCGTTGCCGGCCAGCGGGTAGATGCCCTTGAAGGCGTCGAGCCGCGAGGCGACGGCCGCCGCCGGGAGCATCACCGCGAGGAAGACGGCGGTGATCGAGAGCCCCTGGCGCCAGTTGCCGAGGCCGAAGCCGTAGCGCCGGTAGAAGCGCCCCCTCGTGGCGATCGCCAGCAGCAGCGGGACGACGAGGTACAGCAGCAGCGAGCAGCCGAACCACCAGAAGTGGCCGAGCACGTTCGCCGCCGGGTGCTTGTCGAAGCGGTCGCCGAAGACGACGCGGAAGAAGCCGGTGTTGCCCTGGTAGTGCGAGATGATGAGCAGCGCGCAGGCACCGCAGATCACCACCGTCGGCTCGTCGGCGAACCCGGCCAGCGACCGCCGGAGGACCGTCAGGAAGCGCTTCACCGGAGCGCGGCGTCGAGGCGGTGGAGCGCCTCATCGCGCCCGAGCAGCTCGAGCGTCACCCCGATGCCCGGCGAGGCGGTGCCCCCGGTGGCGGCCACGCGGATCGGCTGGGCCACCGCGCCCGCCTTCGCGCCGTTCGCGTCGGCGACG
Source organism: Myxococcaceae bacterium (assembly GCA_020247085.1). Lineage (GTDB taxonomy): Bacteria > Myxococcota > Myxococcia > Myxococcales > Myxococcaceae > Xiheimicrobium > Xiheimicrobium aquaticum. Next base: position 2,409 of record JADCJJ010000528.1, on the reverse strand, counting down.
GTCTTCAACACCGGGTCGATGGCCTCGGCGGTCCAGGCGGGCAGGGTCGAGAGCTGCTCGCGCGCCTTCGCCAACAGGGCCTTGCCCTCGGGACCCAGGTGCTTCGCCGCCGCCGCTCCGTCGATGGTGACACCGTGCGCGTAGTAGGGGCGCAGCTTCTGGGCCATCTCGACCAGCGTCTCGGAGCGCTCCGCGAAGGCCTTCACCCCGAGCTCGAGCTTCGCGTCCACCGCTGCGTCGGGCACGCCGGCGGCCTGAAGGTACGGGAGCAGCGCCATCGCCACGTGCAGCGGCTCCGACGCCTTCAGCCAGTGCTTGTTGGTCGCCGCCAGCTTGCCGGGGTTCCACACGCCCTGGCTGTGGCCCACGCCCGAAAAGTCGAACTTCTGCACGAGCTCGTCGCGGGTGAAGAGCTCGTCGTTGCCGTGGCTCCAGCCGAGCCGCGCGATGAAGTTGACGAGCGCGTGCGGCAGCACCCCGTTCTCCTTGTGCCGCATGACGTCGGCCTCGGGGTGCTTGCGCTTGGAGAGCTTCGAGTTGTCCTGCGCGAAGATGAGCGGAATGTGCGCGAACTTCGGCGGCGCCCAGCCGAGCGCCTCGTAGAGCATCAGCTGCGGGAAGGTGCTGTTGATGTGCTCCTGGCCGCGCGCGACGTGGGTGATCGCCATGTCGTGATCGTCGACGACGCAGCCGAAGTTGTAGAGCGGCACCCCGTCGGAGCGCATCAGCACGAAGTCGTCGAAGTCGTCGTACGGCTTCTCGATGCGCCCCAGCACCAGGTCGTCGAAGCCGAAGCGCCCCTCGCGTCGCGGCATCTTGAAGCGGATCAGCGCCGGCCCGTCACGCTTCTCCGGCAGGTCGCGCCAGGGGCTGCTGAACTTGAAGCCGGCCGAGCGCAGGTCGTCGCCGTCCTTCAGGCCCTTCTCGGCGGCGAAGGCCTTTCGCGCCGCGGCGAGCTCGGCCTCGGTCGAGTAGTCGCGGTACGCCCAGCCCCGCTCGATGAGCGAGTCGGCGATGGCCGCGTAGCGGGCGAGCTTCTGCATCTGGAAGTAGGGGCCCCTGCCGCCGTCCTTCCCGGGGCCCTCGTCCCAGTCGATGCCGAGCCACGTCAGCCCGTCGAGGATCGCCTGCAGCGACGCCTCGGTGCTGCGCTCCTGGTCGGTGTCCTCGATGCGCAGCACGAAGGTGCCCCCGTGCTTGCGGGCGTACAGCCAGTTGAAGAGGGCCGTGCGGGCTCCGCCGATGTGCAGGTAGCCGGTCGGTGACGGCGCGAAGCGCAGGCGTGGGCGCTCGGGGCCCCGGCCGGCAGGGGAAAGGCTCGGTTCGTTCGCTTGCGGCTGGTCGGTGGCGCTCACGGCGTGCGAGATGTTCCGGCGCCGGGCGTGAGTCAAGCGCCGCGGGTCGGGGGCAGGCCGCGCCGACACCGGCGGCCGACGTCAGCGGGGCGCGTCCGCGGCGCCGTCGACCAGCATGGGTGTCAACGCCCACACGAGGAGCGTGCCGACACCGACCGTCACGCCGAACCCGGCGATGGCCGCCGTCGTCGACAGCCCCAGCAGACCGAACGACAGGAAGGTGCTGGCGGCGCCGAGCCCCACCGAGAACCAGGCCTCGTCATGGACGCCCACCGGGTGCTCGACGAGGAAGATGGCGTAGTCGACGCCCGTGCCCAGCAAGATCCAGAGGCCCAGGCAGTGGAACAACGTCAGCGGGCCAAACGCCGAGACGACCGCCAGCGTCAGCCCCATCGCCAGCACCGTCGGCACCAGCGCGACGAAGGCCCGCCGCCCGAAGCGCGCCGCCAGCGCGGCGAGCACGACCGCGAGCCCCAGCACCAGCAGTTCGCTCATGCGCAGCCGCCACGCCCCCAGCACCCGCGACATCGCCCGGGTCCGGTCGACGAACGCCACCCCCTTGAGCTCCAGCGATGGGAGGGCCTCGAGCGCCCGCGGCGAGGGCCTCCGCAGCAGCACCACGCTGTGCGTCTTCCCCCACAGGCCCGCCAGCGCGCGGCCGGCCGTCGTCGACAGGAAGGCCTCGACCGTCAGCGGCGGTGTCGGCGCTGGCTCGCTCACGTCGAGCTCCTCGCGGAGCGCCTCGAACGCAGCCTCTCTCGCGCGGGCCGTGAGGGCCCGGTTGCGGCGCTGGCGCGCCTCGGAGGGAACCCAGCTCGAGACGGCCAGCACACCGTCGAGCTCGCCCGCGCCCTCGAGCGGCCGCAGCGCCTCGCGCAGGGCCTCCTCGCGCGCGAGCACCTCGTCGCCGGTCGCCCCGCGCACGATGAAGAACTGCGCCGGGCTCGGGAGCGAGAGCAGCGCCTCGACCCGGGCCTGGGCCTGGCCCAGCGCCTCGTCGCGCGGCACCAGCGCCCTGACGTCGTCGTCGGCCCGCGCCCTCGACACGCCGCCC
>JADCJJ010000527.1 GCA_020247085.1 Myxococcaceae bacterium | reverse complement strand
GGCAAGCTTCAACGCGGCGGCGCCAGACCTGAGCGACTCGCAGATGAAGTCGCAGGCCTACAGCGAGGTGGGCTTCACGCAGATTCTCGTTGGGCTCCGCGAGGGCACTGACCTTCGCACGGCCGTTTTCAACGTCGGTGCCCTGAACGCTCTGACGATGGTGACGAGCAGCCCGAACTTCGGCACTCGGGCGCAGTGGATGACGCTGTCCGCGAACGCGGCGCTGCAGCCGAACTGCAATGCGTTTGGCGCCAGCAAGACCGGCGACCCGGGCTTCGCACGAGTCCGCATCGGCATCCTTGGCAACAACGAGGGAGGTTGCTTCGGCACCGACTCCTACATCGGCCTCGGAGGTCAGGTGGAGACTGGGTGTTCATCGTTGCAAGGCACCGGGGTCTCTGCAGGAAACCGGGCCTGCTTCGGCGCCGTCAACGCCGCCAGCACCCCCGTCCCCGACCGGAACGTCCCCGCCTGGGGCTACCTCTGGGTGCGCTGACCCACCGCCCCGCGCCTCGACACACCCCACGCCGCGCCCGCCCAGTCCCCGCTCGCGGGGCTCTGGCGTTGACGTACGCCTGCCCGCCCATCACCAGTCGGCGAGGCCCCGCTCGTGACAGGCCCGGCACGCCGGAATAGGCACGTCGGGTGACTTCTCCGTGGTTCGACCGGGCGGCGCTGCGCCGGGGCCTCGTGGCCGCGCTGTGGGCCCTCAGCCTGCTCGCCGTCTCGGCCGTGCCCTCGCGCCTTTCGAGCGCGCTCTTCGGCTGGGGCACGCTGCCCGCGAAGGTCGTGCGCGTCATCGGTGGCGCCTGGCTCGACCTGGCCGCGGCGCTCCTCGTCGTCACCCCCTTCGTGCTCCTGCTCGGCCTCGTGGGTGCGCTGGTGCCTCACCTGCGGCGCCCCTTCTGGCAGCGCGCCGGTGGCCTCGTCGCCACCGCCCCCTTCGGCTTCTCGCTGTGGGTCTTCACCGTCACCGCCCAGGAGGTGAAGAGCGAGCGCGGCTCGTTCCCCACCATCTTCGACCTCGGCGAGGGTGGCACCAACGCCTCGTTCATCGAGGGCACGGTGGGCTTCCTCGGCTACGAGCGCATCCGCACGCCGGCGCTCGTCGGCGTCGCCCTCACGGTGGCCCTGCTGGTGCTCGCCCTGCGGCGCCGGCCGACGGACGTCGCCTCGTGGCGTGGCTGGAGCCTCGGCTTCTCCCTCGGCTTCCTCGCCGGCGCCCTCGTGCTCGTGACGGGCCAGACGGCCCTCGCCCGCGTCAACCGCTTCAGCCCCGCCGCCCTCGGAGACCCGCTCACCGGCCTCATCGAGAGCGCCGTCGACCTCGTGCAGCACCAGGGGCCCACCACCGCCCGCGGCCTCGTCCTCGGCGCCGTCCTGCCGACCGACGCCGTCGACACCGGCGCCGCCCTCGTCGGCTGGCCCGCCACCGACGGCGGCTGCACGCCGCACCCCTTCGCCCGCCCCCTCGACCGCGCCCGCGAGCCGGCCACCTCGCCCCCGCGCGGCTCCGCCCTCGTCGCCGCCTTCGAGGACGTCTCGCGCAGCCTCTTCGCCGGCCATGACGGCGGCGTCTCGGTCTTCTTCGTCTCGCTCGAGGGCTTCCGCGCCGACGACGTGCACGCCCTCAACCCCCAGGCGCCCCGCGCGCTCGCCCCCTTCACCACCTCGCTCTACGAGCGCGCGGCGACGAGGGGCAGCGGCGTGCTGGCCAGCCGCGCGATGCTTCAGGCCGGGGTCCGCACCGCGCACAACCTGGGTGCGATGACCTGCGGCGTCGGCACCCTGCCGTACAACCTCGCCTTCATCCGCGACCTGCAGCCCTTCCCGCTGCGCTGCCTCTCCGACGTGCTCGCCGACTCGGGCTTCGAGCACCGCTTCTTCTATGGCTCCGACGCCACCTTCGACGAGATGCACCACTTCCTGCCCGCCCACCGCTACGTCGAGCTCGTCTCCCAGCGCGAGCTGCCCAGGCACCTGCCGAAGGGCACCTGGGAAGCCGTCACCGACTTCGCCGTCTTCGACGAGGCGGTGACGCGGGTCGAGGCGGCGGCCCGCGCCGGCGCTCCCCAGTTCGCGCTCCTCATGTCGCTGTCGAACCACTCGCCCTTCACCGCCCCCGAGGACCTGCCCCCCGAGGTGAAGGCCCGCGTCGAGCGCGCCCTCACCGAGGCGCCCCACCACGCCGACGCCGACGACGTGCGGCGCCTGGTGGCCTTCTCGTACACCGACGCCGCCGTGGAGCGCCTGCTCGCCCACCTCGACGCCAGCGGCCTCGCCGACCGCGCGCTGGTGGTGCTGATGGCCGACCACTCCACCGGCCACGCCTACGTCTGGGGCGCCGAGGCCACCGAGACCGACGCCCAGAAGGCCCAGGTGCCCTTCGCCCTCGTCGTCCCTCCGCGCCTCCGCGCGCGGCTGTCGCGCCCAGAGGCCTTCGACGAGGCCCTCGCGCGGGCCCAGGCCCTCATCGACGCCGGCCCCGTGTCCCTCAACGACGTGCCGACGCTGGTGCTGGCCCTGCTGTCGGCCCACCCGGGCGTGGTGGCGCTCCCCGCGGCGCAGCGCTGGCACACCCTCGGCGGCCAGCTGACGAGCCCGCACTTCCGCCCCGGCCCCGGCGCCACGCTGCTGTCCATCAACGGCGTCAGCGAGCTGTTCGCCGTCGGCCCCACGGGCCAGCGCGTCGGCGACTACCAGGACTCGGTGTTCCTCAAGACGCGCGCCGACCGCTACCGCGTCACGCCCGCCCTCATCCCCATCACCGCCACGCTCCAGCACGTGATGCGGTGCGCGCCGGGGCCGTGACGCTGCCTCCAGACCGCGACGGCCCCGCCGGTGCACTGGAAGCGCCTGCTACAGCTCAATCTGCGAACCGAGCTCCACGACGCGGTTGGGCGGGAGCCGGAAGTAGGCCGTCGCCGGGCGGGCGTTCTTCGACATCCACCCGAAGAGCGCCTTCCGCCACTGCGAGAGCCCAGCGCGGTCCGTGGGCAACAGCGTCTCCCGGCCGAGGAACCACGACGTGTCGAGCGGCTTCAGCACCAGGCCTTGCCTCGCGAGCGCCGGCAACAGGTCGGGCACGGCGGGTGACTGCATGAAGCCACAGCGCGCCACGACCCGGCAGAAGCCCTGCTCGAGCGGCGTCATCGTGAGGTGCTCGTCGTCGGCGACGTGCGGCACGTCGATGGTCTCGATGGTGAGCAGGACGACGCGCTCGTGCACCACCTTGTTGTGCTTGAAGTTGTGGAGCGCGGCGGGCGGTGTCCCCGACGAGGCCCCCGTCATGAAGACGGCGGTTCCCGGCACGCGGTGCACCTGGCTCGTGGCCAGCGCGCTGAGGAACGCCTCGAGCGGCAGCGCCGCCTCCCGCAGCCGCTCGTTGAGCACCGCCCGGCCACGGCTCCACGTCGTCATCAGCACGAAGAGGCCGAAGGCCAGCCCGAGCGGCAGCCACCCACCGTCCAGCACCTTGAGCGCGTTGGCGCCGAGGAACGCCACGTCGACGGCGAGAAACCCCCCGAAGACGAAGGTGGCCAGCCCGAGGCTCCACCGCCACGTCTCCCGGGCCACCAGGAACGCGAGCGCCGCGGTGATGACCATCGTGCTCGACACGGCGATGCCGTACGCCGACGCCAGGCTCGCCGAGGTGCGGAACCCCAGCACCAACAGCAGCACCGCCACCAGCAGCGCCCAGTTCACCGCCGGCACGGAGATCTGCCCAATCTGTGACGCCGAGGTGTGGATGATCTCCAGCCGTGGGCAGAACCCGAGTTGTACGGCCTGCCGGGTCAACGAGAACGAGCCCGAGATGACGGCCTGCGAGGCGATGCAGGCGGCCGCGGTCGACAGCGCCACCAGCGGCAGCACCGCCCACGTCGGCGCCAGCAGGAAGAAGGGGTTCGCCACCGCCTCGGGGCGCGCGAGCACCAGCGCCCCCTGCCCGAAGTAGTTGAGCAGCAAGGCCGGCAGAACGAGCGCGAACCAGCTGAGCCGAATCGGACGAACGCCGAAGTGACCCATGTCGGCGTAGAGCGCCTCGCCGCCCGTCACCGCGAGGAAGACGCCGCCCAGCACGTGCGCGCCAGCCCAGCCATGGGCGAGGAAGAAGGTGACCGCGTGCGCGGGGTTGAGCGCGCCCAGCACCGACGGGTACAGGAGAATGCCCCTGAGGCCCAGCGCTGCGATGGCCACGAACCACAGCGCCGTTACCGGCCCGAACAGCGCCCCGACGCTTTCGGTGCCGCGGCGCTGGAGCGCGAACAGCACCACCAGCACCACGAGGCTCAGCGGTACGATGAAGGGCGTGAAGCCGGCGTTCTCGACGGCGATGCCCTCGAGGGCGCTCAGCACCGAGATGGCCGGGGTGATGACGCCGTCTCCGTACAGCAGCGCCGCGCCAAAGAGGCCCAGCCCGAGCACGACCCACCGGCTGGCGTCGCCGCGCAGCACCAGCGCCATCAACGCCAGAATGCCGCCCTCTCCGCGGTTGTCGGCGCGCAGCACCAACACCAGGTACTTCACGCTCACCACCAGCACGAGCGCCCACACGATGAGCGACAACACGCCCAGCACGTTGAGGGGGTCGACGCGCATCGGCGAGTGGCCGCCGAAGCACTCCCGGAACGCGTAGAGCGGGCTCGTGCCGATGTCGCCGTAGACGACCCCGAGCGCGGCGATGCACGAGGTGATGAGTCTCTCGCTGGGGCCGGGCCTCGTCGTCGCAGGTGCCGTCATGGCCGCTGCGATAGTCGGTGCCCGCCTCAAGGAGACGTCAGAAGCACGCCAGCGCCCATCAAGGAAACCTCAAGAAGCACGGCCACGCCGCCGCTCGCGGCGCGGTGGGGTTATGCAGCGGCGTCATGGCCTGGAGCCTCACCACCCTGCTCGTCGCGCTCGCCACCGGCGTTGGCCTGCTCGCCGGCAAGCACTTCGCCGAACCAGACGTGGTGATGCTGTACCTGCTCGTGGTGGTGGTCGCCGCCACGCGCTTCGGCCGGGGGCCGGCCCTGCTCGCGTCTGCGATGGCCGTGCTGGCCTACGACTTCTTCTTCGTCACCCCCAACTTCACCTTCGCCGTCGCCGACGAGCGCCACCTCGTCACCTTCGCCACCCTCTTCATCGTCGGCCTGTCCATCAGCGCGCTGGCCACGGCCGCGAGGCGCGCCGCCCGGAAGGCGAACACGGAGGAGCTCCGGAGCTCGCTGCTCAGCTCGGTGTCCCACGACCTGCGCACGCCGCTCGCGGCCATCACCGGCGCCGCGACGACGCTGCGCGATCGCGCGAACGACCTGCAGCAGGGCCAGCGCGACGAGCTCGTCGGCGCCATCTGCGACGAGGCCGAGCGGCTCGAGCGGCTGGTTTCGAACCTGCTCGACATGTCGCGGCTCCAGTCGGGGGTGCTCGAGGTCAAGCGAGACTGGGTACCGCTCGAAGAGGTCGTCGGCGCGGCGCTGAGCCAGCTCGAGCGTCAGCTCGACCGGCGCCCGGTGAAGACCGCCCTGCCGCCAGACCTCCCGCTGGTGCCCGTCGACCCGATCCTCCTCGAGCAGGTCTTCTGCAACCTGCTCGACAACGCCGCCCGCTACAGCCCGTCAGGAACGCCCATCACCATCTGCGCCCGGAGCCTCGAGGGCGTGGTCGAGGTGACGGTCGACGACGAGGGGCCCGGCCTCGAGCCCGGAAGCGAGGCCCGGGTCTTCGAGAAGTTCTACCGGGGCAAGGTGTCGAGCCCCGGTGCCGGCCTGGGGTTGGCCATCTGCCGCGGCGTGGTCGAGGTCCACGGTGGAACGCTGGTGGCCGGGCGCGCCCCGGCGGGCGGCGCGCGCTTCACCATCACGCTCCCGCTCGTGGGGCAGCCTCCGGCGGTCCCACGGGAGCTCCAGGAGACCTCGCCATGACGGGCCCCCGCGTGTTGCTCATCGAAGACGAGCCGCAGATGCGTCGCTTCTTGCGCGCGTCGCTCGAAGGCACCGGCTTCAGCCTCATCGAGGCGAGCACCGCCGCCGAGGGCCGCTCGCTGGCGGGGAGCTACAACCCCGAGCTCGTGTTGCTCGACCTCGGCCTCCCCGACGGAGACGGCATCACGCTGACGAAGGCGTTGCGGGAGTGGGCGCGCATGCCCATCATCGTCATCTCGGCGCAGGGCCGCGAGGCGAACAAGGTGCAGGCGCTCGACGCGGGCGCCGATGACTACCTCACCAAGCCCTTCGGCGTGAGCGAGCTGCTCGCGCGAATGCGGGTCGCCCTGCGTCACGCCGCCGCTGCTGGCGGAGCGCCCGAGCCGGTGCGCTCGTTCGGCGACGTCGAGCTCGACCTGCAGCGCCGCGTCGTCACGAAGGCCCATGTGGAGGTGCACCTCACGCCCAACGAGTACCGGCTGCTCGTCGTGCTCGCGCAGCACGCCGGCAAGGTGCTCACGCACGGCCACCTCCTCAAGGAGGTCTGGGGCCCGGGCAGCGCGCAGCAGACCCATTACCTGCGCGTGTACATGGCCCAGCTCCGGCAGAAACTTGAAGACGACCCAGCCCGTCCGAAGCTCCTCATCACCGAGCCCGGCGTCGGGTACCGCCTGAAGGACGTGGCCTGACGGCGCCCCGGGCAGCGAGGCGCTCGTCGACGCGTGGCGCCGCCCTCACCTCGCCGCGGCTGGCCTCGGCCTGGCCCGACGCAAGACACGAAGAGCAGCCGGCGCGCGTCGGACCCCGTCGGCGGACGTCGGCCTTCGGGAAGAAAGCCCCGCACGCGCGCCTCTCCGGCGAGTCGCCGTAGTGGGACCAGCTCGTGGGAGGGGCGGTGCGCGCATCGCCGACGGGTTTGCGGGCGTGCTCGCCAACCCGTCGGCGTCGGCCGGCGTCGGCGAGGGCGTCGATTGAATTGCTGCCCGACGCCGCTGACGGACCTGCGCGCGCGGTGGGCGAGCGCGTGGCCTCAGCCTTCGCTCGCGCCGGGTGCATCGCCCTCGCCGTCACCGAAGCTCGATGGGAGAGGCGGCCTCGAGGCGCCCTTCGCGCTCGCATCGGCCCCGACTCCCACCAGCGGCCCGGCACGTCATGGCGCGGGGCCGAGCCGCACCGAGAGGGTGAGGCGGTACTGGTGGTACAGCAGCGGAATGCCGGCGAGGGACGGAATGACGAGCGCCGCCTCGGGCGCCACCTCGAGGAGCGTCGTGCCCGGCCCCGGCAGGACCACCTCGAGCGGCGCCAGCACGAGGCACGGGCCCACCGCGCCCAGGCGCGCGCCGACGGTGTCGTGCAGCAGCACGCTGACGCCAGCCCCGAGAGACGAGCCGACCGACACCGCGCCGGCGCGGGCCCACGTCGAGCGGACACCGACCCGCGCGTTGAGCGCTCCGGTGCTCGTCTTGCCCGCCAGCACGTCGAACCAGGGGTTCCACTCGGCGTCGGCGCGCAGCTCGAGCCCGGTCGTCACCGGCCGGCGAAGGCCCGCGCCGAAGATGAAGGCGCCTCGCTCCGCCGAGCCACCCAGCGTCACCACGCCGGCGAGCCCGTCGCGCGGGAGTGGGGGCTGCCCTGAGGCCGCCGAGGCGACGAGGGCCGACAGCGCCAGGCCGCGTGGGCGGCGCCGGTGGGCCGCCCACGCGACCGCGAGGCCGAGCCCCCACAGGCCGAGGCCCCCGCCGGTGCTGTTGCAGCCGACGGCCTCGCCCAGGCGCTCGTCGAGGAGCCCCTGCGCCGTGACGCACCAGGCCGCGCTCCCCTCGCAGGCAGGCTCGTGGCGAAGGTGCTGCGCGAGGGCCCGGTGCACCGCCGCGCGGTGAAGGTCGCCCGGCGTGTCCACGGCGACGGCGGCGAGCAGGTCTCGGCTGGCGTCCCGAGCCGCGACGGCGAGCGGGGTGAGGTGCGCCCCGCCGCAAGCGTCCAGCGCCGAGACATGGGGGTGCCCGTCGCGGTCGAGCTGGTAGGGCGCCGCGAGGAGCGGGTCGACGTAGTTGAGGAGCGCCCGGACACGCCCGAAGCCCTCGTCGCGCAGGCCATGGGCGAAGCTGTCTTGCAGCGCATGGAGCGCCCGGCCGAGCCGGTAGGGCCGTGACAGCACCGAGACGGGGCGCGCGCCCACCGTGAGGGCGACGGTGACGGACTCGAGGTCGTCCGGGCCCGCCCGGAGCGCCAGCTCGACCTCGTGCTCGATGAAGCGGCTGCAGCGTGCCAACGCCGTCGCGTCGCCGTCGCCGCCGTCGTCGACCGGGCCCCGCAGGCAGTGCTCGTGCTGGTGCGTCGGCGAGAGGTGGACGGCAGCCAGCGCCACCAGGTCGTGCGCGGCGGCGCCCCGGAAGTCGGGCTCACGCACGCCCACGAGGAGCGCGAGCGTGGCGCGGTCCCACGGCTCGGGGACGAAGAAGGGCAGCGCGGCGTGGAGCGCCCGGTCGTCCCGGGTAACGGCACGCGTGGGGTGCTCCCCGGCGGCGGCGGCGGCCTCGAGGGTGATGCGCTCGTGGCACCCCGCCGTCGCGGCCGTCGCCACCGAAAAGGCATGGGCCTCGTCTGAAAGCGCGACGCCCGCCAGCACGCAGAGCGTCGCGAGCGCCGAGGCCGTCGCTGCTGCAGGTGGAGCCGTCAAGCGCGTCGCAGGCATGGCCGGCCGACGCTACGGTGCCGAACGGCGGACTGAGCGAAGCGCCCGATGAGCGGCGCTCAGGCCCTGACGAGCGGCTGGCGCCGCGGCCCGTCGCACGACACGAAAAAACCGCCGGCGCCCCAGCGGGCCCCGGCGGCTTCGGGCGCGGCGCTCAGGCCGGCCGCGTCAGACTTCGCCGCTGCGCTCGAGCTGGGCGTACACCTTCTCGATGCCGCGCTTGTTGATGATGCGCAGCGCGTGCGCCGACACGCGCAGGGTGACCCACTTCTTCTTCGAGGCCAGCCAGAAGCGGTGCTTCTGCAGATTCGGCAGCGAGCGGGTCTTGGTCTTGTTGTTGGCGTGGCTGACGTTGTTGCCAACCATCGGGCGCTTGCCCGTCACCTGACAGACGCGGGACATGGGGTCGTTCCTTCCTTCGAAACCGGGGGTTACCAGCTGGCCTTGACGACGCCGGTGAGCTCGCCGGCGAGGGCCTTCTCACGGAACTGAATGCGCGAGAGGCCGAACTTGCGCAGGTTGCCGCGGGGACGGCCCGTCACCTGGCAGCGGTTGACGACGCGAATCGGGCTCGCATCACGGGGCAGCTTCTGCAGCTTCGCCAGCGCCGCCGCGCGGTCCTCGGCCGACGTCGCCGGGTCCTTGATGGTCTGCTTCAGCTCGAGGCGGCGCGCGCGGAACTTCTGCGACAGCGCCCGGCGGCGGTTGTTCTTGATGATGGACGAGGTCTTGGCCATGGCTTTACGGGTCCAGCGAGAGCGTCGGAGTCCGACGAACGGGGAGACGACTGAGAACGGAAGGGGGGCCTTACACGCAAAGCGCCCCGGCGATCAAGTTCCGAGGTGCCCGGCCGTTGCATTCCCTTCGAACGTGGGGCAAGAGGGCCGCCTTTTCGATCACCCGGCCCCGTCGATGAGGGGCCTCATCCCCGGACGGGCAGGAGCCACATGGGTACGCTGAAGAACTTCCTCGAGTCGAAGCAGCTTTCCGCGAAGCAGGTCCACACCACCAGCAAGCGCATCGAGACGTGGGACGCCGAGTCGCGCACCCTGCTGGTGAAGCGGGTCGCCAAGCGCGCCGACAAGGAGCGCGCAGCGAAGAAGTACGACGAGCTCAACCTCGCCAAGCCGAAGCAAATGGGCCGCGGCGTGACCGAGAAGCAGGTGCAGGCGGCCATCGAGGACAAGCCCGTCGCCCGCAAGGTGCGCTCGAAGATTCTGCGCGCGGTGAACACGCTCTTGACCAGCAAGAAGGAGAGCGCCGTCGACATGAAGACGCTCTTCGAGGGCACCAAGCACAAGGCCGGCAAGAAGCCCAAGGAAGAGGCGAAGAAGTAACGGGTAGGCCGGTTCGTCCGTGAGGCCCGCGCGCTGCGCCGTCTCGTGACGGGCGTGGCCGCGTGCCTTCGTGTGTCCGGCGGCGGGGCGCGCGGGCTGACGCGCGCGGGTGACAGGGCCGACGACGTTTCTGCAGGGCCGGGCGAGCGCGCGCAGCGTAGGCTTGAGCCCAATGATGTGGCAGCTCGTCATCAACGGCCCCGGCTACTTCGACACGAAGTACGACCTGCGCGAAGGCACCACCCAGGTCGGCCGGGCCGACGAGAACGACATCGTGCTGTCGGGTGACCTGGTGTCGCGCAAGCACGCCCGCTTCCACGTCACCGCCCAGTCCCTCGTCTTCGAGGATCTCGGCAGCCGCAACGGCACCCGACTCAACGGCGAGAAGGTCACGGGCAGCACGGTAATGAAGGTCGGCGACGTCGTCGCCGTCGGCGAGAACTCCCTGGTGGTGCGTCAGCCGACGGCCGCCGAGAACGCCGCCACCGAGATGTTCGACGCCAGCGGCAGCGGCGCCGGCCGTGGGCTGCGTCGCTTCGGCCGCGGTCTCGACGTGTCCCAAGCGGTGCTGATGGCCCGTGACATCGAGGACTCCATGGTGCGCCGGGTGCTCGACAACGCGGTGCCCTTCGAGCTCGAGCCGCCGCCGCTGCAGCAGAAGGTGCGCCGCAAGGGCGCCGACGACACCGACGAGAACGAGCCGAAGGCCGCCGAGCCCCCGCGCAGCGACGGCCCGTCGTACCCGGTGGCGTTCCACTCGCTCTTGCTGCTGTACCGGGTGGCCGAGCAGCTCGCCACGGCGCCCTCGCTGCGGGCCTTCCTCGACAGCACCACCGACCTCATCATGAAGCGCGTCGGCGCTTCGACCGGCGTGGTGCTGGTGCGCCACGCGAGCGGCGTGATGGTGCCGGCCGCCGTCCGTCACGCGCGCAAGCTGCACGAGGGCGAGGTGCCGGTGTCCGACGCCATCGTCGACGCCGCGCTCGCCCAGGGCCAGGCCATCGCCGTGGCCGACGTGCGCGACGACCGCCGCTTCGCCGACCGCGAGTCGGTGGTGCTGTACGGCATCGACCAGGTGCTGTGCGTGCCCATCGGCCAGGCCGCGCCTTTCGAGGGCGTGCTGTACCTCAACCGCACGTCCGTCTCGGACGAGCCGCTCGAGGCGCTCCTCGACGTCTGCACCGCGCTCGCCCAGTTGCTCCAGTCGGCCCTGCTCCGGTTCCGGCCCGGGACGTCGGCGGCCGACCGCCTTCGCAGCTCGCTGGAGCGCTTCCACGGCCCCGAGGTCGTCGAGCGCCGCGCGAAGGCGGTGGCCGACGCGCAGGCCCGGCCCACCGCGCTCCAGGAGGCCCAGGTGACGGTGCTGGCCGTCGCCATCGCCGACTTCGCCGAGAAGTTGCTCGAGGGGACCTCGCCGGACCTCGTCGGTGACGTGCTGCGCGAGCTGTACCGCGTGGCGACCCCGCTCGTCTTCAGCTTCGAGGGAACCCTCGCGAAGGTCGACGGCGACTCGCTGGTGGCGCTCTTCGGCGCGCCGTACGCGCGGGGAGACGACGCGATTCGCGCCGTGCGCGCCGCCCTGGCCATCGAGGCCGAGTGGGAGCGCCTGATGCAGCGCCGCCGCCAGAGCGACCGCGTCGGGTTGAAGCTGGGCCTCTCGACGGGCAAGGCGCTCGCCGGCACCGTCGGCAGCGACCAACGCCTCGACTACGCGGCCCTCGGAGAGCCGGTGAACCTCGCCACGTGGCTGTGCACCTCGGCCGACGCGGGGCAGGTGCTCGTCACCGGCAAGACGCTGGCGGCGGTGGGCGCGCGCTTCGACGTGACGCCGCTGGGCGAGCGGCCGCTCCTCGGCAGTCGGGTGCGCACGGCCGTCTTCGAGGTGTTGGAGGAGGACGACGACGCCGGCACGCTGTCGGGCGTGCGCAAGTAGGCCGTCGCGCGCGGTGTTTCCCCTCGCCACACGGCCGCCCCGGCCGTAATTCGGTGCCCATGCCGATTCCGCGAGGGCTGTTCGGGCTGGCCAGGGAGGTGCTGCGGCACCTGTTGCGCCGGCCCGTCGTCGGCTTCGTCGTCTTCGCGCGCACCCAGGCCGGCGAGGTGGTGCTCATTCGCCGCGGAGACACCGGCGGGTGGGCTCTGCCGGGCGGCACGCTGGAGTGGGGCGAGACGCTGCGCGAGGGGTTGCCGCGGGAGCTCCTCGAGGAGGCCGGCGTCGAGCTGTTGGACGAGCCCGCGCTGCTGGGCGTGTACTCGGACCCGCACCGGGACCCCCGGTTTCATGCGGTGACGGTGGTGTTCCGCGCCACCGTGTCGGCGCCGAAGCGCCCGCCGATGAACCCGCTCGAGATCCTCGAGGTGCGGTGCTTCTCCGAGGCGGCGCTGCCCTCGCCGCTGTCGCACGGCCTCGACGACGTGGTGCGTCGGGCGATGAAGGGCCAGCTCTTCTGGGAGTAGGCCGCTGGCCAAGGGCGCAGTTGGCCCTCGAAATTGCACGCCGGGGAAGGGTCTGGGGTTGAATGTCCATCCTCTCTCGCGGCACCGGAGCCCGCACCATGCGCTACTTGTTGCTGGTCGTTCCCCTCTCCCTTGCCGCGTGCGGCCCGGTCGTGACCGCGGCGGTCTGTGGCCCCGCCAACTGCAACGGCTGCTGTGACTCGTCCGGGACCTGCCAGTCCGGCTCCTTCGATGGGGCCTGTGGTCGTGCCGGCGAGGCCTGCCAGTTGTGCGCCGTCGGCCGGGCGTGCACCCTCGGGTCCTGCTCGCCGTTGACCCCCGTGGGCGGTGGCAGCGCGGGTGGCGCTGTGGGCGGTGGCAGCGCGGGTGGCGCTGTGGCCGGTGGTGAGGCGGGCGGCTCTGCAGCGGGCGGCTCCGCGGTCGGCTCTGCAGCGGGCGGCTCTGCGGCGGGAGGCTCTGCAGCGGGCGGCTCCGCGGGCGGCTCCGCGGGCGGCTCCGCGGGCGGCTCTGCGGGCGGCTCTGCGGGCGGCTCCGCGGGAG
>JADCJJ010000526.1 GCA_020247085.1 Myxococcaceae bacterium | reverse complement strand
GTCCCACGAACCGAAGTTCCGGCGGTTCTTGGAACGTCCGGAACCGCCGATGGAGCACAACTTGTTCGAGCAGCAGTTGCGCCAGCCGGTGGTTGGACGCGAGGCATGGTTGTTCGCCGGGTCGGAAGGCGGCGCGCACGCTGCGGCGATGACGTTCTCGCTGGTCGGAAGCTGCGTCCAGAAGGGCGTGGACCCGCAGGCGTCCCTGGTGGACGTGTTGGACCGCATTCAGGACCATCCCGCGAATCGAGCGGCAGAGTTGACGCCGTTGAACTGGCGGCGCGTCCAGGACGGATTGCCGCTGCTGGGGCAAGGGTCACACGGGGCGGTGCGGCCGGGGAGGTGTAGTTCACCGATTGGAAACAGCGCGGCGAAGCAAGGTAGTCATCAGGCGTTGGTGGTTCCATGCTCGAAAAGCCGAAAACTCAGCCCAAACCGACGAGCATGATGACGTGCCGAGTAGCCGTCGCACATGCGAAGCTCGCGTCGGTTCGGTCATGGCCCACCAATCAACGCGAGGCGTCGCCATGAACACGGTAACGGTCGCGAGAGCGCGCAGGCTGTTTTCCGCGGGAGGATCGCCGAACACAGTCTCGTTCATCGTGGGCGGGTTCGACGCGGCGGCGCGCGCCCGGCTCCGCCTGACCGCCGAACTGGCCGCGCGCCGTCTCCCTGCCGGCGTGGGCGCGCACGTGCGCGACGCCTCCGACGCGGCCTTCCACGCATGGATCGGGGACCTCGTGCGCGCCACGCGGCCGCCCTCCGCACCCTCGCTGGAGAATGCGCAAGCCTGGGTGGAGCTCGCCGGGCACACCGACGACCGGGCGGAGCACGGGGCGCTCGAAGCAGTGTGGCAGGCGGTGCGGCTGCTCGTTCGCGACGCAGGCGCAGAAGTCGCCGTGTGGGACGGCCTCGCGCTCGAGTGGCGTTCGGCAGTGCAAGTGCTGGCCCTGCCCCCCGGCGACCTGCGGCTTGCGGTCGCGTGGCGCTGCGAGACCATCGACGGCTTCAACGACCAGAAGGGCGCGTCGTTCGTCTGCATCCACACGCTGGGCCTCGCGAAGTTCGGCCGGCCGGACCTCGTGGCCTGCGGCTCGGAGCGCAACAGAGACGTGCTGAGGCAGCTCGTTTCGCACCTCGCTCAGGACCTCGTCGATGGCGCGGTCCTTCGCCCTGGCGACGTCATCGAAAAGGGCGGGCTGCGGGCGGAGGTGCTGACCTACGAACCCGGCGAGAATGCGCCGCAGCTCGACGTGCCGTTCTACGCCGCTCCGCTCGTCGTCGTGCCGGATGACCAATGAACCAGCCGAGTCTTCACGACGCCTGTTTTCTCGGTGATCTCGAAGGGGTCTCCGCGCTGCTCGACGGTGGCGCCGACCCGAACGCGCCGGCGAGCGAGGGCCACCGCGCGTGGGTTTCGTGCGCAGGCCCCCACCCCCGCCCACTCAACTGCGTCGCGGTGGCGCGCGTCGTCAGCGAGCGACACGTCGCCATCGCGCGCCTGCTGCTCCGTCGTGGCGCCCTCGTGGACGAGTCCGTGCTCGCCGATCTTGACGTGGAACAGGTCGGAACCGCGCCAGAAGCCAAGCTGCGCGAGCTCCTCGACGCCGCTTCGCGGGGAGGGTGCTGAACGCCCCGGTCTGCCGTCAACCCGCCGAGTTGGACATCGTCGCCGACGGCCCAGACGCCCGGCTTGAACTTCACCAGGCCGAGCGAACAGGCTGACGATGCCGCCGTTGCAGCGAGTTGGGACTTCACTCTGGACTGGAGGTGGCTCTCGGAGTCGATGAACGATACCCGTCTCCTGGTGTTGTAGGAGCCGTCGATGTGTTCGCCGATGGCGCGCGTCGCGGCGTCATGGTCGTCGGGGACGCGGAGGTCGAACGCCTCGGCCTTCAACGTGGCGAAGAAGCTCTCAGTGACGGCGTTGTGCCGGCAGTCGCCCTTGCGACGTGCGTCTCTTCCAACTCGGCCACGGCCTCGGCCGCCGGCAACGCCTCGAGCAGCCGGGCCAGCACCCGGGGCCGCTTCGACGCGAGCGAGACCTTGCCCGCGCACCACCGCACGTGAAGCGCCTCATCCTCATGGCCGACGGTCGTGCTCCGTGAAAACGAGGGCCCGTCGGCGAGCACTGCCGCAGCCACCTCCGGCGCATCGAAACCGGCGCCCCTCTCCAATTCGCGAGCATCACCTCGATGGCAGCGCCGCGGCGACCCTCGCGCAGCGACGCCAACACCTCGAGCTGTCGTGTGCTGGGCTTCGTCAGGCCGTGCAGGAAGGCCAGCGCCGCGGGCGAGGTGAAGTGCGAGAGGTGGAGTCCGCGAGCCTCACTCGCAGCCTTCGGCGACGAAGGTGCACGCGGGGCAGCTGATCAGCGTGCGCGGCACCTGCGTGAACAACGGACTGCCCAGGCACGTGCCGCCGAGCGCGGGAAGGTCGAGGAGGACTCTGCCGAAGCCCAGCGTGCCGACCCACACGCCGTCGACAGCGCCATCACGAATCACGCCGCCACCGCAGCGCTCGCTGAAGGGCTGCACCCTGAATGGCTGAACGTCGTCGAACGGCGCAGGGCACGTGCCGCGCACCGGGTCGACCGTGAAGAGGCACACGCGCGCGTCACACTTCGCGCATTGCCGGGTCGCGCCATCGCACGTGAGGCACTCGGTCGTGTTGCTCTGACAGGTGCGAGGGCCGGCGTCGGGTACTGGGCACTCGAGCAGGCAGCGGTTGTTGACGCACGCCGACCGGAGCCCTCCACAGAACTGCTGCATGGGCCCCGTCGCCGGACAATCGGCGGAGCTCGTGCACTCCCCGCCCGCGTCGCTGGCGCCCGCGTCTCGCCCCGCATCGATGATGAGACCGGCGTCAGCGCCTGCGTCTGGGACACCCGCGTCGACAGGACGGCCCGCGTCGCCGCGCTCGTCGACAGGCTGCAGGCACTGACAGGCAGAGAGGCTGCACGACACGAGAAGGACGGTCCGGCGCATGCGGGTGGCTCTCCGTTGGTCGCCGGCCGTTCGGCCGTCCGAGAAAAGCCTGGAACGGCACCGGGTGAAAGCACCTGCGACGGGCGCACCGACGACCGCCAGCTTCACCGGAACTCGAGCGGGTCGACCGCGAGGACGACGCCTTGTGGCTCTCCGAGCCACTTCGCGCCGAGGCGCTTCCAGTCCTCCACGCCCTGAGGCGTGCGGCTCCAGAACGACGGAGCGACGCCATGCCTCGTAGCCGGCGTGAGCTTCAGCGACGCGCGCTTCGTCCGCCTTCACGGGCGGGGTGCGCTCACGCATCGGGGCCACCTCGTCGAACGCCGACAGCCCGGCGGATGGCGTCATGCGCCGGCTCGACGGAGGCGGCTGCGTCGACCTGTGGTCCCCCGCGTCGTTCACGCAGGCCGCCGCGCTGCTGGCGCGCTCTGACGGTGGCGCCTCTCGCCGGTCGTGCGCCGAGGCGGCCGCGCGGGCCGTCTCGGAGCCGCGCCGCTCCGGAGCCAACGCCGGGTTCCAACGGCCCGAGGCGAGGCTGGGGGTCGTCTGCGTCACGGCGGGGCAGGGAGCGGCCCTCGACCTGCCCGGCAGCCTGGCGACGCTGCGCGACGCCGGCCTCGCGTCGATGAACGTACTCGCGCCGCTCGACGGCGGGTGCCTGCCGTCGGTCGCCGGCGGTGGGCACGAGGCGTCGACCAGCCAGCCGGCAGACTTCCTCGGCGACCTCTGCGCCTGGCAGACCGGGGTGCGTGTCGACTTCGGCGACGGCCGGCCCGTCTTCTTCCTGAGCGCGCAGCCCGACCCGCGCCAGCCGCTCACCGTCGCGCTCGACGGAGCCGCGGTGGCGGCGACGTGGCCCGATGACGGCGTGGCATGGCGCTACGACCCGCAGCTCGACGCGCTGCAGTTCTCGGAGCCCCTCGTCGTCACGCACACCCAGGCCGACGAGCGCCCGACGACGCTCACCGTTCAGGACCGGCGCTCATGCTTCTGACGCTGGCGGCGCCGCTCGTCAGAAGGTGACGCCCGACAGGGTGACGACGCCGCCGTGGTTCCCCTCGAGCAGGCGGAAGGCGATGCGCGTGGGGCGAAGGCTGGTGACGGCGCCCTCTTCGACGGTGGGCGCGTCGAGGTCGAGGGCGAGCAGGGCGGCGCCGAGGCCCTGCAGCGACAGGCTGGCCGCGCTCAGCGCGACCCTCGCCTGCCACCCGTCCGCGCGCTGCTGCAGCTCGAGCACCATGACCGAGGCCGGCCCGAGGAGCGGCACCTCGCTCACCACCAGCTCGAAGCGCTGGAACAGCGGCGTCACGGCCGAGAGGTCCGAGGCGCGGTCGAGCCAGGGGCGCCCGCCTCCCGCCGCGAAGCCGGCCTCGCCCATCACCAGCAGCACGTCGCCGACGTCGACGGTCCGCGGCGCGATGGAGCCAGGCGTGGCGGCGAGGGCGACGGCGAGCAGGAGCGGAGCCATGGTCGGCGGATTTGCATGCAACGGGCCAGCGCTCACACCTGGGCCACCTTCACCGTTGCCGGGGTACCAGCGACGAGTGGGAGCCGCCCGGTTCCGGTGCCTTGCGCGACCCCGGCCAGGCGGGAGCCCCATCACGAGGGCCCTGCACCGGGTGTGCAGCGGGTTGCACGCGGCCGCGTCGACGCCTGCACCGTCGGCCCGGTGGGCGCGGAGCAGGAGCCGGTGACGGGGCCGTGGCGCGTTCGCGGAGCGAGCCTTTCGAGGCCGCAGGCGCTACCGTTTCAGCCATGCGTGCGCTGCGCCTGGGGGCCCTGGTCGTGCTGGCTGGCTGTCTCGACGTCTCGGTGCCGCAGCGGGCGCCGCCGCCAGGCGCGGGGACGATTCAGGGGACGGTCACCTACCCGGTGCCGGGGCGAGCGACGACGAGGCCGGCGGGAGGCGCGACGGTGACGCTCGTCGGCACCTCACGGCAGGCGGTGGCCGACGCCGAGAGCGGCCGCTTCCTGCTCGAGGGCGTCACGCAGAGCGAGGGGCAGCTGCTGTTCTCGTACAACGCCGACCGCGACGGCACCATCGAGGTGCTCCAGAAGGTGCTCGACGTGTCGAAGCTGGGAGCGGGCCGGGGGAAGTCGGTCGCGCTCGGCGAGGTCGTCCTGGGAAAGCGCGGCGCGGTGCAGGGGCGCGTGCTGCGCGCCGACGTGAGCGGACCGACGGGGCACGCCGGCACCTCGGTCTTCGTCGACCGGCTCCCGCTGGCGGCGGTGACGACGGACACCGGGGAGTTTCTGCTCGAGAACCTGCCCGAGGGCCCGGTGACGGTTTCGTTCTTTCGCGCCGGTTACCTGCCCGACAGCGTCAAGCTCGAGGTGCGCTCGGGGCGCGAGGAGTCCATCACGCCGGTGCGCCTGAAGGTGGACCCGATGGCGCTGGCGGCGCCCGCGGCGCGCGTCACCGGCACGCTGCGGTTCGAAGACGAGGCCCCGGTCGCAGCGGCGCGGGTGAAGTTCCTCTCTGGGGCGCAGCGCTTCGAGGCGACGACGAGCGCAGCCGGGGAGCTGGAGTCAGAGCTCGGCCAGGCCGCCCTGTACCAGGTGCTCATCGAGGCCGATGGCGCCCAGAGCCTCATCCTCTACAACGTGTTGCTGCTGCCCGGCGCGAACGCGCTCGGCACCATCCCGCTCACCCGCGGCACCTCAACGCCCATCGGCTTCGACGGGGGGTTCAACCCCGGCACGCCAACCATCGCGGTCATCGACCCTCTCGAGCTCGTCGTGCCTCCGGGCGGCACGGGCGTGCTGTCGAGTGCACGGTCGACGGGGCAGAAGCCCGTCACCTCTCGCTGGAGCAGCTCCGTCGCGGACGGTGGCCTCCGGCTGCTGTTCGAGCAGGCCGAAACGAAGGGCCTCACGACCCGCTTCACGGCGCCTGACGCGTCGGTCGCGTTCAACGTCACCTTGAACGTCACCGACGACCGGGGGAACACCAGCACCGCGACGTCCACGGTTCGGGTTGGCCTCGCGCCGAAGGTCAGCCTGAGCGACGGGCAGGCCAGCTACGAATCGGGTGACCGGGTGACACTCGAGGCCGCCGGCACCTCTCGAGACGGAACAGGCGTCACGGAGTATCTCTGGGAGCAAGTCACAGGGACGCCGCTCACCTCAGTCAGCACGGAACGCTCCAACAAGCTCGAGTTCACCGCTCCGGACGTCATGAATGAAGTTGAGCTGACCTTCACGGTGAGGGCGCGGTCTGAGGTTGGGATCCTGAGCGACCCGAGCCCCGAGAAGCCCATCTTCGTTCGACCTCGCGGTG
>JADCJJ010000525.1 GCA_020247085.1 Myxococcaceae bacterium | reverse complement strand
GTCTTCGCATTCCCCAAGCTGCTCGCCGTGCCGATGGCCGTCGACAACTTCGTGAAGTGGGGGCTCGGCGACGCCGGCCGGTATGCGGTCGGAGCCCTGGAGGTGGCGCTGGGGGCGTCGATGCTGGTGGAGCGGTTGCGGACGTGGGGCACCCTGGGGTTGTTGTGCGTGATGGCGGGCGCGGTGGTGGTGCACGTCGTCGCGCGCGAGTTCATGATGATGCCGATGCCCATCGTCTTCGGGGTGCTGTTGGTGGAGGTGCTGCGACGCGAGGGGCAGCTCCGATTCACGCCTCTGCCCGCATGAGCGCCCACAACCCGCTGACGGCCCCACCCGAGCGCGACGAAGCAGACGGGGCGCTCGCGACGCGCGCCGGCCTGGGTGACACCGCGGCGCTCGAGGAGCTGGTTCGTCGCCACCAGCGCTGGGTCTTCAACCTCGCGCTCCGCATGACGGGCGGCCGGGCCGACGCCGACGACCTCGCCCAGGAGGCCCTGGTTCGCCTCGTCACCCGCATCAGCACCTGGTCGGGCGAGGGCAGCTTCCGCTCGTGGGCCTGGCGGATTGTGGTGCGCTGTCTGCTCGACTCGAAGCGGGTGCAGGCCCGTCTCAGCCGGGTGGACCCCCTCGAGGGAGTGGGTGAGCCCACACTCGAGGCGTCACCAGAGCAGGCGGCGCTCACCCGCGAGACCCGCGTGTCGTGCATGCTGGGCATGCTGCTGTGCCTCGATGCCGAACAGCGCCTCGCCTGGGTCCTGGCCGAGCTCTTCGAGGTGAACTCCGCGCTCGCCGCCGAGCTGCTCGACGTCACGCCTGCGGCGTTCCGGAAGAGGCTCGAGCGGGCGCGCGCCGACCTGTCGGCGTTCCTCAACGAGCGGTGCGGTCTCGTCGACCCGGCCAATGCATGTCGCTGCTCGCGAAAGACCTCGCACCTCGTCACGCTGGGGCTGGTCGACCCGGTTCACCACCGGTTCGTGGGGCCACGGCTCGAGTCCGTCCGCGCTGCCGCGCCCCGGGTGCTCGAAGAACTCGACGCGGTGGGTGCCCTGTACCGGGACCACCCGCTGGTCGACGGCCGCGACTTCGTCGACCGCCTCCGGGTGCTGCTCCAATCGGGGCTTTCCCGTTGAAGGACCGCCGGAGCCCACCGGCGGCACGGCCTCATCAGGCGCCCGCTCGGCGACGTCGTCGTGCGACTGGGGAGCGCGTCTGGCAGCCCGGAGCAGCCTCCCTCGACTCCCGTCGCGCGCAGCCAGAGAGCGGCAGACGAGCGGCATCGCGACCGGGCGGCGCGCTCACACCGCGCCCGACGTGAGCACGTAATACAGGCTGTCGAGGTACCGGTTGATGGCGTCGAAGAGGCGCAGGTACTGGCCGATGCCCAGCATGCCCGTGGCGCCGATGAGGAGGATGGCGTGCGACACGATGCTGTACTCAACCATCGCCTGCCCTCGTGCGCGGCGGTGGCTGAGGGCGCTTCGGAGCCGTCGTCGGTCAGTCGCCATGGCGCACGTCCTTCGGTTGGGTGCCCGAGCACGCGGCCGGGCAGAAGGTCTCGAGGGTCTTCCGGGCCTCGGCGCACTCGCGCTTGCGGGTCGCCTCGGGCTGCTTCGCCTGGCGCAGGCAGTCACGCTCGAGCTGCTTCGCCCCGTCGAGGCAGAGGGCCAGGCACTGCTCCTGCGTCTCACCCCACGCCGACAGGGCGAAGAGGGCCAGCAGCCGCGCGGCGCGCACGCTCATCGGTCCGCTCCCTGGAGCTGCAGCACCACCGTCGTCTCGGCGGCGCTGGCGGAAGCCTCGAGCCACACCAGCGCCCGGCTGCCCTCGCGTCGGGCCGAGAGCGCGTCGGCGACGTCGCCCGGCCCCGTCACCTGCCAGCCCGCGACCTCGAGCGCCTTCGCCACCGCCGCGCGCGCCGTGGCCACATCTCCGGGGAGGCTCGCCGTCACCGTCGCGCCCCCCTCGACCGCGCCGAGGGACGCGACGTGCACGTCGTGAGCGCCGTCGGGCAGCGCCACGCCGTCGGGCAGCGCCGCGGCCTGCTCGAGGAGCCGCTGCGGCTGGCTGTTCGACACCAACACCAGCGTCTCTTCGCGCCGGGGCACCACCGTCACCATGCGCAGCACCGAGTCGACGCCGCCGTCGTCGAGGTCGCGGTCGACGCGGGCCGCGACGTAGCCCAGCCCGTCACCGTCCCGGAACGACGAGAGGTGCTCCTGGCCGTCGAAGGCCTTCTGGTAAAAGGCCAGCACCGCCGCGGCCGAGTCAGGGGTGATGAACCACGACGCCGACAGGGGCACGCCCGCGACGTTCGCCAGGCGCGTCGCCGAGCGGGGCGCGGCGTTCGGGTACGGCGGAATGCCCGCGAGCGACAGCTCGTCTGGCGTGGTGACGTCGGCGTACTTGCGCGCCGCCTCGCCTCGGGGAGTCGCCTGGCGAGCCTGGGCCTCGGCGAGCTCGAGCAGCCCGGACTCGTCGGGCACGTCCGACAGCCGCCCGGCGATGGCTCCCGTCAAGAGTCCCGACACCGCGGTTCCTCCCAGCAACAGGCCGATGCGTACGCCCTTCTGGCTCACTGCTTCCCTTGCGGGTCCATCGCCTGCCAGTAGTCCGAGCCGCGCTGGCCGTTGTTGCGCGAGTCACCCCACCCGGCGGCGAAGCCCCCCCTGGCGCCTCGCTGCGGGTTGACGTTCTTCTCAAAACGCATCGAAGGCGTGCTCATGTAGTCGCCGTTGCCACGGTCAGGGCGCCGGCCGATGCCCGGCCGGTCCTCCTGGGAGTCGGAGTGGAGGAAGTCCTGCATGCTGCCGTGGAAGTCGTTCGACTTCTGCAGGCCCTGGGCGTTGAGCTTCCAAAAGGACTTGGCGATGCGGTCGTAGACGGGGTGCTCACCGGCCTCTTCCGGCCTGTCGCTCGGCACGCGTGGCGACTTCACCGCGCGCCCCATCGCGGCCGGGTCGCGCTCGACCTTGTCCTGGTCGAGGTCGGCGATGCCCTTCTGCCCGTCGTACATGTGCGTGACGGCCCACGAGTCGGTCATCATGCGAAGGTCGGTGGGCGCGAGGGAGAAGAAGTTGCGACTGGCGCTGCTGTCCCCGCTGCCCTGCCCTGGCGCACCGCCGCCCTCAGCCGCGCCGGTATTGCTCTTCGCGTCGCCATGCGCGTCCTCTTTGCCCCGGCTCGCGCCCCGGCCGGCCCAGCGCGACGTCATGCGCTTCTTCTGGGTGACCTGCACGGTGGTGAAGTTCTCGAGGAACTTGTTGGGCAGGTAGTAGTTCATGATGCCAAGCCGGCTGGTGCACGAGACGACGCCGCCCGAGGGGAAGCTCTTGCTGACCACCTCGAGCAGGTCTCCAGACCCGGTGAGCGGCGTGTCGGCGATGGTGCACTTCACCTGCTGCCCGGGCCGCGTGAGCCAGCACTCGTGCGCGGTGAACGAGGTGTGGTGGTGGTCGGCGCAATCGTACTTGACGTCGTAGCTGTTGAAGGCCGCGGAGTGGTCGCAGTAGGTGCGCCGCGACTGCCGCGCGATGGAGCCGTTGTGGTCGACCTTCTTCGACGGGTTCGAGAAGTCGACGAGGGTGAAGTCCCACGGCGCCTGAATCGCCGCCTCCTGGCCGTTGAGCTTCATCTGGAACATCTCGCCCAGGAAGATGGCGTACATGATGAGCGGCACCAGCACGAGGCAGAGCACCGCGAGCTCGACGGCGGCAGCGCCGCGACGGTGAACGGAGGGGTTCATCGCTTGCCCTCCACCGGCAGGTCGTTCGCGACGTCAGGGTCCCGAGCGCCGGCGAGCGACAGCGCCGCGCTGAGCTCCGCGCCGTCGCGGAAGGGGTGCAGCTTCGCCCGCCAGAAGGGGTCGAACATGTTGGGCCGAATCGACCACGAGGCGCCGAGCTGGTGGAAGTAGGCCTTGCCCTTGGCGACGGCGACGGCGTTCTGTCGGGGCGCCAGCTGCACCTTGACCTGCTGGCTGCCGACCCGCACCGTCGAGGTGGCGTTGGCGTTGAGCTCGAAGGTGCCGCGGCCGCTGACCTGCAGGTCGCGCAGGTTCTGGGTGACGGCGCCGAAGGTGCTCGGCTGCCCGTCGTCGTTGTCCCGGCCCGACATGGCGCGGAAGTTCACGAAGCAGTCCTCGCCCTGGCAGGCGAAGCCTTCGAAGCCGTTCGCCCCCCGGCTGCCCCCGCCGCTGATGCTGGCCTGCCCCGAGTCGGTGACGCGGCCGCCGGCGCCGCCCATGCCCGGCGCGGTGAACCAGTGAGGCGCGCAGCGCCACGTCAGCGACGAGACGTTGGGGCCGAACATCGAGCTCGCCTGGGAGCTGACGTTCCGGTCGCTCACCGTCGACGAGAAGTGCCCGGAGCCAGTCCAGGTGAAGACCACCTCACCCCGTCCCATGAGGCTCCGCACGGCCCTCGGGTTCTTCGCCTGGGGCCCGACGCGCTCGCCGATGAAGTCGTCGTGGGCGAGGTCCTTCCCGATGCCGGTGGGGACCGACGTCTTCCCTTCGGCCTCGTACGTCGGCCGGGCGGCGTTGGCGGCGTCGACCATGAACTTCGCGCGCTGCGAGGCCCCCAGGGCGCCTCGGTCGAAGACGAGCTTGTCGACCTTCCGGCACTCGCCGTCGAAGTCGGTACCCTCGAGGGTGCACGCGAACGACGAGACGTTCGCCTGGTCGACGTCGGACTGGTACGAGGCCCGCGGGGCCGAGGCGCGGAGCATCGACGAGAGCGGGGCGCTCCCGCTCGCCAGCGCGCCCTTCACCTGCTGCGCGTACGTCTTCGTCTGCCTGTACGTCGCGCGGTGGGCCTCTTTGAGGGCCTTGGCGGCGTCGTTGAACTTGCTCATGTTCGACCACAGCTTCTGCTCGAGCTGCGACGCCTTCGACCGCAGGCGAGCAGCGATGATGCCGGCCTCGGCAGCGTGGATGCAATGCTGCGGTGTTTTCTTGGGGTTACACCGCGCCATCGTCAGCTCATACAGCGCCGCGAGGCCCATGCCGGCGGCGCCTTTGTGCACCATCGAGACGTCGTTGAGGGCGATGGTGAGCCACGCGTGCAGGCCGGTCTGCGCCACCAGAATCGCGGCGATGGTGCGGTTGGCGTAGGCGGCGGTGTTGAACGCCCGCGCCTGCATCACCGCGACGGAGTAGGCCTGTGCGTCGGCGGCCGCCTGAATGCGAATGCGCTCGTGCACGGCGTGGGTGAGGTTGAAGCCCGCCATGGTCGTGAGCGCGAGCAGCAGCATCGTCAACACGCCCAGCACGAGCGTCTGACCAGCGCGGGAGCGTCGCATCACTGCTTCCTCCAGGAAATCTTGCAGTCGTTGCGGCTGGGCAGGTCGCGGGCCACGAGGTTCGACTGCATGCGCATCGCGTAGCTGGCGCGAATCGGCATGATGTACTTTCGGTTGTCGGCCGCGCTCTTGAGCTTCTGGTCGATGTCCGAGTCGCGCGGGTTGACGCGGCCGCCCGAGTTCGAAGCCCGGGACATGTTCTTGTCGTAAGCGAGCCGGCGCATCTTCTGGTAATTGGCTGACTTCTCCTCCGCGAAGGCGATGCGGAAAATCATCCAGTTCGCGAAGGGAATGTTGAGCCGGTAGAACAGCGTCACCTGCGCCATGAGCTTGTTGCCGTCGAACTGACGCCATGAGTTCTCTTCGCCGCCGCCACCCGTCTCTTCCTCGTCTCCGGAGCTCCCCTCCGAGCCGCCCTGGTTGTCCGACGGCTTCTGCCCGGCGGTGAGCGTGTGCGGGTCGTCGAAGTCCTGCTGCTCGGGGTTCGGCAGGGAGCCGCGCGTCGGGTTGCAGATGGTGACCTCTGCGACCTTGAGGCCCCCCTCCTGCTGGTTGCGGCTCATCTGACTCCAGGCATTTCGAAGGTTTCCAGAGTCGTTCGTCGGGAAGAAGGCGCCCCGCTGCGAATCACGGCCCGCCACCGGCAGGAGCACCGCCAGGGCCGCGTTCTCCATCATCGGTTTCTGGGCCCCGCGCAAGGCGCCGGCCCGCACGGCCTTGTAGGCGGCGTACTTCGTCATCACGCGCGCCTGGTGCATGAGGGAGAGCTGGAGCAACCCCAGCACGAGGAACACGAAGACCGGCATGATGATGGCCGTCTCGACCACGACTTGACCCGATCGGCGGCGCAGGAAGGAGTGCGACATCTGGTTCCCATTCTCGCGAGGGAGCGACCCTCGGTCCCATCGGTCAGGTGGCCCGCCGGGGCATCTGGCCTGGAGAGCGTCACCGCGAAACGCCAAGCCTTTGATTTAGAATGCATTTTACTCAATTCCAGCCCCGCTCGAGCGGCTCCTCCGGGAGGGCACCGGGTCGTGCTCGGTCAGTGCCCGTGCTGCGGACCGGCCATTTGGCGGAGTTCAGCTTGGTCTTTCAGCCAAGGATCGAGGCCGGCCGGGGCCCCGCGCGTCATGCGTCGGCCGCTCGCCCGGTGCCACGCTCGGAGGACCGTCATCGAGCGGGCCAGGACGACTCCAGGCGGCATGTGTCAGACGCTCCCTCGCCGCCGCGCTGGAAGGCGCGCCGACGGGCGAGCGAGCACGACCTCGCACGCCTTGCGTCGGGCGGGCGCCTGGCGCCAGATGGCGTCGATGCGATGGACCCTGGTGATGTTCGTGGCGATGCCGTCGTGCGCCCCGATGACGGCCCTGAGCCGCGCGAGAGGCCTCGAGGCGTCGGCCGGGCGGTGCGAGCGCTTCTCGACCTTCGAGCCGACGCTGGCACAGGCGCGGCAGGCGCTGCCGCTCGAGGCGCAGGGCGACGAGCTGGTGCCAGCGAGCCAGGCGTTGAGCGCAGCGCGGCGCTCGTGCGCGCGCGCGACCGTCGAGAAGCTACTCGAGCTGCAGCAGCGCGAGGGGCGGGCTGCGAGCGCGACCGAGGTCGACGCGCTGGCCAGGGCCTTCGGCGCTGACGAGGCGCTCGAGCTGCTGCGGGCGCAATGGGGCGCCGACGCCGACCGCTTCGCGCCAGACCTCGCGCTGGCTACCTACGCGCCGGGACCCACGCCACCGCAGGCGCCGCCCGTCGAGCCCGTCGACCCGCGCGGCGCGGCCCGGCCGGAACTGCCCGAGCCGACCGAGACAGGGCGGGGCGCCGACTGCCTGCGCCGCGAGATGGCCGCGGCCGCGGCGTGCCTGGGCGAGTGGAACCGTGATGGGGCCGACGCCGCCGAGCTCGACGCGGCGGTGGCGCGGCTGCGGGCGCGCGTCGAGGCCGAGCTGGCTCCACTCGACGACGAGCGCCGCGCCGGGCTGCTGGGGCAGGTGTTCTCTGGCCTCGCGCTCTCGTCCGACCGGGCGGTGGTGGCTCCGCTGGTGAAGCGGCTCGAGGCAGTCTCCGGCCGGCTGCTGCCGCAGGCAGAGCAGCTGTCGATGCGGGGCTTCGTCGAGCGGGGCGCATCGCTCGCCCGGCCCTTCCTGTCGGTCGACGTGACTCGGCGCCGGGCCGAGCCGCTGTGCCGGGCGGCGGCGCGCAAGCACACGGCGCTGGCGAACGACGCGGGGCCCCGCCCCCTCGCCCGCGCCGTGCACCTGGCCACGGCGGCCGGCTTCCTCGGGGCGTCAGAGTCCCTCCCGCCGCTCCCGCCCGGACGCTGGGACACGGTGCGATGGGACTGCCCCACGTCATCGCCGTCGGTTCCGGCGCTGCCACCAGGTGCCCTCGGGCGGGTGGTGGGCTTCTGCCGAAAGACGGCGGCGCCACCACACGCGACGCAGTCCCCTGACGCGGCGCTGCGCACCTTCGAGTACGAGGCGACGCTCGAGCGCGTCGCGGTGCGGGCGGACGTCACGGTGACGTGCGGCGGAGCCGCCACGACGAAGCGGCTCGAGGCCACCGACGTGCTGCTCGACGCGCCGACGCCGGGCAACCGGCCTGGCCCGCTCGACGGACCGCTGGCGCAGGTGGCACGCGAGGTAGCCGTGTCATGCAGAGCGGCGGCCGAGACCGAGGCCGCCTCCGAGTGCCGGCGCCTCGAGGGTGACCCGCTGGACGTCGCCCAGGCCTTCGCCCGGCTCGCGCAGCGACTGGGCGCCTGGCCGCCGTGCTTCACGCGCTGGTTCCGCGACCGGTACGACGTCGCACCGCCGGCGCTGGCGACCGGGCGTTGATGCCGCGCGCTGACCCGACGGACTTCTCCCGCTCGTTCCGCGCCCGCGCCGACGTCGCGACACCGCCGCTGACGCACGGGCGCTGACCCGACGCACTTCTCCCGCTGGTTCCGCGCCCGCGCCAACGTCGCGACCCCTCCGCTTGCGACGGAGCCCTGACGCCGCGGGCTGACCCGACGGACTTCTCCCGCTGGTTCCGCGCTCGCGCCGACGTCGCGACACCGCCGCTGACGCACGGGCGCTGACCCGACGGACTTCTCCCGCTGGTTCCGCGCCCGCGCCGACGTCGCGACACCGCCGCTGACACCGCGCGCTGACCCGACGGACTTCTCCCGCTGGTTCCGCGCCCGCGCCGACGTCGCGACACCGCCGCTGACACCGCGCGCTGACCCGACGGACTT
>JADCJJ010000524.1 GCA_020247085.1 Myxococcaceae bacterium | reverse complement strand
GGGCAACCCGGTCGAGTGTGACAAGGAGGGCTTCTCGCCCAAGTTCGGAGACCTCCGCTACAGCTTCATGAACACGGTCGCCGAGCCAGTCGCCAACGGCCTGCTGGGGTACGGACCGAGCAGTGCCGACCCCGAGACGGGCGAACTCATCTCCGGTAACTCGAACACCTACACCTGGGGCGTCGACCTTTATGGCCGTTCGGTCGCCGACTGGATCCTTCTTCAGGCGGGCGAGAAGGACCTCACCGAGTACATCTCGGGAAGGGACGTCGCGCAGTTCATCAAGGACAACCCGATCTACAACATCGCTGGGGTCAACAAGCAAAACGCGACGGCCATTCAGTCGGAGCTCCAGGGCATTCCGCAGCGAAACGTCGAGACGCAGGGTGCGTTCGCGCGGCCGGCGCCGCGGCTTTCGCAGCTGCTCTCGAAGATGAACACCAACGGTGGCCTGCGAGGTCTGTCTGCCGACCGCGATGAGATGCGGGTCGCGGCCGAGACGCTCGCGAAGAACCCCACGCTCGAGGCAGCGGTCGTTGACAACCCTGAGATGGCAGCGGACATGTTGAACTTCCTCCCGTCGTTCGTGCGCGCCCGCGCCGAAAAGGACGAGAGCTTCCGGCGGCAGATGGCGCGCAGCGCCCTGGCCAACTACTCGACGGTCGCCCGCTGGCAGAAGCAGCGCCTCGAGTTCCTTTCCAAGAACAACATCTACATGGCCGAGTTCTTCGACCGTACGCTGGTCGGCGTTTCGAATGAGCTGCTCGCCAAGCGTGACGAGACGCGCGACCGGTACAAGGTCGCTGGCAACGCCCGATGCTCGACGCCGACGTCGTGCACCGACACCGAGGCCACCCGCTTCGCGAACGACGACATGGCCAAGTTCGTGCGGCAGCAGGTCTGGTTGTCGACCTCACTCCACGAGATGGGTCACACGCTGAACCTGCGTCACAACTTCCAGGGCTCGTGGGACGCCATCAACTTCCATGACGAATTCTGGCCGCTGCGCAAGGAGAGCATCACTGTTCAGCAAAACAACCAGCCAGTCATTCCTCGGACCGCGAAGGACCTGAAGGCTGCTGCAGAGGGCACCGACTCGCAGCGCCTCTCGAAGATGCACAGCTACGAGTACTCGTCCATCATGGACTACGCGGGGAAGATCTTCACCGATTGGAATGGCCTCGGGAAGTACGACGAGGCGGCCATCATCTTCGCCTACTCGGCCGTCTCGAAGCCGGGTACCTCGGGCGCGGCGACCACCGACACCTCGTTCGTCGAGGTCTTCAACTCGGCGCGACGCGAGACGCGTCAGTTTCGCGGCTCCGATGGCGCTCAGATGAGCATCACCGGCGCAGCGGTCGACCTCCCCCTCGTCAACGTCACCCACACCAACCCGAACGTGCGCAACTACACGGAGCGGTTCCACTACTCACTCGTGCCGCTCCACTTCGGCGAGGGTCCGACGCTGTCGTCGGTCATTGATGACGGCATCGCGAAGCTCAAGGACCGCCGCCTGGTGAAGTACGAACAGGTGCGCGCCGACGAGGAGCGTGTGCGCAACATCCTCAACGGCGACCCCTCCCTGGCGAACGATCCGGATCGGGCGAATGGCGTCATCGGTTCGCCGCTGCTGCGGGTCCCGTACATGTTCTGCTCCGACGACTCGGCGGATGGTCCGGTCCAGTCCTGCTACCGGTTCGATCGTGGCGCAGACTACTACGAGCAGACGCGCCACCACCTCGAGGACTATTGGAACTACTACATCGACACGCACTTCCGGCGTGATCGGGCGTTCTTCAACGGCAACGGTGCGGTCAACAATGCCTTTGGCACCTTCTTCAACGTCGCCAACTCGTACAAGCATTACATGCTTGAGCTGTACAAAGCGCCTGACCGGAACCAGGAGCAGCGCATCACGTACCGCATCGACCCGGTCCTGCAGGACCTGTGGACCATCGGTGTCATCGACGGCATCAACCAGCACCTCAACGTCATGAGCGTTCCGCCGTTTGGTCTGTTCATGTACCGCACGCTCCGCACGACGGGCGAGCGCTGGGACCTCGTCAACGAGGGTGACGACTTCGATGCGCTGACGGCACAGGGGCGGCTCCGCTACGAAGAACTGTACCGGTCGCGGCTCGGCGCTCAGGACTTCGGCACCATGCCTCGAGGGTTGGGGCGCCGAATGTTCAGCCGGTACGACTTCAGGAGTGGCTACAACTTCTTCACCCGCATGAGCGAGGCTGGTCACTACATGGACCAGGTCGGCGCGATGTTCGCGGCCGTCATTCCCGACATCCAGGTGCAGGGCCTCGACGTCGACTCCGACCAAAACCGGTACAACATTCCGTACTACCTGCTCTTCAAGGACGAGATGACCGATACCTTCGGTGCGCTCTGGGGCAACGACGAACTCAAGATTCGGCCGACCGCGTTCAAGCGCTTCGACAACCAAGGTCAGATCAGCGACACGTTGGGTCTGGCTTGGCGCGTATACGTGAAGGGTTCGGACATATTCCAGAACTTCGACTACCCAGCTCCGGTGCCGTCGCGTTGCACCGGCGCTGCGCGTCCGCCGGCCTGCTTCGATGCTGGTCAGCGCCCGGCGCCTGCCAACATTCAGATGACGTGGACCAGCCGCATTTACTCGCTGTTCCTTGGAATGGCGCTGTTCCGCGTCAACTACGACCTCGACTACGCCAAGTCGAATCAGATCTGGCGCCTGGGCGGCGCCGAGGACTTCACGGTTGCGCCCGGGTATGAACTGGTCGAGGTGCCGGATGTGACGACGGGCTCGCGCTACGTCGCGACCCGACCGGCTTGTCCGCCAGGCCAGTCGTGCCCGCAGACAGCGGCGACGTCTCTCGTCAACCACTCGAAGGACATCCTCCTGATGGTTGAGGACCCGGCGCGTTGCCCGATTCCTGACTACCTGACGATTCAGGGGTACGGCTGCCTCCCCGCTGAGCAGGCGAACAACCCACGCATCGTCGAAGACCGCCGTCGATTCTGGACCGAGATCTTCCGTGACTCGGTGCGTGACCTCGACATGTCCCGGTCGTTCTACGGCCAGTTCGGAAGGGCGTTCTGACCATGACTTCGCCACGGAACTTTTACGGAGACACCATGAAGCCCTCGTCCCGAAAGCTGTTCACCGCCTGCTCGGTGCTCGTCGCGGCTGCCTGCGCGCAGCCCGAACTCATCGACCGAACGCAGCCCAACTTCGTCAAGAAGTCGGACCTGCTCGACGGCCAGTGGTACGTCAAGGAAACCGTCGTCGACAACGCGAAGACCACAACAGGCCACAGCACGATCGGCTCGGGCGGGAAGCTCGAGAAGCTCCGTTGGGAGGTACAGGAGAACATGCTCGTAGGATACAGGACCTACGAGATCGTTCCCGGCGCTGACCCCCGGGTCGACCCGGTGAAGTCGAAGATCGGCGACATTCGTTTCCGAGACGGTCGGCCCTACAAGGACGCGCCAGTCTTCGCGTATCGAATTTCGAGCCATTTTGACCGGCAGCGTCAGTACAATGCAGCGACTGGCGAGGTGTCCAACGTTCTCGTCGAGGACACTGCGGACCGTCCCTGGTACCAGCGCGAGTACATGCGCGTCGATTGGCGCGAGAACATCGTCTACAGCTTCGACTCGGTTCAGAGCCGGGCCAACAACGACACCATCTTCGGCGGGCCACCGCGAACCTTCATGCGAGTGGTTACCGACCAGGACCAGGCGCCGGTCAATGAGTCGATGGTTTTCACGTGCTCCGATGGAAAGGAGTACCGAAACAGCCGTCTCGAGTGCCCAGCGGGAACGAAGCTGACCTATTTTGACTTTACGGCGCAGAACATCGCCGACCCGCCCTCGGTCTTTTTCCGTGGCTTCGGGCAGGTGCCCGTCTGCTGGTGGAACCCGCTCTACGACTGCGAGAGCGCAAGCGTGAAGGTTCGTACCTCGGTCATGAAGGTCGATGGGCAGCGAGTCGATGACTACGAACCGCTCCCCTACTCGGACAAGCTGATGGTGAAGTTCGGCTTCTTCCGGAATGAGCAGTACACCTACAACAAGGACCGCAACTACACATACACGGGCCAGCAGTTCTTCGCGATGCGCCACAACATCTGGCAGAAGTCAAAGGAGCCGGTCACCGGCGCCGACGGCAAGCAGCAGGTGGACCCGGTCTCGGGTCGGCCCATGTTCAAGACGATTCCGGTAACGAAGCGGAAGGTTCGGCCGGTCGTGTACTACATGACCGAGAATACCCCGCGGCACCTGTGGGGCAAGGCGACGATGCGTCACGCCGAGCGTGACGGCTTCAACCCGAAGGACACCATCGAGGCTTCTTGGGATCGCGCCTTCCGCAAGGCCGTTGCGGTGCCGCGTGGCCTCGAGTGGAACGCGCCCGAGCTCAAGCAGGTGTTCTATGTGTGCGAGTCACCGGTGCAGGAGGGCTCGCCTGAGGCTTGCGGGAAGCCTGGCACCTACGCTCGTCTCGGCGACCTGCGCTTCCACATGGCGCCATACGTTGACCAAAACGCTGGTGGCCTGCTCGGGCTCGGCCCGTCGGCCATGGACCCGGAGACCGGCGAGGTCGTCAACGCGGTGGCCAATGTCTACGGCCCGGGCCTTGATGGGTGGGCCGGCACCTCGGCGCAGGTTATCGACGTCGTCAACGGTGAGGTCAGCCTGTCGGAGCTCATCACGGGCAAGGACCTCAAGGATTATGTCTTCGCCAACCTCAACCCTACCGACCCGCGCCGGCCACGGACGGGCCCGTTTACGTCGCAGCAGCCTCTGACCGCCGAGCCGGCGACGCCGAACAGCACCTTCAATCGTCCCACTGGGCGGCTCGCCGACCTCCTCAAGACCTGGAAGGCGCAGGGGCTTCCCCTGCTCAAGGGTGACCGCAAGGCGACGGTTGCTCAACTGTTGAAGGACAACCCAGCGCTGGAGGACTCGCTCCTCAGCCTGCCCGAGGTGCGCACCGCCGTTATGAACTATTCGGGCCATCAGGGGTTCAACGCGAAGCTGTCGAGTGACCCGGCATTCTTCCGGCAGGTGGCGCGCGAACTGCTGCTCGGAAACGATCCCGTCGAGAACGCCCGCAAGGAACTACGTGAGGTCGTCGACCCGAGCATCGGCTGCTACTACGAGTTCAACTACTCCGATGAGGACTACATCGGTGTCGCCAAGCGCAAGGCCAAACTGCAAAACGACCTTGTCGCGAAGTTCAAGAATCAGGGCAACCCGGCCTGCGTGACGACGTCGGCCTGCAGCGACGCCGAGGCCAAGAGGCTCGCGAAGGATGAGGTCTACAACGACCTGCGGCGCGAGGCGTACCGCTCGGTGATGGAGCACGAGATCGGCCATACCCTCGGTCTGCGGCACAACTTCATCGCGTCTGCCGACGCCATGAACTACCAGGACGGCTACTGGGACCTTCGCAAGGAGACGATCGGCGTCGTCGTCGGCGGCCGCCGAGTGTTGCCGCTCACGCCACAGAACATGCTGGATGCCTCGAAGCTGAACGAGCGTCAGCAGAGTGAGGGCCTCTACGAGTATCAGTACTCGTCCATCATGGACTATGGGGCTCGCGTCACCGCGCAGAACATGGGCACGGGCAAGTACGACGACGCGGCGATTCTCTTCGCCTACTCGGGCGGCTTCGAGCCGGGCTGGGTCGAGGTGTTCAACGAGACTCGCAACGACTACCAGAATACCTTCGTCACGCTCGAGGTCGACAACCTGTCGAAGGTCTTCACGGCCCGCGGCGCGCACGTCGAGATTCCGCTCGCCATCACCGAACACTACACGCCAGTGTCGTCGCTCTACAGCGACAAGTTTCACTACTCGACGCTGCCGTTCCACTTCGCAGAGGCGACTGGCTCGTTCGACGATCGGTTGAACCAGGGCATCGCGCGCATGCGCAACCGCTCGTACCGCAAGTGGTCGGAGATGCAGGGGCACTACGACAGGCTTCTCGCCGAGGTGAAGGCCTACAACCTGAACGCCTCGGGCTTGGGTCAGCGCACTATCGAGCGAAGCCGCATCGTGGTGAACGCTGCCGGGGGGGCGTTGGTGCCCGTCGAGGTGCCGTACATGTTCTGCAGCGACGGTGAGGTCGGTGCGAACCTGCTCTGCAACCGGAACGACCAGGGTGCTGACGTCTTCGAGATGACCTCGAAGTGGATGGAGCGGTTCAACCAGTCATACGTTTTCTCGAACTTCCGTCGAGACCGGCTCCAGTACTCGCCGTCGGCAGTCGCCTCGGGCAAGTTCGGCCGCTTCCTGGGGAACGTTCCGAACGTGTACCAACAGTGGCTCTTCAACATCTACTACCTGGTCCGGTACCTCCAGCTGTCGCCTGAGGAACTCGACGAGTTCTACGACGTCGGCGACCCCATCTGGCAGAACTACTGGACGATGGCGGTGGTCGACTCGACCAACCTGCTGATGCAGCAGTTGTCGGTGCCGTCGGCCGGCTACCATGGCAAGCGCTCCGATGGGACGTGGGAGTATGTGCCGACGGGTGATGCCCTCAACCGTCGACTTTCGCCTTCGGCCGAGGCGGCGCTCAAGACAGACATCGCGCTGCCCGCTCGAGGGGGCTACACGGATCTGGCCTACGTGCCACGTGGCCCAGGTCGGTCGATGTTCACGGTGTTCGACTCGTTCGGATACGACAACTTCACTCGCGTCAACGAGGCGGGTCACTTCTGGGACGTGTTCGCGGCGATGCTCGCGCTCATCACCAGCGAGACGAACTTCCTCGGTGTCGACCGTGGCTCCGATGCGCTCCGGTACTCGCTGCCGTACTACACGACATTCAACCTCGAGCTGGCGCCGCTTTTCGGCAACTACTTCACGCAGAACCCCGACTACTACGCGCCGATGCTCGCGAAGAACAGCGACGGCACCGCCACCGTGCAGCTGCCGACGTTCATCAAGGCCAACGACTACATTTTCGGGTTCAACTACCCCGTGAACCAGCCGACGCCCGTCGACGGCAACGGCAACCCGATGCAGATGTCGAAGGTGCTCCCCGTCTCCACGTGGAGTGCCCGATTCTACTCCCTCGTGTGGTCGATGGCGTTCTTCACGGAGAACTTCAACCTCGAGTACGCCGAGTTCACGAAGATTTACCGGCTCGGAGGTGACGAAGCCCTCGACCCTGCGCCCGGGTACGACGTGGTGCAGTTCTCCGATCCGTTCGGTGGCGGCTACGTGTACGCGGCGCTGCGGAAGCTGAACGACCCGAAGTTGACGACGGGCGCAGCCATCGTGCTCCGGGCGCAGGCGGAGAAGGCGAAGTGGGACCAGGCCCGCAACCTCAACCAGCGCATCGACGGGTTGACCGCGGTGGAGTGGGAGGGCCGGGTGCGTGAGACGGTGCGCAACATGGAGATCATGCGGGGCCTCTACCGAATCTTCGGCCGCGCTCTCTGACGAACCGGTGCTCGAATCGAGCATGACCGGCGCCCGGCGCTCCCTCGCGGAGTGGCCGGGCGTCGTGTTGTGAGGGACCAGCGACGACTCACCGCGCCGGCGGGTAAGCGTCCGGGGCGCGCTCGGCTCGCTGATCGCAGGGCCGCAGGAGGCGCTCCGCGCGCTTTCCCTGGACGGGCGGTGAGCAATCGATGCGCGACCGCGGCCAGCGTGAGTCCGCTGACCTTCGTCGCGTGGCAGGCTGGCCCCGGCAGCCGGCCCCGGGTCCTCGTGGCGGTCGGCCGACGTGCCATCGGGCGTGCCAGACGGGGCAGGTCTTCCCCTTGTCGGAGTCGGTCGCTAGAACGACGGTGTGCACCTGCCGCCGTGGCAGCTCGACCTCTTCCGCGCCGCTCCAAAGAAGCCAGGCTCCGCGGGGGAGCCAGCCCCTGCGCTCCCGCGCCAGCCGGCCGACGGGGGCGCTGATGCCCGCAGGGCGCCGGGCAGCCGCTCGGCGTCATCTGGCCAGCAACCTGAAGACGTCTCTGTCACGTCGCCCGGCGGAGTCGGGGTGTCACCGGCTCCTTCGGTGGCGCAGCTCGCGACGGCCATCATCGATGACGTGTCGCTCGCGGCCGATGGGGAGGACCGCGGGCGTCGGGCCGCTCCTGGTGAGCCAAGGCTGAGCGCCGGCCCGCCTCTCCACCCCTCATCGCTCGACGAAGCCATTGTGTCTCCTCGTCGAGAGGCGCCTGGTGCGCTTCCAGGGCGCGCGGGCGCCGGGACAGAGCGCCACACCGCTGCCGACGAGGGCGCGCCCGGGCAACTCCACGCCGCCGAGCGACCACACATGAGGCCTGCGCCGGTGTCGACGAGGGCGCCGGGTGGGAGCGCACAGCGACCGCCAACGGCCTCACGGGCTGCCAGGGGCCCTTCTGCGGCCCACGTCGACGAGGTGCCTCCAGGCGACGCGCCACCGCGCCCGCCGAGTCGGCAAGAGGCGCTGATGGCGGCGCGAGCGCTGGCCCAGCAGGTCGCGGCGCGCCTTGGTCCCGAGGTGAAGGTGTTGCTGTCGGTGCACGACAACCGCAGCACGATGGTCAGCTTCCGTCGCGAGCCACCGCTACTGCGGCTGCGGGTGCACCACCTGTTCCTGTCGGCTCCGCCACCGGTCATCGCCGCGCTGGCTGACTACGCCGGTCGCGGCAAGCGGGCGGCTGGCCAGGCGCTCGATGACTTCATCGCTGAGCGTCAGAGCCACATCCGAGCGCAGCCGCGCGCCAGGGCCGCGCTGCAGGCCCGAGGCAAGACCTTCGATCTCGAGGAGATCTTCGAGCGGCTCAACCGGCTCTACTTTCAGGACACCATTCGCGCGCACATCGGCTGGGGCCGAAACAGCGGCAAGCGCCGGCGCAAGTCGATTCGCCTCGGCGTGTACGATCACCGCGCCCGCGAGATACGCGTTCACCCCGCGCTCGACCGGCCCGACGTGCCGCTCTTCTTCGTCGAATACATCGTGTACCACGAGATGTTGCACCAGGTGTTTCCGAGCGCGCGCGACTCAGGCCGACACGTGCATCACCCCCGGGCCTTCCGCGACCGTGAGCGTGCCTTCCCGCGCTTCACCGCGGCCATCGAGTGGGAGAAGGCCAACCTGCAGAGCCTCTTGCGGCGGTAGCGGCGCGCTGCCGTGACGGTGTCGTGGCGCGAGCGGGCCCGCGCGCCGCTCCGTGACGCACTACGTTCATCGTGACGGGTGACTCGTCTGGGCCGCTTCGGTAAGCCCGTGCGCATGCGTCGAGCCAAGATTGTCTGCACGTTGGGTCCCGCCAGCACCAGCCAGGAGATGCTCGAGAAGCTCCTGGACGCCGGCATGGACGTCGCCCGCCTCAACTTCTCGCACGGCAGCCACGCCGACCACCAGGCGGTGCTTGACCGCCTCCGCGCGGCGTCGCTGAAGGTGCGCAAGGCCGTCGGAGTGCTGGGCGACCTGCAGGGCCCGAAGATTCGAACCGGGAAGCTCGAGAAGGGAGCCATCGAGCTGGTGGAGGGCAAGGAGCTGTCCATCACCACCGATGAGACGGTGCTCGGGACGCAGGAGCTCGTGTCGACGACGTACCCGCACCTCGCCGCCGACGTGAACGTCGGAGACCGCATTCTGCTCGACGACGGCCTGCTCGAGCTCAAGGTGCTCGCGACGGACAAGAAGAGCCTCATCCGCACCGAGGTCATTCACGGCGGAACGCTGAAGAACAACAAGGGCATCAACCTGCCCGGCGTCGCGCTGCGGGCCGACGCGCTCACCGCGAAGGACAAGGAGGACCTGCTCTTCGGCCTCAAGGCCGGCGTCGACATGGTGGCGCTCTCGTTCGTGCGGACGCCGCAGGACATCGACATGTGTCGGCAGGCCATGCTCGAGGCGGGGCGCGTCGTGCCCATCATCGCGAAGCTCGAGAAGCCCGAGGCCATCGCGCGGCTCGACTCCATCCTCGACAAGACCGACGGCGTGATGGTGGCGCGCGGCGACCTCGGCGTCGAGATTCCACCGGAAGAGGTGCCGGCGATTCAGAAGGACATCATTCGCCGTGCGAACCAGCGCGGCCTTCCCGTCATCGTCGCCACGCAGATGCTCAACTCGATGATCGAGCACCCGCGCCCGACTCGGGCCGAGGCGAGCGACGTGGCCAACGCGGTGATGGACAACACCGACGCGGTGATGCTCTCGGGCGAGACGGCGTCGGGCGACTACCCGGTCGAGTCGGTGCAGATGATGAGCCGCATCGTCGAGGCGGCGGAGTCGGCGATGCGGCAGTCGTTCCCGCGCATCGGCACCGGCGAGCCGCTGAAGATTCCCGCTGAGTTTCCCGACGTGACGTGCGGCGTGGCCTGCCGGGCGGCGCGGGAGGCCGGGTGCTCCCTCATCGTCGCCTTCACGTTGACGGGGAACACGGCGCGCCTGGTGTCGCGCTACCGCCCCTCGGTGCCCATCATCGCCTTCTCGCCGAACCAGGAGGTGCGTCGGCGGCTGTCGCTGCTGTGGGGCGTGATGCCCCGCGTGCTCGAGCCGGTGCAGGAGACCGAGGAGATGGTGCGCCGCGTCGAGGAAGAGTTGCTCGCGCGCGGCCTCGCCAGGCGCGGTGAGCGCATCGTCATCGTCTTCGGAGCGCCGGTCGGACAGGCAGGGAAGATCAACTCGCTCCGCCTGCACACCATCTCGATGTGATGAGGTGTCGGCGGGCGGGGTGCGCCGAGCTCGTACCCCGGCCGGGCTCCCCCGGGCGTCGTCACGAACACCGTCCCCGGGGGCGTTCGGCGAGCGCTGTGCGAAGGCCGCTCAGCGGCGTCGCCTCCCACTGCTTGATCAGGTGCGACGACATGCCACGCGACGTCACCCGGGACGTCGTCGGGCGGCACGGCGTCCGCTCGCGCAGAGTCACCCCGCGAGCGGAGTTGCCGGGTCGAACCTCACCGACGGAACGGCAGTACCCTGCCGATGGCGTGCGTCACGCGCCTCGGCGCAAGGTGTCCTTCCGGTAGGGGTGCGTGACAGGGGCCGCAATCCCATGCTGGGGCGGGGGCGGCGGCCTGGCGGAGATTGGGCCGATGCGACGGCGAGGTTCACGGCGGAGCGGTCGAGTCGTCGCTCGCGCGCGCGTCAGACG
>JADCJJ010000523.1 GCA_020247085.1 Myxococcaceae bacterium | reverse complement strand
GTTGAAATTGGATTGCATCTATAAACCTCAGCGCGTACCCGCTCCACTCGCCTGGGAAACCACCCGCTGATCAGGAGCACCTCGTGACCTCACGCCACCTCACCCTCTCGCTCACCGCCGCGGCGCTCGCCTCGGCGTGCGGCACCCCGATGACCCCCTCGATGAAGCCCGCCGAGGACAAGGCCGAGTACTCGCTCGGCCGCCTCGTGGTCGCGGACGCGACCACCGGGAAGCTCACGGTCATCGACCTCGACGACCGGACGACCCCGGGCACGCTGATGCTCGACAACCCGGGCACGGTGTACGCCTCGGCCACCAACCCGGGTGGCTTCGTCTTCGCCACCCAGCGCATGCAGAACCGGACGCAGCTCGTCGAGTCGGGGACGGAGTTCGAGGAGCACGGCGACCACTACCACGTGAAGAAGAAGGCGCCCTCGCTCAAGCCGACGGCCATCACCGGGGCGCTGCCGACGCACTACACCCACCACCAGGGGTGGACGTCGCTGTTCAACGACGGTGACGGCACCGTCGACTTCATCAACGACACGCAGCTCGCGCGGGGCGAGCTGACGCCGCGCCGGGCCGCGACGGGCACGGCGCACCACGGCGTCGCCCTCGTCCACGGGGAGCGGCTGGTGGCCACGATGAGCATGCCGAGCGTCACCATGCTCCCCGACGGCGGCATGTCGACCTCGAACCTCGCGGCCGGGGCGACCGACCGCGCGCTGTCGGCGCCCGACACGGTCATCGACACCTTCGCGAGCTGCACCTCGCTGCACGGCGAGTTCACCACCGCGTCGCACGTCGTCTTCGGCTGCGCGAACGGCGCGCTCGCCATGAAGTGGAACGCGGCCACGAAGAAGTTCGAGGGCACTGTCATCCCCAACCCGGCGGGGCGCATGGAGCGCGTGGGCACCGTCGAGGGCCACGAAAAGCTGCCGGTGTTCATCGGCAACTTCGACCGGGCCCCGGCGAACGGCCTCGCCGTCATCGACCCGCGGTCGAACACCATCAGCCCCATGGCGCTGCCCACGCGCCGCTTCGCCTTCCGCGTCGACGAGAAGGGCGAGCACGTGCTCGTCCTGACGATGGACGGCAACCTGCACAAGTTCAAGCTCAACGCCGCGGGCACGGCGCTGGTCGCCGACGGCATGCCGCTCAAGGTGATGCCGGAGTACGCGATGTGGCCGGCCTCGCCGCCGCGCCCGGCGATGACGATGGGCTGGGACCGGGTGTACGTGAGCGACCCGCGCGACGGCACCGTCAAGGAGGTGAAGATCGAGGAATGGAAGCTCGAGCACACCTTCACCGTGGGCGGCGCCCCGGCCAGCCTGACGCTGACCTCGATGTCGCCGGACTGGGCGTCGAAGGGCGACCACGACCACGACCACTCCGGCGGGAAGTGACCGGGGCGCGGACCTTTCCTTGAAGCGCTGGCTCTCACTGGCGTTCGCCACCTCGCTCCTCGCGCTGGCCGGCGCCTGGTCGTGGCAGCGCACCGACGCGGTGTCTGGTGACGTCGCGTCACCGGCGCCGTCACCTGTCGTGACTCTCGCGCCGACCGACGTCTTGTCGGCGGTCGAGAGCGTCCCCCCGCAGGCGCCGGCGGTCGTCCTCGAGGCGGCCGCCGGTGGGGCCCCCAGCGCAGCCTCCGAGCCCGCCGATGCCGGGGCCTACGACGACGCCCACCTCTACCGCGTCACCGTGGGCCCCGAGCGGCTCCCCGCGACGGCGCAGGGGGTGCTCGAGGCCTTCGGGCGGGTCCGCCAAGCCACGGGCGCGTGCCTCAGCACCGCGCGGCGGGAGAACGCGGCGCTGACGTCGCTGCAGTCCCTCGAGGTGCGCATCTCGGCCCAGGACGACGGCTCAGCGGCCGTCGAAGAGGTACGCCTGCCGACCTCGAACGACCCGGCCCTGGACTTTCGCGGATGTCTCGTCGCCGCGCTCGTCGAGCAGCGCTTCGAGCGCCCGCCCGAGGGGTCGGTGCGCCTCACGCTGCCCATCGAGCTCTCGCCATGAAACGACTCTCGCTCTTCCTCTCGGCCGCGCTCCTGGCCTGCGGGCCTCGCGGCGCCGGCACCTTCCAGGTCACCGTATCGGGTGGTGAGCGCGCCGAGCGCGGCTTTGCCCCCTCGCTGCTGAGAGACCGCTGGGGCCTCACCTTCACGCGCTACCTCGTCAGCGTCGGCGACCTCGAGGCGAGCCGCGACGGCGCCCGCCTCGAGCGCCCGGGCGTTCACGTCGTCGACGTTCAGAAGGGCACGCGCGACCTCTTCCCGTGGAGCGACGTGCCGGCAGGCCGCTGGGACATCGCCTTCTCGCTCCGGCCGCCCCCGCCCGAGGCGACGAGCCACGGCGTCGCCGACGAAGACGTTCGCGAGATGCGGGCCAACGGCTGGGCGTACCTCGTCGAGGGGGTGGCCACGCGTACGGGGGTCGGCACCACCCGGTTCCGGGTCGGGCTGCCGCTGAACCATCGCTACACCCGATGCACGAACGGGCTCGACGGAACGCTGGGCCTCGTCGTCGGTGACGGGGCCACCGAGACTCTCGAGCTGACGATGCACGTCGACCACATGCTGTACGACCGGCTGGGCACGCACCGGGGCGTCAACCTGCGCTTCGACGCGTGGACGTCGAGGGCGACGCCCGAGGGCCTCGTCACCCTCGCGGCGCTCGAGCGGCAGGACCTGCTCGACTTGAGGGCGACCGACGGGGGGCCGCTCCTGGACATCGACGGAGCGCGCGTCGTCTACGACCCCGGCTCTTTCGACGTTCGCACCCTGGACCGCTTCGTCGCCCAGAGCCTGAAGGACCAGGCCCACCTCAACGGCGGCGGGCTGTGCACCGTCTCGCCCCTGGGAGAGGGCTCGTGAGGTCGGCGGCGCTGAGCGTCACGCTGCTGGCAGCGTGCGGGGCGCCCGGCCCGGCGACGTCCAGCGACCCATGCACGCCCGGCGGCCACGTGCACCGCGAGCCCCTGGGCGATTGGTGCCACTGCGACCGGGGCTTTCTGGCGGCCCGCACGGGCCTCGCCTGCGTCCGCGACCCCGCCTTCACCGGCCGGGTGACGCTCGACCTGGGAGCGAGCGAAGAGCGCGCCTGCTGGCACGCTGCGCGGGGCCCCTTCGCGGTGCAGGGTGATGGCTCGCGCGTCGACCAGTTCCTCACCCACTACACCCTCGCCCTCTCGCCTCGGAGCGACGGGCTGCGCGTCGCGACGGTGGGCTACCGCGCAGCCGTGAGCGCCCCCCACGTGCTCACCGCCAGCCGGGGCGTCAACCTCTCGCTGCTCGAGGTGTTCTCCGAGGGAGGCA
Source organism: Myxococcaceae bacterium (assembly GCA_020247085.1). Lineage (GTDB taxonomy): Bacteria > Myxococcota > Myxococcia > Myxococcales > Myxococcaceae > Xiheimicrobium > Xiheimicrobium aquaticum. The sequence goes on along the minus strand of JADCJJ010000523.1, from coordinate 3,052 downwards.
CGCGGCCGGTGCCCGTGCTGGTGACGCGCGCGACGACGGCCTGCCAACAGCTGAGCCAGCAGTTCGGCTTCGAGCTCGCCGCTCGTGCTGAGTACCGCCTCGAGTTCGGCCCCTCGACGCAGCCCGAGGTCGGCTTCGTGCTCGACCAGGTGGAGTGAGCGGTGTGGACCCTGCCGCTGGTGCTGGCCCTCGGCTCGCTGGACGCGGGGCTCCCCGACACCGAGGCCCTCTCACGCGCCGGCCCGCTGAAGCCGGCCGCGACGGCCCCTGCCGACGTGTCACCACCCGTCGCCTCGCCAGCTCAGACAGCGCCGTCGCCTGCGGGCCTGACGCTCCCCGCCTCCCCATCGAAGACTCCGACCACCGCCGCGCCACCAGCCGACTCGGCGGCGCAGCCGGCCACCGCCATCCCTCCCTCCGCTCCGGCGACAGCTCCAGTGGGCGTGAGGCCACCCGCCACCTCGCCGGCTTCCGCCACGAGCGACCCCGCCGCCGGGACGCCACCTGAGTCCGAGCCGTCGGGCACGTCCGCCGCGGCAGCGCCCAGGGCCCTCACCACCACGGTGCGCTCCCGAGGCAGCCTCTCACCGTCGCTCGTCGTCGGCGACCTGCGCCTCGAGCTCGGGCTCCTCGGAGAGCGCCCGCGAACCAGCGGCACGGCCCTGCTGCTGCTCGCCCCGAGCGTGCTGCTCGCGAACCACTCGGGCGAGGGCCACGCGCCGCAGATCTTCATCCGCGGCTTCGACGCCGGCGAGGGCAAGGACCTCGAGCTCCGCGTCGAGGGCGTGCCCCTCAACGAGGTGAGCAACGCGCACTCGCACGGCTACGCCGACACCTCCTTCCTCATCCCCGAGCTGGTGAGCGCCCTGCGTGTCGTCGAGGGCCCCTTCAGCGCCGCCCAGGGCGACTTCGCCGTCGCAGGCTCGGTGGACTTCGAGCTGGGCCTCAGGCAGCGCGGGGTGACGGTCATCGGCGAGTACGGCCAGTTCAACCACCAGCGGCTCACCGCGCTCTGGGGCCCGAAGGAGCACCGGGAGACGACGTTCGTCGGGCTGACGCTGCGGCAGGGCTCCGGCTTCGGCCCGAACCGGGCCTTCGCCAACGGCAGCCTGCTGGCGTCGCACGAGCTGCGGCTTCCGCAAGACACCCGGCTCCGACTGCTCGCGGGGCTCTCGGCGGGGCGCTTCGACAGCGCGGGGGTGCTGCGCTTCGACGACGTCGAGGCCCGGCGCAACCCGCGCTGCCCGGCGACCGCCGACGGGCAGTTCTTCTGCCTCACCGACCCGAATCAGGGCGGGGCCCAGCAGCGTCACTTCGTCTCGGCGGAGCTGACCTCGAAGCTCGAGGCGGGCGTCTCGCGACACCAGCTCTTCGCCCTCTTCCGGCAGATGCGGCTGCGCGAGAACTTCACCGGCTTCGTCAGCGACGTGCCGCTGCCCGACGCCCAGGGCAACGCCCCTGCGCTGATGCCCCAGCGCGGCGACGGCATCGAGCTGCGCTACGGCGGCGTGACGGCGGGTGTGCGGGGCTCGTGGCTCCAGCGCTTCGGCGACGAGGCCTCGCGCCGCCCCGCCCTCGAGCTGGGCTACGTGGGCCGCGTCGACGAGGTCGACAGCGCTTCACGCCGCCTGCGCGCCGCCGATGGCGTGCCGTATCGGGTGGCCTTCGACAACCGCGTCACCGTCACCAACCTGAGCCTCTACGCGCAGGGCAGCCTGCCGCTGGGCGCGCGCCTTGCGGTGAGCGGAGGCCTGCGCCTCGACGCCTTCCTCTTCGGCGTGAACGACCGCAACCGGCCGACGGCCGACCGCCGGGGCGCGCGCCTCGCCGACGACGCCCTCGAGGCTTTCGGCGTCATGCCGTCGCCGCGGCTGGCCACCGAGGTCCTGCTGGTGAAGGGCCTGTGGTGGATGACGGGCTTCGGCCTGGGCGCGCGCTCGAGCGACGCGGCCGCGCTGTCGGACGCCGAGTTCGCGCCCTTCGCCCTGGTGGCCAGCGCCGAGACAGGCCTGCGGTACCTGCGCGAGGGGCCGGTGCGTCTCGAGGCGAGAGGCGCCGTCTTCGCCACGCGGGTGCAGCGCGACATCGTCTTCGAGCCCGATGAGGGGCGGAACGTACCCGTCGGTGCATCGAACCGGGTGGGTGCCTTCGGCTTCGCGCGCCTCACCTTCGAGCAGCGGCTCGACGTCACCGCGAGCGTCTCGTACACGCGCGGGCACCTGCCTCCAGCCCAGAGCCCTTGGCTGGCGCTCTTCGACGGCCCGGCCCTGCCCTACGTGCCCCGCTTCCTCGCGCGCCTCGAGGCGGTGGGCGCGCACCGCGTCGAGGCGCTCGGCCAGGGCGTCGACCTGACGGCGGGCCTCGCCGTCTGGGCCATCGGGCCACGGCCGCTGCCCTTCGAGCAGCTGAGCGAGCCGGCGGTGCTCGTCGACGCGTCGCTGCGCGCGCGCTGGCGCTGGGTGTCGGCCGGGCTCATCGTCGACAACGTGCTCGACACCCGGTGGCGGCAGGCCGAGTTCAACTACGCGTCGAACTTCGTAGGCCCCGACGCCGCCCCGTCTCGGCTCGCGATGCGTCACTTCTCGGCCGGGCCGCCGCGGCAGTGGCGGCTGATGCTCGGCCTTCACTTTGACTGAGGTGCGTGATGACCCGGCTCCTTCCACTCCTCGCCTTCGTCGTCGCCGGCTGTGAAGCCGGCACCGGCGGGAAGCTGACGACGGTGGTCGCCTCGCTCGAGGTGCGGCGCACGCCCGGCATCACTCTCGACGACGGCGCAGTGGTGACGGTGAGCCGCGCCACGCTCTCCTTCGGCCCGGTGTACGTCTTCGAGGCGCCACCGCCCTCGGCCCGCCCCCTCTGGCGGCGCGCCGGCGAGGTGTTGGTACCGACGGCCTACGCGCACCCGGGGCATGACTTCTTCTCGGGCGGCCGGGTGATGTCGGAGTGGCTCGAGCCGCGGGTGCTCGACCTGCTGCAGCCGCGCCACGAGCTGGGCCAGGTGCCCGCCATCGCCGGCGCGGCGCGCTCGATGTCTGTGCACCTGCTGCGCGAC
>JADCJJ010000522.1 GCA_020247085.1 Myxococcaceae bacterium | reverse complement strand
GGCCCTCGACGAGCTCGAACAGCAACACCCCCAGCGAGTACAGGTCCGAGCGCGGCGTCGGCTCGGCGTTCGAGGCCTGCTCCGGAGAGCAGTACTCGGGCGTGCCCACAGGGTTCAGCTCGTCGCCCCGCCGCCACGCGAGCCCGAAGTCGCCCAGCAACACGTACTCGACCTCGCGCCCCTCGATGTTCAGGTCCTCGTCCCGCGCGACGTAGACGTTCGACGGCTTGAGGTCGCGGTGCACGATGGGCGGCTTGAGCTTGTGCGCCACCTCGAGCGCCATCGCCACCTGAATGGCGAAGCGAATCGACCGCGCCACCAGCACGTCCGGCGGCTCACCTGCCCGCTCCGGGTCGCGCAGGTACGCCTCGAGCGTCACGCCGTTGACCCGCTGCATGATGAGGTACGGCCGCCCATCGGGCTCGGGCAGCGTGCCCGTCTCGAGCGGGCTGACGATGTGCCGCTTGCCGTTGAGGTTCAGGTGCGCGCCGGCCTCGAGCAGGAAGCGCTCCCGGAACTCCGCGTCGAGCCCCAGCCGCGGCAGCTTCAGCGCCGCCACGTGCCCGTGGTCCGCGTGCTTGACGCCGTACACCCGCGCCATGCCCCCCTCGCCCAGGAACGACTCGATGCGGTACCGCCCCACCAGGTCGCCCAGGCGCAGGTCGAGCGGCCCCGAGATGCGGTCAGCCACGGGCCCGCTCCCAGGGCACGCGCAGGCCCCTCGTGGTGAGCGGCGGAACGCAGATTCCTCGCCCCTTTCGAGGAGTTAGCACCTTCGCCATCGGTTCGGCCTCCGGGGCGCGGTTGTACCAGCCGCCCCCCGGTGGCACCAGTCTCGAGGGCAGAGCCGCGCTGCGCGTGAGCGGCCCGACAGATCGTTCCCGGCCCCGGCCCGTTCGAGCCCCACCGCCCATGAATCGAACGACCACCTTCATCGCCCTCGCCGTCGCCCTGCTGCTCCTCGCCGTCGTCGGTGGCCTGCCGAAGCCGCCGCCCCCCACGCCCACGACGACGGCGCCGCCGATGCGCCCGCCCGTCGTCGCCCCGGCCCCGCCCCCCGCCACTCAGCGGGCGCCGGGCGCGCTCCGGCTGACGGGCAAGCTGTCACACCCGGTGCTGGCGCCGGGCACGAGCGACGTCTTCGCCACCCTCGAGGTGAGCGCCGTCGACCGGCCTGGCGCGCCCCGCGCGGCGGTCAACCTCGCGGTGGTGATCGATCGCTCGGGCTCGATGTCGGGCGCGAAGATCGCCCAGGCCCGGCGGGCGGCGCTGCACCTCGTCGAGCTGCTGAACGAGACCGACCGCCTCGCCATCGTCCATTACGGCACCGACGTGCAGGTGCTGCCGGGCGCCTTCGCCACGGCTGCGAACAAGGAGCGCATGCGCGGCTTCGTGCGCGCCATCTCGGAGCAGGGCGGCACCAACATCGGCGACGCGCTGGTGGCCGGCAAGGCGCAGCTCGACGTCGCGCGCAGCGACTTCACGGTGAACCGCCTCATCCTGCTGTCCGACGGGCAGCCGACGGTCGGCGTCACCAGCGCCGCCGGGCTGGAGCGCGTGGCCCAGACGCTCCGGAGCGCCGGCACCACCATCACCGCCCTCGGCGTCGGCGCCGACTTCAACGAAGACCTCATGCAGCGGCTCGCCGAGCTCGGTGGCGGCTCGTACGGCTTCATCCGCGACGCCGAGGCGACGGCCTCGCTCTTCGAGCGCGACCTCGCCCAGGCCGGCACCATGGTGGCCCGGGGCGTGACGGTGAGCGTCGAGCTGCCGCCCGGCGTCGCCCTGCGCGAGGTGCTCGGCCGCCCCAGCGCCGTCGAGGGCCGCCGCGTGACGGTGACGATGCCGGACTTCTCGGCGCGGCAGACCGAGCGGCTCGTCGTGCACCTCACCGCCTCGGGGCTCACCGGCGCCGAGGGCGCGGCCGTCGACGTCGCGGCCTTCCGCCTCGACTATGTCGATCTGCTCGCCTCGCAGCCGGGGCTCGAGCAGCTGCGTCTCGCGGCCCTGGTGACCGGCGACCGCGCCCTCGCCGAGCAGCGGCGAGACCCCGAAGCCCTCGTCTTCGCCAACCGCGCCCGCGCCTCGCAGAACGTCGAGCGGGCCGCCGACGCAATGAAGCAGGGCCTCTTCGAGCAGGCCAGGCGCTTCATCGCCGACAACAAGCGCCTGATCGACGAGGCCGAGAGCGTCGCCGGCACCGAGGCCCTCGCCGGCGACCGCGCCCTCAACGCCGCGCAGCTCGACTCGACGGCGCCCGCGCCGCAGATGGAGCAGGCGGAGCGCGCGAAGTCGCTCAAGGTCGAGGCCCGGCGCGGCTTCGGCCTCGGAGCGTCGGTGTACTGAGCCGGCGCGTCGTCTCGCCGCCGCCACCGGGGGTGCGCGCGGGCCCGTCGACCTGCGCTCCGCCGCCGTCGGGCGTCGCGACCGGCCCGGCCGCGGCGCAAGCCGACCGCCGTCAGCGCTTCACGCCCGGCTCGGGGAGGGAGAAGAAGAACATCACCCCGCCAGCCACCACCGCCGCCGCGCCGGCGATCATCAGGGTGTTCGCCGGCACGGCCTTCGCGTTGGCCGAGGTGGCGAACTGCTGCCGCTGCGCCCGCGGAATCATCGTGTTCTGCGCCTGCGCCGCGTCCTGCGCCGAGTTGACGCCCAGGGCGATGCCGCCGCCGGCCGCCACCACGCCGAGGCTCATGGCGACGATCGCGGCGACGCGCAGCGCGCTCGACGGCGGCCCCTCGTCGCGCGTGACGCCCTTCGAGATCGCCGCCTCGGAGAGCGCCTGGTCGGCCGCCACCAGCGGCGGTTGCAAAGGCTCGAAGAAGAGGCTCGCCACCTGCCCCCGCTTCACCCGCAGCCGCGTCGTCTTCACGCCGGCGGGGAAGGTGCCCTGCACCTCGTACTCGCCCGGCGCCACGAAGAGCGCCACCGGCCCGGGCGGGAACTCGCGGCCCTGCACCACCAGCTTCGAGGCGCGCGGCGCCACCACCTCGATCAACCCCTTGCCCTCGCCGCCGGCCTGGCCGAGCCACGTGCCCACCCGCTGCGCCAGCGCCGGCGCCTCGGCCGACTCCGGCGCCCGGGCCAGCGCCAGCCGGTAGTAGAGCGTCGCGAAGGCGCCGTCGCCCAGCTTCTCGTACGCGCGGGCCAGCCGCTCCGCCGACTGCGGCGTGCCCTTGTACGTCTCGGCCTCCCGCCACAGCGCGATGGCCGCCGCGTCGTCGTTCTTCACCGCCATCGCCTCGCCGCGGGCGAAGAAGTCGGCGTAGCCAGCCTCTCCCTCGGCCTCACCCGGGAGCCCTGCGAGCAGCGCGACGACGACGAGCGTGGGCATCGGTTCGGTTTCCCTCTGGGCGGGGCGTGGGCCGGCTGCGTCTCCCTACACGAATCGCCCCCGACAGCCCAAGCGCCCAGCGCGTTCATTTGTCGCCGGTCGGTTTCCCCACCTTGTCGAGCGCCTCGGCGTTCGAGATCGAGTAGCGCACCAGCTCGCGCAGCACCCGGTTGCGCTTGACGTTGCCGAGGATCTCCTTGAGGTCCTCGTACACCGTGGGGTCGTTGATGATGGCGCCCAGCGAGCCCTCACCCTTGTTGATCTTCGCGGTGAGCGCCTTCACGTCGGCGGCCGCCTGCCCGAGGTCCGACAGGAGCACCCTCGAGTCGCCGTAGACGAGCTGGTAGACGACGCCGTCCTTGCGGGTCTTCGCGTCGTTCACCAGCGTCGACACCTCACCGGCGGCGCGCCCGAGCTCGGTGAGCGAGTCGGCGATCTTCTTGTCGTAGATGAGCGCGTGGAGCGTGCCCTGGCCGGCCTTCACGTCGGCGAGCAGCCCGTCGACCTTCGTCACCGCCGCGTCGAGCCGGGCGGCGCTCGCCGACGCCTCGGAGAGGATGGCCTTCACGTCGCTCGTCAACCCCTTGTCGTAGACGACCGCGTGCAGCAGCCCCTTGCCGGTCTCGACCTCGCGCAAGATGTTCTTCACGCTGGTCACGGCCTCCTTCACGTCCTTCTGCAGCTCGGGGCTGGTGTAGGTCGCCACGCCCGAGCGCAGGTCGCGCGTGATGCCCACCGTGTTGTCGATGATCTCGCCGGTCGCCTTGAGGATCGACGAGATGTCGCCCGAGGTGCCGGTCTGCAGCTCGGCGCCGTCGGCCAGCGCTGGTTGGTCGGGGTTGCCGATCGAGATGTCGACGGCCTTGTCGCCCAGCACGCCGCGGTTGGTGATGCGGGCCACCGAGTCCTTGCGAATGCGCGCCTCGTACTTCTTCACCACCTCCATGGTGACGATGATGCGCTTGTCGCCCAGGTCCGACCCGAAGCGAATGCTGGTGACCCGGCCGACGTTGACGCCGCCGAGCCGCACCGGCGAGTCGAACTGCAGGCCGTCGACGTTCTCGAAGGCGCCCGTGTAGACGTTCTGCTTGTCGAAGAGGTTGCGCTCCTTGCCGATGACGAAGACGACCAGCAGCGCGAGGCCCAGGCCCAGGGCGATGAAGAGCCCGGCGCGAATGATGATGCGGCGCTCGCGTTCGGCAGGGTTCAGCTCAGGCGTGCTCATGGTGGCTCAGCTCTTGCGCGCGTCGAGGAACGCGCGGACGTCGGGGTGGGTCGAGGCCTGCAGCTCGGCGACCGTGCCCTGGGCGACGATCTTCCGTTGGGCCAGCATGGCCATGCGGTCCGAGACGCGGAACGCGCTGTCCATGTCGTGGGTGACGACGATCTGCGTGCAGCCCAGATCGGCCTTCATGCGCAGGATGAGCTCGTCGATGACGCGGGTCGAGATGGGGTCGAGGCCCGTCGACGGCTCGTCGTAGAGGATGATCTCGGGCTCGATGGCGATGGCCCGCGCCAGGCCGACGCGCTTGCGCATGCCGCCCGACAGGTCCGACGGCTTCATCTGCTCGATGCCCGGCAGGTTCACCCGCGCCAGGTTCTTCGCCACCCGCGCCTTGAGCTCGTCGGGCGACAGCTTCAGGTGCTCCTTCAACGGGTAGGCGATGTTCTCGCCCACGGTGAGCGAGTCGAACAGCGCCGCCCCCTGGAACACCATCGACACGCGCTTGCGCACCTCGCGCAGCCCCTTCTCGTCGAGCTCGGCCACGTTCTCGCCGTGCAGCAGCACCTGGCCTGCGTCGGGGTACATCAGCCCGATGAGGCACTTGAGCAGCACGCTCTTGCCCGTGCCCGAGCCGCCGATGATGGTGAGCGTCTCGCCCCGCTTCACCTCGAGGTCGAGCCCCTCGTAGATCTTCTTCGGGCCGAAGGCCTTCCAGAGATCGACGAAGCGAATCACCACCTCATCCGAGGGCGGGCGCGGCGTCACCTGCGTCGCTCCGGTGGCGGGCATGGGCGTCAAAAGGCGAGGAACAGCTTGGTCATGAAGAAGTCCGACAGGCACACCGACACCGACGCGATGGCCACCGTCTCGGTCGTCGCCTGCCCGACGCCCTCGGTGCCGCCGGTCACCGAGAAGCCCTTGAAGCAGCCGACGACGGCGATGATGAGCCCGAAGACGAACGACTTGAAGATGCCACCGCCGAAGTCCATCAGCGAGACGGTGTCGATGGCCGAGCGGAAGTATTGATCGTACGGAATGTCGTACTGCTGGTTCACCACCACCGAGCCGGCGACGAGGCCAAAGACGTCGGCGAGCGCGGTGAGCGACGGCAGCACGATGGCGCAGGCCACCAGGCGCGGCGTCACCAGCTTCTTGATGGGGTCGGCGCCCAGGGCCGAGATGGCGTCGATCTGCTCGGTCACCTTCATCGAGCCGAGCTCGGCGGTGATGCCCGAGCCGATGCGCGCGCCCACGGTGAGCGCCGTCAGCACCGGGCCCAGCTCGCGGAAGAGCGTGAGGATGACGACCTTGCCCACCGTGTGCTGCACGCCGAACTTCGCGAGGAAGTAGGCGAACTGGAGCGAGATGACGAGACCCGCGAAGAGCGCCACCAGCGTGGCGATGGAGAGCGAGCGCACCCCCAGCATCACCACCTGGTAGGCCGAGGCGCCGAGGGCCAGCGGCGGCGTGAAGATGCGCCACGCGGCCCGGGCGAACATGAAGACCATGCCGCCGAGCTGCAGCCACGCGCGGTTGATGCGCGCGGTGAAGGGAATGATCGACTCGAGCTCCTGCTGGACGATGAGCGCCAGCTCGGTCTCGGCGGTGGTGGCCTTGCGTGGCGGCGGCGCCTGCTCGCTCATCGCCCCGTCTCCTGGGCGAAGCCGGCGACGAGCGCCTCGAAGGCCGCCTGGTGGACCGCGCGCGCGCCCCGCGGCGCCACGTAGGTGAAGTCGTGCACGCAACCGTTCTTCTTCAGCACCACCACCTCGACCTCGGCCGGCACCCCGTCGAGCGACACCGCGAAGAGGCTCTTGAGCGCCGCGCGCCCGTCGAGCGTCAGCGGCTGCCGCTCGACCAGCGCCCGCTCCTGGAACCCGATGAGCAGGTGCCCGGTGAGCACCTCGAGCGAGGGGTCGCCGTGGTCCTTGCAGGTAGCGTTGACGGCCAGCAGGTGCCCCGAGCGCCGCGCGGCCCAGGCCAGGTCGTTCTCGGCGAACGCCACCGGCCGCCACTCTCCCTCGGGCGGCGCCGCCACCTGGTAGCGTAGGCCATCTTTCGCGAACCAGCCCGCCCGCAGGCCCCCCGCGCACCCCGCGAGGGTCACGAGCACCAAGACGCCGACCGCCACCAGACGCATCGCGCTCCACTTAAGCCCGAGCCTGCGCGCCCAGCACGCTTTTGACCCTGCCCTGGCCGAGAAGTTGACTCTACACGGACGTTCAGGGAACATACTGAACGCACGTTTCCGACTGAAAGGGCGTCCCGTGGAAGAGCTCACCGACCGGCAGCGCGAGATCCTCGACTTCATCCTCCGGACCTCCGAGGAGCGCGGGTTCCCGCCCACCATCCGGGAGATCGGCGAAGAGATGGACATCGCCTCGACGAACGGCGTGAACGATCACCTCAAGGCGCTTGAGCGCAAGGGCTACCTGACGCGCGGAGAGCAGCAGAGCCGGTCGCTGGTGCCCACCCGCCGGGCGCGGCTGGTGCTCGGGCTGGGCGCCACGACGAAGCGGGACTCGGCGATGATCGACGTGCCGCTCCTCGGCCGGGTCGCGGCCGGCGCGCCCCTGCTCGCCACCGAGAACATCGAAGACTCGGTGCGCATCGACTCGTTCCTGCTCGGCGGCGCCGGCGGCAAAGAGGTCTTCGCCCTGCGCGTGAAGGGCGAATCGATGATCGACGACGGCATTCACGACGGCGACTTCCTGTTCGTGCGCAAGGCCCCGAGCGCGTCGCCCGGCGACATCGTGGTCGCCCTCATCGAGGACGAGGCGACGGTGAAGCGCTACTTCCCCGAGGGCGAGCGCATTCGCTTCCAGCCGGCGAACAAGACGATGCAGCCGATCTACGTGCACAAGACGCAGTTCAAGCAGACGATGATCCTCGGCAAGGTCGTCGGCGTGTACCGCAAGCTCGTCACCTGAGCGGCAGGCCGCGGTGGCGGGGCGACGGCGTGGGAGTTCGGTCGGCACGCATTCAGTCCGCGTCAGTTCGGTCGGCAGGCGTGCAGCCGGCTTGAGATTGGCCGGCGGGAGTTGGGGCGCCACGGGTCTGCTTCGCCGCGGCGCAGTCCGCGGGAGCGGCACGGGGGCGGAGCGAGCGCCTCCGGGCGAGGCAGGTCTGCGCCGTCACTCCGGGCACTTCACGGGAGCGATGCGGGCGCAGGCAGCCCTCACCACGTCAGATTTCCCAAGCGCTCTGGCGAGCCGTGCGGTCGCGAACTGGAGGGCCTCGTTCTTTGCCTGGTCCTCCTCGGCGGCCACCGCCTCGAGCAGCCTCAGCGCATCGGCCCTGCGGCCCAGGTGTGACAGGAACTCGGCGAGCTCCATCGACTCGCGCACCTCTTCGCCCGTGGCCGTCGAGAGCGCCTTGTCGAGCTCGGCCTGCGCGCACGCCTGGTCCTTCCGGGCGAGGCACACGCGACCGAGGCCCACGTGGAACAGCGCCTGGTCCTTCGCCGCGATGGCGTTCCGCCAGGCGAGCTCGGCCTTCTCGAGCCGCCCCTCGCGCAGCTCGAGCTCGGCCACCAGCTCCCAGGCCGACGGGTCTGCCGCGGCGGCGACCGTGTAGGCCGCGATGGCGTCGTCCCACCGGCTCGCCTCGATGTAGCGGTCGCCCAGCTCCTGGGACAGCGCCGGAGAGGCGACGCCCTTGCCGCGCGCCGCCTCGAGCACCTCGAGCGCCCGGGCGCCCTGCTTCGCCTTCACCAGCTCTCCCGCCGCCTTCACCACGAGCTCGGCCCGCGCCTTGTCGGGCGCTGCGTCGCTCGCCAGCAGGTAGCGCCGCACCGCCTCGTCGAGCTGCCCCGCCTCGAGCGCCGCGTCGCCGAGCGCCTCGTGCGCCGTGACGTCCTTCGGGTTGAGCGAGAGCGCCTTCTCGAGCGCCGCCTTCGCCTTCGCGTCGTTTCGCTTGATGCCGTACAGCACGCCCAGCCGGCTCCACGTGGTGGCCCGCCCGGGGTCGAGCGCCACCGCCGCTTCGAAGCGCTGCAACGCCTCGTCGATGCGCTGCTCGGCCAGCAGCAGCTCGCCCTCGGCGCCCGGCAGCCGCGGATCCTTCGGGTTGAGCCGCCGCACCTCGTCGAACTGCGCGTGCGCCTCCTTGAAGTCGCCCTTCAGGTAGGCCGCCGTCGCCGCGACGTAGTGCCCGTCGGCCTCCACCTTCGGCTCCACGGGGAGAGGCTCCTTCCGGCACCCCGGCGCCAGCGCGAGCAGCCCCACCACCGCCCAGCGCAGCACGACGCGACCGCCCACCGCCGCACGCTCCGCGCCGGCCGCCACCAGCCACGCTGCGCCACCCGCCATCGGCTGCACCGCCTCGGCAGGCTGCAGGCGCGCCGATGCGCCGGCCACCGGCGGCCCGGCCTCGGCTTCGACCGGCACCGCTTCGGCAGCCAGCGCCGGCCGCGACAGCTCGCGCCGCTCCGGCCGCGCGCCACGACACACCGTCCGCCCCGCCTCCGGGGGCCTCCGCCGCCGCGCAGCGTGGTCCCACGCCTCTCCGCCGCTCATGCGCGGGCGCGCTTCTCGAGCAGCTTCGCCAGGTGGGCGGACGCCGCTGGGTGGCCCGGGTAATCGACGAGCACCGCCTCGAGCGCGGCCTGCGCCTCGCCGAGGCGATCGAGCGCGCTCAGCGCCGCCGCCCGGTTGAAGCGCGCGCCCAGGTGCTTCCCGTCGAGCGCCAGCGCGTCGTCGCACGCCTTGAGCGCGTGCTCGGCGCGCCCCGCCAGCAACAGCGCCACCGCGTAGTTCGCGGCCACGTCGGGCAGCGTCGGCCCCCAGCGCATCGCCCCCTCGAGCACCTCGAGCGCCCGCGCCGCCGCCCCCACCTCGCCCCGCCGCGCCCGCTCCAACCACAGCGAGCCCAGGTTCGAGCGGTACTCGGGCACCTCGGGCTCGGCCTCGACGGCCCCCTCGAGGTGCGCCTGCGCCCCCGCGAGATCGCCCTGCCGCAGCGCCATCGCCCCGCGCGCGTACCGCCACAGGCCCCGTGCCTTCACCGCCTCGGGCGCCCGCTCGAGCACCTGCACCGCGCCCGCCACGTCGCCCCGCCCCTCGAGCGCCCGCGCCTCGTCCAGCACCGCGTCGAGCGCGCCCATCAGAACGTCCACGCCAGCGTCGACAGCGCCCACTGCTTGAGGTTGGTGAAGAAGCCCTCGCTCGCCAGCTCCTTCTTCGTCACCAGCGACGTCTCCTTCAGCCCCTCGGCGAAGCGCGCCTCGAGCGAGGCCGCCGTCTTGGGGTCCGTCACCGCCATGGCGATCTCGGCGTCCGTATTCTTCGAGCGCCCGTTCAGGTTCACCGAGCCGACGATGCTGAACTCGCCGTCGAAGGTGGCCGTCTTCGAGTGCAGCGTGCCGCCGTGCTTCTCGTAGACCTTCACGCCCGCCTTCATCAGGTCGTCGTAGAAGTAGCGCGCCGCGTCCGACACGAAGCCCATGTCGTTCGCCTCGCGGCTGTTCGTCATCACCCGCACGTCGACGCCCCGGCGGGCCGCGGCGATGAGCGCCTTGCGCAGCTCGGGCGGCGGCAGGAAGTAGGCGTTCTCGATGGTGATGCGCTTCTGGGCCGTCTCGATGGCGCGCAGGTAGAGCCGGTTCGTCGTCTCTTCGAGGCCCTTCACCTCGGGGTTGTGCTGCACCACCCGCACCGAGGGCCCGCCGTCTCTCGCCGCCAGCGGAGGGAAGAGCCGCTGCCGGTCGGCCTCGGAGAGGGGCGCGCCCACCTCGTTCCAGTTCCGCAGGAAGGCGTTCATCGAGTCGCGCACCGCCGGGCCCTCGAGCTTCACGTCGGTGTCGCGCCAGGCGTGCGTACCCTCGCCGCTCGCCCCGCCCCCCCGCGACAGCACCATGCGGCCAGACCCGCCCAGCGCGTACTCGTCGGCGATGTTCATGCCGCCCAGCACCGCGGCCTGCCCGTCGACGATGAGGTTCTTCTCGTGCCAGCGATCGTTGAGGTCCCACACCTTCCACTTCTCGCCGTACGCGCGCACGTCGACGCCCGCGTCCCGCATCATCTGGAACATCTTCGGGTCGGCACGGCCAGAGCCCAGCGCGTCGTAGATGACCCGCACCGGCACGCCCTCGCGGGCCTTCGCGGCGAGCTGCCGCGCCAGCTTCCAGCCCGTCTCGTCGGAACTGAAGATGAACGTCTGGAAGCAGATCGAGTGCTTCGCGCCGGCGATGAGCCGCTCCCGCTCGGCGAACGACTGCACCCCGTCGTACAGCATCGACACGGTGTTCCCCGAGGTGGCGCGCGACTTCGTCTCGGCGTCGAGCCTCGCCTCGAAGGCGTGGGAGCGGAACCCCGAGGGCGGTGGCGCCGCCGGCCCCGCGGCCCCGGCGGCCCGCGCTGGCCCGGCGCCCGGCGCCCACCCCGCCGACGGGCGAGGCGGCGGCGCGCTCCCCAAGGCCTTCGGCGCAGGCGGGCGGACCTCTGCCTTCACTGCTGGTGTCCCTGACTGTCGCTGAACCTTCATTCCGCCCGGTTTACCCCGGACCCGGCGCCCGTGTCGCGCCGCCAGCGCCCCGGGTCATTCGGCTCCGGTCGTCATGCGCAGCACCTCGTCGTAGCCGGTGACGCCCTGGTACAGCTTGCGCACCGCCGCCTCGCGCAGCGTCCGCAGGCCGTGCCGCTGGCCCTCGACGACGAGCTCGGCGCGCGGCGCCTTGTGCGTGATGAGCGACTTCACCTCGCTCGTAGCCGAGAAGATCTCGAACACCGCCGTGCGCCCCCGGTACCCGGTGCCCCGGCACTTCACGCAGCCGGCCCCCTTCTTGAACTGCGGCGCCCCCAGGTCGGTCGGCATCGGCACCTTGAGCGCCTCGAGCTGCGCGTCGTCGAGCTCGACGGGCGCCGCGCACCCCGGGCAGATGCGGCGCACCAGGCGCTGCGCCATCACCCCCAGCAGCGCCGACGCCAGCAGGAACGGCGGCACCTCGAGGTCCACCATGCGCCCCACCGCGCCCACCGAGTCGTTCGTGTGCAGCGTCGACAGCACGAGGTGCCCCGTCAGCGCCGACTGAATCGCGTTCTCGGCCGTCTCGGGGTCGCGGATCTCGCCCACCATGATGATGTCGGGGTCCTGCCGGAGGATGTGGCGGAGCGCGTTCGCGAAGTCGAGGCCGATCTTCGGCTGCACCTGCGTCTGGTTGAACGCCTCCCACACCATCTCGATGGGGTCTTCGATGGTGGTGACGTTCACGTCGGACCCCGCCAGCGCCTTGAGCGCCGAGTAGAGCGTCGTCGTCTTGCCCGAGCCCGTCGGCCCCGTCACCAGGATGAGGCCGTGCGGCTCGGCGATCCACGACTCGAAGAGGTGCTTCTCGGTCGGGTCGAAGCCGAGCTGCGCGATGTCGACCACCAGCGTCTCGGGGTCGAAGATGCGCATCACCACCTTCTCGCCGAACGCCGTCGGGAGCGTCGACACGCGGATCTCGATCTCCTTTCCGTCGCGGTCGATCTTGATGCGCCCGTCTTGCGGCTTGCGCTTCTCGCTGATGTCGATGCGCGAGATCATCTTCACCCGCGACACCACCGGCGCGTGCACCTGCATCGGCAGCGTGTAGACGCCGTGCAGCACCCCGTCGATGCGGAACCGCACCAGGCTCTTGTCTCGCTTGGGCTCGATGTGAATGTCGCTGGCGCGGTTCTCGAACGCCGAGCGCAGCAGGTGCTCGACGGCCTGGATGATCGAGTTGTCCTCGGGGGCGAGCTCCTTCGACGAGCCGCTCGACAGCGTGACGAGCTGCTCGAAGTTCGACACCCCCGGGCCCGTGGTGGCGAACTCGTCGGCCGCGGCCGCGAGCGTGCGGCGGAACCCGTAGACGTCCTGAATGCCCCTCACGATGTCGGCCTTCGCCGACAACACCGGCGAGACGGGCACGCCGACGGTGCGCTCGAGGTTCTCGAACAGGTCGGTGTCGAAGGGGTTGGCGACGGCGACCACCAGCGGCGTGCTCGGGCCGCTGCCGCCCTCGAGGGGCAGCAGGTGGTGACGGGTCGCGAACGGCTTCGAGATGGTGCGCGCCGCCAGGTTCATGTCGAGGCGCAGGAGGTCGATCTTCCGGTACGGCACCTGCGCCGCAGGCGCGACCGCCTCCGAGATGCGGTCCTGGTCGAGCAGCTCTCCGGGCCGCCCGGCGATGGGCACCTGGAACAGGGCGACGATCTCGATCGGCGAGACGTCGTACTTGTCGTCGTTCGCCTGCTTGCGCACGCGCTTGATGGCCTGTTGCTCTCGCTGCAGCACGTCGCCGGCCTGGCTCCGCGTCAGCAGCCGGGCGGCCACCAGGGCGTCGAGCACGAACGCCAGCGAGAAGTCCTTCGCGCGTCGGCCATCTTCCAGCTTCGTCACACCCGGCGCCTCCTGGCGGCCAGGGCGGCCACCACCACCAGCATGGGGCCGAACCCGCCCCACGTCGAACACGCGCACCCGGCCGATCCGCCACCGCCCGAGGAGCCCCCGTCGGGCCGGGGCCTGAACGGCATGCCGGCGTCGGTCGTCGTGCAGAAGGGCCCGCAGCCAGAGTCGGCGGGGTCGACGGGCTGCTCGCACTCGCCCTCGGCGCAGCGCTGCCCGACCGGGCAGTCGAGGTCGAGCTGGCACTGGGGCACGCAGGCCTGCCCGCCGGGGAACGTCTTGCACCGCAACCCCGCTCCGCAGCTGCCACGCCCCGCGCACGCCTTGAGGCAGAACAGCTCGCCCCGCTCGTCGGGCAGGCACGTCGACCCCGTCGGGCACGTGCCGCAGCCCCGCCCGCAGCTCACCGTGCACTGCTGCGTCGGCAGCCGCAGGTCGGCCGCCCGGCACAGCTGCCCGGCGCCGCACTGGGCCGCCGTCGCGCAGATGGCGCCGATGGGCACACCCACGCTCTGCTTCGTCACGCAGCGCCCGTCGCAGACCCGGCACTCGTAGTCGACGCGCTGGCCGTTGACGATCGGGTCGACGCAGTCGGCCTCGACGCGGCACGCGGGAATGCACACGCCCTCGCTACCGCCCGTCGTGCCCAGCGTGTCGCACGCGTAGCCGGCCCGGCAGTCGGACAGCCCCACGCGACAGCTCTGCACGCACACCTTCGAGCCCTGCGTCGTCCCCAGGCAGACCGACCCCACCGGGCACACCGGCTGGCCCGCCTCACAGTTCTGCGTGCAGTACCCGTCGTTCCACAGCACCGTGCCGGTGGGGGCCTGCGACTCGCGCACGCAGGTGCCCACCAGCGAGCCGCACTCGGCCGACTGCGTGCAGGCCCGGCCCACCTGCGTCTGGTTCGGCCCCGGGTACTGGCACGCGTCGGTGCTGCCCGGGAAGCCGCTCGCCGGCAGGCACTGCATCGGCAGCGGGCACGGCGTCGTGTTGGGCACGCACGCGCTCGCGCAGTACCGCGATGGCCCCTGCGCCCCCGCCGTCGAGACGCACCGCAAGGGCGCGTCGCAGCCGCCGTCGCCAGTGCACGGCGCGCCCACCTGCCCCGTCGCCGGGTTCCGCGCGCAGAAGGCCATCACGTCTTCTTGAACCAGGAAGCGCTTGTTCTCGCCGAAGTAGACATTGCCGATCATCACGCCGCCGCCGAAGTGATCGAGCCCCAGGCAGTGGCCGGCCTCGTGCGTCATCACCGACTGCAGATCGAGGGTGCCCGGGGGAATCGTCTCCGACGCCTGGGCGCTGAAGACGGGCATCATGGCGTTCAGGTAGACGTCGCAGCTCTGCAGCACCCCCGCGTACGAGCGCGGAATGCTGATGGCCCCGACGAACCCGCCGATGAAGAGGTCGCGCGTATCGGGCGCCGACGACGACGTCACCCACACGGGCGTCACGTTGTAGACGTCGAAGCGGTCCTCGGGCTGCGGCACCGTACCCAGCGTGAAGCCCCGGCTCACCGCCTTCGGCATCGCGCAGCTGACGTTGTTCCACTGCGTCCAGGCGGCCTCGCACGCCGGGCTCGAGAGCGAGAGCGCCAGGTTCGCCGGCGCCGCCACCCGCGAGTCCAGGTAGTAGGGCCACGGCGCCCCCGCCGACGACAGCATGCGAAAGGGCAGGTACCGGGGCTGTGCCGCCGCGCCCCCGGCCAGCACCGCGACGATCCACAGGGCCCTCATGGCACGCTCCGGGCGGGTGACGGCGGCGTCGGTGGCGGCCCCGCGCTGGCCGGCGGGGCGAGCGGCCCGCGCACCAGGCCCGGCGGAACGGCGCGCAGCTCGGCCACCACCTGCGCCAGCGGGCGCCGCGTGTAGGCCCCCGAGAACAGGTCGTGCACCACCACGAAGTCGCGGTCGACGATGGGCTGCTTGCCCTCGCCCATCGACACCAGCACGCAGCGGGCCGGCTCCCGGCAGT
>JADCJJ010000521.1 GCA_020247085.1 Myxococcaceae bacterium | reverse complement strand
GGGCCTCACCGACACCGTCACCAGCAACCGCGCGGCCGTCGACCAGAACCTCGGCTACCTCAAGCTGCGCTTCCACGGCATCAAGGTGGTTGCGGGCGACGAGACGACGCTGGGGCCGCTGCGCACGCTGTTCGACGACGCGGTGAAGGGCGCCGCGGGCACGGCGACGCCCACGGCCGCCCACGTGCGGGAAGGGTGGCGCGCGGTGTGCGTCGCCCTGCTGATGGCTCCCGAGTACCACCTGTACTGAGCAAGCGAGACGACACGTCATGAAGCCCACTCTCTCCCGTCGCTCCTTCCTCGAAGTCCTCGGCGTGGCCGGCGGCGGCCTGCTGGTGCAGCAGTCACCGCTCGGCGCGTCGGCTTTCGCCCAGCCCATGGGCGACCCGAAGTACCTGCTCGTCGTCTACTTCGCCGGTGGGTGGGACCAGCTGCTCGCCCTCGACCCGCGGCCGCAGAACGACCCGCAGTTCCAGGTCATCGGCGGCCGGACGCCGGCGACGCGCATTCAGCCTGCGTACGACCTCGCCGCGGCCGAAGACACCGGCGTCGCGCAGGTGATGACGGCGACCGGAGGCTCCGGCGTGCAGACGGCGGGCGCGCTCACCTTCGGGCCCGCGGTGCCGCAGACGTTGCTTCAGCACGCGAGCGACTTCGCCGTCGTGCGCGGCATGCAGATGGACACGCTGACGCACGAGGTGGGCCGTCGCTACCTCATCACCGGCAAGTTCCCGCGCGGCCTCGTCGCCTCGGGTTCGAGCCTCAACACCCAGTTCGCCGCGCAGACGGGCGTGCGCACCGACGTGCCGAACCTGGCGATGAACGTCGAGACGTACAACGAGGGCCTCGCGGCCTCGGCGAGCGCGGTGTCGGTGGGCAGCTTTCGCGACCTCTTGACGGTGATGCAGCCGCAGGCCGGCACGACGCTCCCCGCGGCGTCGAACACCGCCATCGGCGCCTACGAGCAGACGCCCGACTCGTGCACCGCGCTCGGCTTCAACGCCGCGGGGCTGGTCGACGCGTTCAAGGACTCGCGCACGCTGGGCCGCGGGCTCATGAACCCGACGAAGGCCGCGCTGTTCGACTTCCGCTTCCCGGCGACGACGCCGGCGATGACCGACCTCTACACGGCGTTCGGCATCACCACGTCGGCCGACCTCACCAACGCGAAGGGCCGCGCGGCGGTGGCGGGGCAGGCGCTCGCCAACGGCGTCTCACAGGTGGTGGCCGTCACGCTGGGCGACGACCTCGACGACCACTTCGACTGGGCGGGGCAGCAGCCGGCCTCGCTCCGCGCGGGCTTCGATGCCCTCGGCCGGCTCATCGCGTACCTCAAGACGAAGCAGGCGCCGGGCACCACGAAGAGCGTGTGGCAGTGCACGAGCCTCATGGTGTTCAGCGAGTTCGCGCGCACCCCGCTCGTCAACACCCGCGAGGGCCGCGACCACCACCTCACCTCGAGCGCGCTGCTCGCCGGCCCGGGCATCAGGGGCAACACGGTGTTCGGCGCGTCGACGAACCAGGGCATGGGCGTGACGAAGTGGAACTTCCGCACCGGCGCGATGGACGCGACCGGCGGCGGCCTCATTCGCCCGCCCGACGTGCACGCGACGCTGCTCAAGTCGATGGGCCTGTCGTTCGGGCACCTGTCGAACCAGAACCCGGTGCCGCTCGACGCGCTCATTCGGTGAGGGGGCTCGGACGCTGGCCTCGTCACGGCCACGTGGAAGTGCGTGGTGCATGAGCGGGGGCCTGGGGACCGTGTCTGGAAGTGAGGAGCCCGCCGCGGCGAGGTAGGCTTCGAGCGCGCATGCGTTCTTCGCTCGTCGTCCTCGCCCTGTTCGCCAGCGCCTGCCTCGACGTCACGCTCCCGCCACGGCCAGGCGCGCCGAAGCCCGGGTCGCTCACGGGTACCCTCGTGCGGGTCGAGCCTGGCCGCACCCAGCGCGTCCCGGTGGCCAACGGGCGCGTCGAGGTGGTCGGCTCGGGCCTGCGCACCGTCAGTGACGCCCAGGGGCGCTTCAGCCTCGCGGGGCTCGCGGCGCCGGCGCGCAAGCTGCTCCTCCGGGGGCAGGACGCGATGGGCCAGCCTCTGCTCCGCCTGGTCGACATCGAGGTCTTCCGTGCAGGGCCTGGCCGTGACGTCGCGCTGGGCGAGCTGGTCCTCGGCCCACCTGCGACGGTGACGGGACAGGTGTTGCGCGCCGATGAGCCGTCGCCCACCAACCATGCCGGGACCCTGGTGGTGGTGCCCGACCTCCCGGTGAGCGTCTCGACGGCGGCGAATGGGCGCTTCGTGTTCGAGGGGCTCCCGGCTGGTGATGTGACGATCAGCTTCGTGCGTGAGGGGTATTTCCCCAGGGCGTTCGACGTGAGCCTCACCGCTGGTGAGGAGCGGGCGCTCGCCACCGTGCGCCTCGAGCCAGACCCTGAGGCAGCATTGCGCCGGGGCAGTCTGCGCGGCCGGGTGGTGACGGTCGAGGGGGCCGCCGTCGAGGGCGCGACGCTGGTGCTGCGGGGCACGTCCATGCGGGAGGGGCGCTCGGCCACCGACGGGCGCTTTTTGCTCGACGAGCTGCCGCAGGGCGTCTTCAGCCTCACCGTGTCGAGCCCGGGTCGCGGGAGCGCAGCGCTGCTCAACCTCGTGGTGACGAGCGGGCCCATCGAGCTCGGCGACATCGTGCTGGGCGCGCTGCCCGATGACGATGCCGGGTCGGCGGGCGGTGGCGTCGCGGGTGGCGTGGGAGGCGGAGGCGCCGCAGGCGGTGATGCCGGAGGCACCAGTGGCGGCGTCGCTGGCGGTGCAGGTGGCGGCGTCGCTGGCGGTGCAGGTGGCGGCGTCGCTGGCGGTGCAGGTGGCGGCGTCGCTGGCGGCGCAGGTGGTGGCGTTGCGGGCGGCGCAGGTGGCGGCGTCGCGGGCGGCGCAGGTGGTGGCGTCGCTGGCGGCGTCGGTGGTGGTGGCGCGGGCGGGGGCGTGCCCGATGCAGGTGTGGCTCCGCCCGGCGCTCCGACGGGTGTGACGGCGATGGCGGGCGACACGCTCGCGAACGTCACGTGGGTACCGCCGATGGAGGCTCCCGGCCGCCCGCCGCTCACGGGCTTCGAGGTGCGCGCGACGCCGATGGGCCAGGTGCTGGCCGTGGGAGCGGTCTCGACGCGCGCGTCGTTCACCGGCCTCACCAACGGTGTGCCCGTCACCTTCGCCGTACGGGCCTTCAACCTCGCGGGGCCGGGCCCCTGGTCGATGGAGTCGATGCCCGTCACGCCGCTGGCTGGCCCCGGTCTGCGCATCGTCTCGGGGGCCGGCCAATCGGCGCTCCCGCTGCAGCTCTTCTCGGCGCCCATCGTCTTCGAGCTGCGCGACGCCGCGTCGATGCCGGTGCCGATGCGGCTGGTGACGTTCTCGGCCGACCCCGGCGTGGTGCTCGAGCCGGCTTCGGTGATGACGGACACCCAGGGTCGCGCCTCGGTGCTGGTGCGAGCGAACCGGCTGGTGGGGCCGACGGGAGTGACGGCGACCGCGGCGTCCGGAGAGTCCCTCACGGTGCAGCTCACGACCGCCCGGCCCGCCGAAGGCACGCTCATTCCCGTCACCAACTATCTGGGGCGGTCCGACGTGACCTTCTCGGCTCGGGTCCATGAGCTCACCACCGGTGCGCTGCGGGGCCTCGCGGTGGCGCGCGACAGCACGCTCTACCTGGCGAACGCGTCGTGCGAGCTGCTCCGGGTCTCGCGCGCAGGGGTCGTGACGCGGCTGAGCGCCCCGTCGTCTGACTGTCTCTCGTCGAGCGGAGACGGGCTCCCGGTGAGCAGCGCGACCTTCGGTGGTGTCACTACCCTCGCGCTCGACGAGCTTCGGCAGCGGCTCTACGTGCGCATCGACACGACGACGA
Organism: Myxococcaceae bacterium; assembly: GCA_020247085.1. Lineage (GTDB taxonomy): Bacteria > Myxococcota > Myxococcia > Myxococcales > Myxococcaceae > Xiheimicrobium > Xiheimicrobium aquaticum. The sequence continues at coordinate 2,555 of JADCJJ010000521.1, read as the reverse complement.
CCCGCCGCATCCGCTCCGTTCCGCTCGACGGCACCAGCCCCGTGACGACGCTCGCAGGCGGCCAGCCCACCAGCATCGCGACACCGCCTGGTTTCGGCGACAACGGCCCGGGCGTGCAGGCGGCCATCGGTGGCGCGGGCGGCCTCGCCATCAGCCCCGATGGGGCCTGGCTCTACTTCGGCGACGACGGGGCGAACCGGGTTCGGCGGGTCGACCTCGGCGCTCCGACGGCGGTCGTCAGCTCGGTCACGACGCCGTGCGCGTCGAGCGCGTCGCCTCCGCCGGCCTACCGCGCCATCGCCGACGACTTCCTGGCGGTGTCACCGTCGGGTGCGCTCGCGTTCTTCGCCGAGCCCACCATCGACGGGACCAACTGCACGGTCGTGTCATCGGCCTTTCAGGTCTGGGCGCAGGCCGGGGCCGAGGCTCGCCTGCTCAGCACGGGCACCGTCGACCTCGTGGAAGGCGCCAACGCGCGGGCGAGCTGGGTGAGGACGGGGCCCACGGCCTTCGACGCCGCTGGCAACTTCTTCCACTCGCGCGACTTCACCAACGTCGTTCGTCGCGTCGATGGCCGCAGCTCCGTCGCGGTGCGCGTGGCCGGCGGAGGCGCCTTGACCGGAGCCGTCGTCGGCGCGGCGACGTCGTTCAACCTCAGCAGCGTCAGTACGTTCGCGCTCGACGCCGAGGGCACGCTCTTCATCGCGGCGTCTCCCAGCCTCGTCGCGGTGTACGGCGTTGGCCGCGCGCAGCCGACGCCCGTCACGCTCACCGCCGTGGCGGGGACGAACCAGCAGGTGCGTACCAGCGACCGGGCACAGCCGATGACCGCCATCGTCGCCTCGTCCGACGGAGGCGCGGTGCCGCTCGCTCGCGTCGAGTGGGGCTCGCCGCAGCCTGCCGTCGCCTTCGGCACCGGCGTCACCTTCTCCGGACCAGCTGGAACGGTGTCCGAGTCGCCGTGGATGCCCCGACGGCCACAGGCGCTCGACGTCGAGGCGCGCCTCGTCGGCTTCACCGGTGACGTGGTGACGACTGCGGCTTTCCCCACCCAGGTGACGACACCCGACGCGGGCCTCGTCTCGACCATCGGCAACGTGCTTCGCGTCGCGACCCGGAACACGCTGGCCCCCGGGCCTGCCACGCTCTTCGGCAACTTCCGCGGCGACAACATGGACAGCGACGCGCAGGGCGTTCTGTATCTGTCCATCGGTCAGGGCGGTGGTACCGCAGACACGGCGTTCATCGCTCGCATCGACCTCGACGGCGTCGTCACGCTCATTCCCTTGCCGGTGTTCCAGGGCCGGGGCGGGGCCGTCGCCTACCACCGCGGCCGAGACAAGCTCTACTTCGCGACGGCCGCGAGCACGGCCCCGGGCACGAGCATCTTCGAGTGGGACCCCGCGACCCGTCAGTCGACCCTGGTGGCCGGGGGTGGCGTCGCCTCGCCACCGCTGAACGGAGATGGGTCGAACGCCACCAGCGCGTTCATCGGCATCGGCGCGCGCCTGGCAGAAGGGCCGAATGGCACACTCTTCATCTGGGACCCGGGCACGAATCGAATTCGTGTCGTCGACCTCGGCACCGGACTCATCACGGCGTGGAGCCGTTTCCAGATGGACGTCACGGGCAACAATTGCAGCTCGTCGCCCTCGCCGTACCGAACGTTCTCTCCCATTCCGAGGCGGTTCATCGTCTTCAATGCGAGCGGGACGGCCTACGTGCCGGCCTTCTTCTGCGCGTCACCGTCGGGGTCGAGCAGCTCAGCCATCATCGAGGTGCCGCCGGCGGGTGCACCCGGTGTGTGGGCGAGCCTCCCGTCCGGGTTCGACAGCTCCGGCCTCTTCGACCTGCTCCTCGAGCCGTCGGGAGGCCTCCTCATGACGAACCCCGTCTCTGGCAACGACCGGCGCCTGTTGCGCATCGACCCGGTGACGCGCACGGCGAGCCCCTTCCTTGGCAATGGCCAGACCGAGTCCGCTGACTGGAGCCCGGCGCTGAGCACCGGCATCTCGCGCCCGCTCTCCATCGCGGCGCTGCCCCAGGGGCGAATCGCGGTGGTGACGAGCGACCCCGCAGGAACCGCCGTGGTGCGCGTCGTGTGGTGACGCGCTGGCGCCCGTCGGAGCCTCGCTCACGATGAGCGTCGTCCTCGTCTGATCGCTGCGTGTGCCAGGGCCGGGCGCTCGCGGCGCGCGTGGTACCTCTCAGTTCGGCCGGTCCCACGCGCCGTGGAACGCATAGGGCAACAGTGGGAGCGGCACCTGCGCCAACGAACAAGATGAATAAAGCGCGAAACCGTGGAGGAGGGCCAGAGGCTTCGGGCGCCTGAGTCGTCCTCGAGGGCGTTGCCGCGGAGGGTGAGGTGGCGTCAGCGAGGGGTGAAGCGGCGGCAGTGGGCAGACGGGTGCACCGCCCGCGATGGCCAGAGACGCGAGAGGGGGTCCGTCAGCCAGCCAGCGGGAGGGCGGGCTGGGCGGTAGCGGGCGGGAGGAGGTGACGAGGGGCGAGGCGGTGGCCGAGTTGGAGGAGGCGCTCCTTTTGCCGTCTTCCTG
>JADCJJ010000520.1 GCA_020247085.1 Myxococcaceae bacterium | reverse complement strand
CCGGCGTGTCGTCGCGAGGCACCGCCGCGCGGCGCGCCTCCTCGTCCCCGCGCAGCCGTCGCCCGGGCGCCGGCGCGAGCCAGCACCGCACGTCGCCCCCGGGCGTGCCGGCGACGCCATCACCGGCGTGTCGTCGCGAGGCACCGCCGCGCGGCGCGCCTCCTCGTCCCCGCGCAGCCGTCGCCCGGGCGCCGGCGCGAGGCGTCGCGCCCGGTCAGCCCGCGGCAGCCGCATGGAGCGCCACCCCCACGCACTTTCGCCCCGAGGCGCCCTGCTGCGCGTCCGGGCGCAGTTGCCGCGACCGGGGGGGCTGCCGTAACTGCGGCGGCATGCGGTGGTTCTCCGGTCTCGTCATCGTGTGCACGGCGCTGGCCTGTAGTGACGAGGGCGCGCGGGTGTTCGAGCAGGCGAAGGCCCGGCACCTGGCGCTCGTCGAGAAGGGCGCCCGGCCTGACGCGAAGGGCTTCGACGAGGTGTTGGCGCTGCTCGCGCAGGTGCCCGAGACGAGCGCGCGCGCCGCCGAGGCGAAGCGGCTGCGGGCCGCCATCGAAGCCGGCCGGGTGCGGGTGCGCGCCCCCCTGGCGAAGGTGCACACGAACGACGCCGCCATGCCGGAGGAACTCCGCGCCCAGACGCGTGCCTGTGCCGCGCTGGCCGAGGGCCTCGCGCGCGATGGAGGCCTGACGCCAGCGGCCCTCGCCGCGCTCGACGCCTGCCGCCAACGGCTCGACCGCCTCGACGGCCAGCACCACGCGGCGATGGAGCCCCCGGGGGACGACCTCTCGCAGCGCCTCGGCGCCCTGCTCGACGGTGGAGCACGGCCGGGCGCGCCGCCCTGACGGCGACGCACCGGCCGCCTCGCGCCTTCCGCCCGCACGCCAGGCCGCGCGCGGCGGTGATGACGACGCCGCCCTTCAGTGACGCGGCCGCGTCAGCGCGCCGTCGCCGTGAGGCTGACGGTCGAGAAGGCGCCGGAGCGCACGTAGAGGTCGGCATCACCGCTGGCGCCGCGCAGCTCGAAGCGCACCGACGACGTCCCCGGCGCCACCTCAAAGCGGAAGGCGCGCGTGCTGTAGGCCGAGCCCGTGAAGCTCACCGGCATCCCGTTGACGAGCGCCGGCGTCGATGCGGCGGTCCCGGCGTCTGCGCCTCCCACGCCCGCGTCGACGCGCCCAGCGCCACCGTCCACGCCCGTCACGCCCGCATCGATGCGCCCAGCTCCACCGTCCGCGCCCATCACGCCCGCGTCGACGCGCCCAGCGCCACCGTCCACGCCCGTCACGCCCGCGTCGATGCGCCCAGCTCCACCGTCCGCGCCCATCACGCCCGCGTCGATGCGCCCAGCTCCACCGTCCGCGCCCATCACGCCCGCGTCCGCGCCTGCCCCGGCGTCCGTCACCCCGGGGGCCGGCGTCACCGGCGCCGCGTCGATGGGACGCGCCTGGCAGGTGCCGGTGGCGCCGCAGAGGGTCGAACAGCAGTCGGCGTCACCCGCGCAGCGCTCCGGGGCCTCGCGGCACACCGGCACGGACGCGCCGCCACAGCGCAGCGCGCCGTTGGTCTGGTAGCCCGAGAGCTTCCCCACCGCGAGCAGCCGGTTGGCGAGCGACCGCGTGCGCCCGATGAGCAACGCCCGCTTCTGCGCCTCGCCCGGCGCGCGCTCGTACGCAAGGTACTGGTTCATCACGGCGCAGGCATGCTCGAGGTCGCTGCGCTGGAAGGGCGACAGCTCGGCGAAGGACTGGATGACGGGAGCGGCCTGGGAGTTCGGCGACGAGAACCCGGTCAGGTAGTACGTGCTGCCCACCGTCCAGAAGAGCTCGTAACCGCCCTGCGGGCTCGAGCGACGCACCCACTCCTCGAGGCTGATGGGCCCCTGCGGAGCGAGCGACGGGTCGAGCACGGTGCGGCCGGGCGCTCCGTCGACCTCGACCATCGGCGCCACGTGCCAACCCCAGGTGACGCCGTTTCCGGGCGACAGCATGCCCGTCAGGTACTGCGCGCTCGAGGGCACTCGCCGCGACGCCAGCTCGGCCGACATGTAGAGCGCCCGCGCGTAGCAACCGTCGGCGGTGTAGGCGAACGGCAGGTAGCCGCGGGTCGCGTCGACGAGCTGCGCGGCGAGCTGCGCCTGCTGCCGCGTCACCCGCGCTGACTGCTCCGCGACCCCGAGGTCATCGAGGCCGACGACGTCTTCGCCGACGAGGGCCTCCGAGCCACCACAGCTCGCGAAGACCAGCCACAGCACCACGGCGCTCCGACGAACCATCACGCACCTCCGGAAGTCATCCAACGCCGAAGGTGTGTGCCGGAGACACACGCCGCCTCCGCAAGACGGCATGCGTGCACCAGGCGCTGCCAAACGCGCTGACGATGGAGCGCGAAGGCACCACGTCAGCCGCCGCTGCAGAGCCCCCTGCCGACGTTCTCAGGGACTGAGCATCGGGCCGGCCAGGCCGCTGGCGCGCGGGAGACCGCGTGGCGCTCGAGGCCGTCGCGGCCGCGCGCGCTCGGGCGCTCTCACCGCGCGGGCAGGCGGACTTCGAGGCGACCGAAAGGCGCCTCCTCGCGCGAGGCTCGCGCGGACGCCTCTGCGACGCTCCGGAGACTCATCCCGAGCGCCTCACCTCGCGACGAGGCCGAAGCGCCAGTCGTCGCGCTGCACCACGCGCACCGGCGGCGGCGCGCAGCGCGGCGCGAAGGCCGTGCGCGAGACCTCGGCGCCGTCGAGCGTGCGCCGCACCAGGTCGCCGCCCTCGCAGGCCATCGTGAGGCACCGCATCGAGAACGAAGCGCGGCCGTGCTCCCGCCCCGCCCCGTCGCGGCGCACCAGGTCGGCACCCTCGCAACGCACCGCCAGGCACGCCCCACGATGGCGCGCGCGCTCCATCGCGTCGTGGTCGCGTGACACCAGGTCGGGCCCCTCACAGCGCGTCGTCAGCACCGGCACCGGCGGCGGGGGACGGCAGGCGAGCGTCAGGGCGAGGAGCGTGGCGACCATGAGCCCTTCAACGCACGAGGCGCCGGGTCGATCTGCCTCCCAACCGCCCGGAATCAAGGGGCATGAGCCTTTCCGTCGCCGGTCATCGACGCCGACGCGCCCAGAGCCCCCTTCGTGCCATCATGCCGGGCCAGGAGGCACACCGTGCCGCTGTCGACACTCGAGAAGAACATCTTGAAGACGAAGGGCCTCACCGACGCGCAGCTGGCCCGGCTGACGAAGGCCGGCGTCACCCGCAAGGCCGACTTCGCCGTCGTCGGAGACGCCGCGACGCTCTCGAAGCTCGGCGGGCTCCCGCCCGAGGTCGCCGCCGCCGTCATGGCCTGGGCGACCGGCGCCGCGGCCAGCCCGGGCCCGGGCACCATCGTCGTCGACTCCGACGCGGTGACGTGCGTGCACTGCGGCGCGAAGCAGCCCAAGGACTACCACAGCGGCGACCTGTGCCCTGCCTGCGGCAAGCAGGCCGAGCCCACCTTCGCCTGCTTCTGGTGCGGGCACTCCGGCCCGGGAAAGTACTGCCGCTCCTGCGGCGCCGAGTTCGTCGCCACCGGAGAGCTCGAGCTGGCGCTGCTGCTCAAGCGCGACGGGCTCCCGAAGGACGAGATTCCCCGGCGCCTGCGCGGGCTGTCGGCGAAGGAGAAGGAGGCACTCTGGGGCCGCGTCCGCAAGGCCCGCTGAGCGAGCCGTCGCCCCATGCGCGCCATCCGCTGTGAGGGCTGTCAACGCCCGCAACCGAAGGACTGGACGGCAGGGCAGCGGTGCGTGCACTGCGGCGGCGCCGTACGCGCCGACGTTCGCTGCGCAGCCTGCACCCGGTGGACGCCGTCGGCCCGGTTCTGTCGTCACTGCGCGGCCGAGCTGGTGCCCGAGGCCTGGTACGGCGTCGGGCGCATGCTGGTGCAGGCCGGGGTCGACGGACTGTCGCTGGCCGCCCGCGTCGCCGCCCTCGACGAGGGCCAGCGCGAGACCTTCTCGTCCCGCTTCGCCCGGCAGCGCGCGAACGTCGAGCGGGCCGTCTCGCTCGCGCGGTGCTGCGAGGCCGGCTTCCTGACGACGGGCCACGCCGACGCGCTCGAGGACGAGCTCGTCGCGTCGCTCCCGCTCGACGAGGCGTCGGCCCAGGCCCTCTCGAGCCTGCCGCCCGGCCCACACTCGCGCGGCGACGGCGTGGCGGCGGCCTTCGCGCAGACCGTCGTGCCACGGCTGCGGGTGCTGGCGGCCATCGCGCGCCTGCGCGACGGAGAGGCCCGCGACCCCGTCGCCTCGCTGGTGGTGGGGGCCCTCGACGCTTCGGGCGCGCTGGGCGTCGAGGCCGCGGTCGCCCTGGGGCTGGCCGCCGTCGCCAGCGGGCGCGACGTCGTCCCCCCGTGGCAGCGCGACGCGTTCGAGCAGGCCGTCGCCCGGGCGCGGGTCGAGCTCCCGGACTCGGTCGAGGTGGCCCTCGTCTTCGCCGAGGGGCTCGCGCACCAGACGCCCGCGAGCGCGCTGGCGGACGCGCTCGAGGCAGCGGGGGTGACGACCCTGCTTCAGGACGCGCTCGCCAGGCCCCGCTCCGAGGTGGTCCACTTTGGCGCCGCGCGCCGGCTCGACGACGCGAGGGCGCTCGACGCGTTCGTCACGCACCCCCGCTACGGAGACGCGGCGCTGCGGGCCCTGCGGAGCGTCGCGCCCGGCCGCATCGTCGCCCGGCTCGTTCGCTCCACCGAGGACGACCAGCGCAGGCGCCTGCTCACCTCGGTCCCCCACCCACTGGATGACGAGGCCGCGCGCGCGCTCGCCGGGCTGCTGCCGCACTGCGGCCAGAGGCTCCGCGACGACGTGCTGCGCCGCCTCTGCGAGCGCCCCTTCGACGAGCTGCCGCCCGACGCCCTGGCGCCGCTCGAGGCGTTCCTGGCCGGGCAGACGCTCCCACCGGAGCGCGCCCTCGACCTCGTGGAGTGGGCGGTCACGCCGCGGGAGCGCGGGCAGCCCTGGCGGCAGGCCGCCGCGGTGCGCCCGTTCGCCGACCACGCCGCCCGCGCCCTGGCGCCGCTGCCGCCGACGCGGGAGACGCTCGACCGCTCCGGCGTCACCGCCTTCCTCTCGGTGGCCCAGCAGGGGCCGGCCTTCGACGTGCTGCTGGGCTGGCTGCGCGTGCCAGAGGCGGCCGAGCGCGCGCTGCGGGCGCTGGCCTGGCTCCAGGGCATGCTCGACGCCCAGTCGCCGTCACCCGACGACCGGGGCCTCGCGCTGACGGTGTCGGCGTGGGCAGCGCTGGACGCGTCGAGCCGTCGGGCGCTCGCGCCGACGCTGGCCGAGGTCCTGCGGCGCGAGGTCAGCGGCGACGCCAGGGCCCGGTGGGCGCGTGCGGTGTTCGAGCGCTTCCTCGTGGCAGACGCCGAGGAGCGCGAGCTGCTGTGGACGGCGGGAGCCAGCCTTCGCGAGGCGCTCGAGGCTGTTCGGGACGCCGACCCGCGGGCGCTCGACCTCGACGGCGGCGCGCCCGCGCGACGGTTCGCCGTCTACGGGGGCCTCGCCCCGCTCGAGGCGCCGCCGCTGCTGCGACGAACGCTGGAGCGCCACGAAGACGACCCCGCGGTGCGCGCCCTCACGCCGGCGGTGTACGGGCTGGTGGAGCAGCTGCTCGAACGTTCAGAGCACCGCCACGCCCTGTGGCTGGCCGGCTCGTGGATGAGCGAGGTCGGCAATCGCTTCCGGTCGGACGAGACGCGCGAGGCGTGGCGCGAGGCGGCGCTGGGCCTGTCGGCCTTCCGCGAGGCCGTCGAGGCGGCGCGGCGCCGGACCACCCCGAAGGACCCCCACGACGACCTCGCCACCTTCGAGGGCCAGATGGCGACCGAGGCCCGAATGGTGGCCGAAGCGCTGGCGCGCGAAGCGACGGAGCGGGAGCGGGCCGCGGCACACGAGGTGGCGCGGTCGAAGGCCGAGGCCGAGCGGGAGGCCACGAGGCGTCGCGCGCTCGAGGCCGCCGCGGCGCGCGAAGCGGCCGCGCGAGCGGCCGACACCGCCCGCGAGGACGCCTCCACGCGCGACGCCGGCGCGCCCCACAGGGCCCCGGCGACGCGCGAGGGGCGGGTGACGCCGACGGCGGGGCCGCTCGCGCTGCAGTCCGAGGGCGCCTCCACCGACACGTCTCGAGGTGACGGGCTCGAGCACGAGGTGCTCCTGCGCGGTCAGCCCCTGCCGACGCTGGCCGCCTACGTCGGGTTCCTGCGTGCGCTGCGCAGCGGCGCCGACGTGATGGCGCTGTTCGAGCAGCACGGCCTGACGCCGGCGACGTGGGCGGCCTGCGCGGGCGCCTGGTCGACGCTCCTCTCTCAGCGCCTCGACCTCGTCGTGCGCTTCGGGCAGCTGATGCAGTGACGGGCGGCGAGACGCCGGGGCTGGTGGGCGCGCGCGCGTTGTGCTTTCCGTCTCGCATGCAGTGGTTCGCGGCGTGTCTCGGCTTGGTGGCGGCTTCGGCGCTGGGGCAGGTACCGGCGGCCGAGCTCGAGCAGGTGTGGCTCGACCCCGCGGGGCGCGGCTCGCTGTGGGTCGGCAATGGGCAGGCGCTGCGGGCCGGGCAGTTCCGCGCCGGAGCGGCGGTGGGCTTCAGCTCGGGCGCGATGCGCTCGACGAACGCCACGTCTTTGTCGCCGCTCGTGGCTGACCGCTTCGGGCTGCAGGTCGTCGGCGCGCTCGGCGTCTTCGACTGGCTCGAGGTGTCCACGGTGGTGCCGGCGGTCTTCGCGCAGCGCGGGAGCGACGCCGTGCCCGTGGCTCCGGCGGGCCTCGGCACGCCGTGGCTGCACGTGCGGGTGCCCCTGTGGACCGACCCGGACCGGCCCCTGCTGCTGTCCGCCGGACTCGGGGTGGGCGTGCCCGTCGGCACCGGCGCGGCGCTCGGCAACGGGGGCCTGTCGTTCCTGCCCCGCCTCACCGCCGGCCACGTCTTCCGCTCGGTGCAGTTCGGCGTCGAGTTGTCCGGCGTGCTGCGCCCCACCGTCGACTTCTCGGGGCTGACGGGTGAGCGCCTCGACGTCATCGGGCCCCAGGTGGCGCTGGCCGGCATGGTGGCGTCGGTGGCGTCGAGCGGCCCCCGGGGCGAGGCGTCGGTGCGCGTCTTCGTTCCCCTGTCGGGTGGCCGGCCGGGCGTGGAGTCGCTCTTCGGCGTGCGCTGGCCCGTCGGAGGCGTCGAGCTGTTCGGCGCCGCCGGCCCGGCCCTCTTCGGAGAGCCCTCGACGCCGCAGCTGCGCGTCATGCTGGGCGTCGCCCTCGCCAACGTGCCCCTGACGCGCCCCACCTGCGTCGAGGGGCTGCCATACGAGCTGGCCGACTGCCCGGACCTGGACCGCGACGGCGACGGCATTTCAAACGCCGCCGACGCCGCGCCCCTCGAGGCCGAGGACGACGACGGCTACCAGGACGGCGACGGGCGCCCAGACGCCGACAACGACGGCGACGAGGTGCCCGACGCCAGCGACCGCTGCGCCAACGAGCGCGGCCCAGCGCAGAACGGCGGCTGCCCCGACGCCGACGAGGACGACGACGGGCTGGTCGACCGGCTCGACCGGTGCCCCGGCCAGCGCGGCCCGAGAGAGAGCGACGGCTGCCCCGACGGTGACGCCGACGGCGACGGCGTCATCGACCGCCTCGACGGCTGCCCTGCGACCGCCGGCGCGCCCGAGCATCGCGGGTGTCCGTGGCCCGACGCTGACGGCGACGGCGTCGCCGACCGCGAAGACACCTGCCCGGGCGCGTCTGGGCCGCGACCCAACGCCGGCTGCCCGGCGGCGCAGCGGCCGCTCGCCGTCCTGACGAGGGAGCGGGTGGTGCTGCGCGAGCGGCTCTCCTTCGTGCGCGGCGGCGCGGCGCTGGAGCGCCGCTCCAACGCGGGGCTCGACGCCCTCGCCGAGGTGCTCCGCTCGCACCCCGACCTGCGCGTTCGCATCGAGGCCCATACCGACGCCGCCGGCAGGCCCGAGGCGAACCTGGCGCTCTCGCAGGCTCGCGCGGACGCGGTGCGCGCCGCGCTCGTCGAGCGCGGCGTGGCGCCCGCACAGCTCCTGGCCCAGGGCTTCGGCGGCGAGCGCCCCGAGGACACCTCTGGGACCCATGCGGCGCGGGAGCGCAACCAGCGCATCGAGGTCGTCCTCGTTCCGGCCATGGCGCCGTGACCCGCGTCCGACCGCGGCGTCGGCCCTGGCACGTCGCGGACGTCGGTGGTGCGAGCGGCGCGACCTGGCGTCCGTCGAGGCCCTCGCCATCAAGGACGCGGCGATGGCCTCCTCGGACCGGCGTCGGGCCTGTCTGCCGACGAGATGACGGCCCGAGTGCGCGGACACAGGCCGCCGGCCGTCACCGCGCCCCTACCGGAAGCGGGCCTCGACCTCGCTCCGCTCGACGGGCCCGAAGTGCCCGGTGAAGAACGTCGTCGCTTGGGGCGCCACGCGGTCGAGGAGCGCCTGGACGTCGCGACGGTTGGCCTCGAGGTCGCACATGTAGAAGTGCACCTCGGCCGAGCTCCCGACAATGCCGCCGCGAAACAGGTCCCCCACGAAGACCGCGCCTGGAATCGTCACCACGAGAGACCCCGGCGTGTGCCCCGGCAGGGTCGCGATGGTCCCGGGCATCGACACGAGGCCCTCGAGCGGCGTCACGCCGTCGACCACCCTGTCCGGCATGATGGGCGTGTAGCGGGCGGCCTCGTCGTCGGCCAGGCGCTCCCTCGACCGGTCGCTCGTCGGGCAGAGCGGCCCGGGGGTGCCGGTCGAGAAGAGGCTCGAGTCGCCCGCGCCGGCCACGATGGGTGTGCCGAAGGTGCGCTTGAAGTAGCCGGCGCCGCCGGCGTGGTCCGGGTGGCCGTGGGTGAGGATGATGGCCCTGAGGCGTGCCGGGTCGATGCCGACGCTCCGAAGGTCGTCCGCGAGCGCGGGGCCGTTCCGCTCGTAGCCCGAGTCCACCATGAAGGCGGTGTCAGCGCGCGCGACGACGAAGGCGGTGGTGAAGTCGCGACGAAAGGCGTGTACCGTGATGCCCTCGGCGCCCATGAGCGTCGCGCGGCTCGTCGCGCAGCTCGAGAGCCCGGCGAGCGCGACCGTCAGCACACTGCCCGTCATCGACCGGCGGGTCAGGGCGCTCACAGGACCCACCCCGACATGAGACCCAGCCCCCCGGCAGCGACGCCGATGAGCGCGCCGTCGCGCACGATGGTGCGCGCGACGTGCCGGCTGGCCGCGGCAAAGTCCGCCTCGACCTTCGAAGTCGAGAAGTCCTCGTGCTCTACTGTTCCCGCCGTGGCCTGCGCCAGGCAGGTGTTGCGCGTCACCTGCAAGCCGACGATGGCCGCCGCCGCCGCCGGCAGCGCCACCACGAGCCGGCTCCACCCGGGCGCATGGGCGACCAGCAGCGTCACGAAGGTGCCGCCCGCCAGCAACGTCAGCCCCAGGGCCACCCGCCGCCGGCGGCGTCGCCCAGCCGCCGAGAAGTTCGGGCGGCACGCAGCGCCCTCGATGCCCGCTTGGTTGCTCCGTTTCATGTGTCGTGTCTCCTGGTGGTTCGTGGTGTCGTGCCCATGGAGGCCATGTTCACATCGAACACATTACGCCAGAGATAGACACTGTCAAGTCGAACTCCTGTCCCCCGCGCGTTCGAGTCGAGGTGCGCCGTCGCGGCGTGGCGCTCGCCAGCCGGTGCAGGCCCGTGGACCGGACGGTGGGCCTCGGGCGATGCTGGAGCGCGGCGCGGGGGCGGTGGAGCGAGGCTCCCGCTCCGATGAGACGGAGGCAACCATGCGGCGATGGCTGGTGGTGTTGGTGGGGCTGTGCGCCGCCGTCGGGCTGGCGGACGTGCCGGCGCCGTCACTGGAGCGCGGGTGCCGACAGGACGCCGACTGCGTGCTGTCGAACTTCCAGGGCTGCTGTGACTCGGCGTGCTGCCCGAGCCCTCCCCGCGCCTGGCATCGCGGGGCGCTGCGGGTCGCGCAGGCAGCCTGTCGGGCGCCCTCGTGTGGGGCCCCTCCGGTCTGCGAGGAGCGCTCGTGCCCGCCGCAGGACGCGCGGCCGCTCGAGGCTGCCTGCGAGGGCGGGCGCTGCGTCGCGCGCGTGGCGGGCCCGCGCGACGACGTGGACGCCTGTGAGCGTGACGACGACTGCGTCTCGCGCAGCTCGGCCGGCTGTTGCGGCAGCTGCTGCCCGGCTCCCCCGGTGGCCGTCACGCGGCGGCGCGCCGAGCTCGAGCACCGGCGCTGCGCCGCCACCGAGTGCGCGCTGCCGGACTGCACGACCATCGCTTGTGCGCAGGTGATGCCCGAGCCCATTCGGCCGGTGTGTCGGGAGCGCCGCTGCGTGGCGCTGCAGACGAACGTGGAGCCGATGCCGCCCCCGCCACCCGCCGAGTGCCTCGCCGACGCGGACTGCGGCGTGGCGCGCTCACCCCGAAGAGAGGACGCGTGCTGGCGCTCGGCGTGTGGGTGCTGTCCGACGGTGCGCGTGGTGCCGGCCCGTGAGGCCAGCGAGCCGCCGCCCCCGCCGACGGCTCCGGCGGGCCCGCGGTTCGGCCTGGCGACGGGGTCTGCGCCCGCGTGCGCCCCGTGCCCGCCGCCGCCGCCGGTGACCCCCCGCTGCGTCACTGGCCGCTGCGTCGCGCGGTGACGCGGCGCCCGGCGATGTCGAGCCGCCGGCCCGCCGCTGCGACGCGATGCACTTTCTCCGACGCGAGCGGGCCGCGGGCGCTATGGGCGGGCTCGAGGAGAGACGGGGAACGCTGGAGCGCTTCAGGCCCAGCATGACCAGGCATCACCCGGAGGGACGCCGCCCGGCTCGCGACGACCCCCGCCACGTCAACGTCGGTGCTCGTCGGGAGGCCACCGGGACGAAGCGGGCGGCCCCGCGCGCCACCGCTCGTCCGGAGGCGCTCGAGCCACACGCCCAAGCCGTGCTGGCGCCATCGCCGAGTCACGGGGAACTGTCAGGCTGCTGCCCGCCACCGCACTGACCGGCGAGGCTCGCGCGGACTCAGGCGCTGGCGCCGTCGGCGGCTCGCTCCGCCTGGCGACGGGCGGCCTCGTCGTACAGCTCGCTCAGGAAGAACCACTCCTCGCCCAGCGCTGCGACGGCGACCAGCACCAGCGGGTTCGAGGGGAACTGCCGCGCCGGGTCGTCGTACAGCAGCCCCGCCACCTCGCCGCGACACCCGTGGAAGCGCTCGTCGGCCGAGTCATCGTCGTCGCTGCACACCACCACCACCGGCTGCCCCACGCGGAGGGGCGCGCCGGCGATGTCGGTGCGCGAGAAGACGGCCTGGGCCGGCAGCGCCGGCGTGGTGGTTCGCTTCATGGGGCGTAGCTCCTGGGGGAAAGGCGCGACGACACGACGGCGACGAAGAGGGCGACCAGCCCCCACGCCGAGAGGTGGAAGAGCGCGACGTGGCTCCGCGACTGGGCGCACGCCAGCTCGCCGACGAGCGCCCCGGTGCTGCCCGCCGCGACGCCGGCCACCACGGCCCGCAGCCGGTTGGGCGCCATGCCGCGCAGCAGCAGAATCACCACGGCCGCCGGCGCGAGGCCCACGGCGACGTGGCTGACGGTGCAGACCCACTCGGGCTGCGACGACGCCACCTCGGCGCTCCGCGACAGCACCAGCAGCCCCGCCGAGACGGCAGAGAGCCCCAGCGCCGCGAAGCGCCCCACCCGCCCTCCGGGCCGCAGTGACGCCCACGTCGTCACCACCCCTACCGTCAGCAGCGACGCCAGCGTCACCGAGCGCGCCGCGAGGAAGTCGAGCGTGCACGCGCCGACCGCGAGCAGCACACCGGCCACCGCCAAGGCCAGCCCGACGATGGTGCCCGCGCCCCTGACGACGCCGGCCCGCCACGACGACCGCCGCGACGTCGTGGCCTCGGCCTGCATCGCCGCCCGCGCCGCCGCCAGCGCCGATGACGACGGAGGCCGTGGCGCTGGCAAGGGCAGCTCCCCCGGCGTCGTCATGACGCGTCCTCACCGAGGAGCGCGCGGAGCCGCTCGTACCCGCGGTGGGCGCGAATGCGGGCCGCCGTCTCCGAGATGTCCAGCATCTCGGCAATCTGCTCGAAGGACAGCCCCTCGAGCTTGTGAAGAATCACGCACTCGCGCTGCTGCGGCGGCAACTGCGCGAAGGCCTGCTCGATGCGCCGGCGCTGCCCCGGGTCCGACAGGGCCGGCTGCACGCCCTGCTCCGGCAAGGTGCCCTCGTCATCATCCGACAGCACCTCGACCTGGAGCCGCCGGTGGCGCAGCGTGTCGCGGGCTGCGTTCCCCGCGATGGTGAGCAGCCACGGCAGCACCTTGAGGCCCCGTTGGTAGCGGTCGGCCGAGCGCACCACCGACAGGAACGTCGTCTGGAGCAGGTCGTCAGCCAGCGCCGGGTCCCTCACCATGCGCGAGAGGAAGCCGTGCACCGCGGCCGCCCGCCGGTCGAAGAGCGCGTCGAGCGCGCGCGCATCTCCGTCCTGGAAACGTTCCATGAGCTCCTCGTCGCTGGGGCTCTCCATGCCGCGACACTGTGCCCTACGGCCCGGCGCCGGTCGTGTTTCACCCGCAAAACCAAAGGAACATCATGACGTTGACGCCCCCGCAGATGACCGCCTCAGGGGCGCCCTTCACGGCGCGGCGAGCCTCGCGGCCCAGCGCTCGCGCAGCGCGGCGGCGGCGGGCGGGGCCAGGGCGGCCTCGGGCTCGTCGGGGTGGAGCTCATCGAAGAGGCTGTCGGTCGCGGCGCGGGGCCCGTGCGACGCGCCGCTGACCGCGTAGGCGCGAATGGCGAGCAGGTCGTCTCGGCGGGTGCCGCGGGCGAGGGCCGACAGGGTGAGGCGCGCGCGCAGGGCCGGGCCCCGCGCGGCGCCGGTGCTGACCTCGCGGAGTTCGTCGAGGTGCTCGATGGCCAGCAGCACCGAGGCGGCGTCACCCGAGCGCACCAGCGCGACGAGGGCGTCGCTGCGCTCGACGAGGCGGCGCTTCGCGTCGAGCGAGCGGAACAGGTCCCGCAGGCGGGAGCGCGCCGGTTCACCGCCGCAGCGGGCCCACGCGAGCCACGCGTGACGGGCGGTCTCGGGGGGCGGCTCCGAGGCGTGCGCGACGACGTCGGCGAGGAGGGCCTCGACCTGGGGGGAGCAGAGCCGCTCGAGCGCGAAGAAGACGGGCGCCGACTCAGAGGCGCGCCCGCCCGTCACCAGCGCCCTCGCCTTGCGCTCCAGCGGAGGCACCGCCGCCGCGCCCTGCGCCAGCAGCCTGGGAAGGACGACCTGCGTCACCGCGGAGACCGGGCTGCCGAGCAGGTCGACGAGCCGCGCCGGGTCGTCGCGGCGGGCGTGCGCGAGGAGCCCGACGCCGACGAGCAGCGCGGCGAAGCCGGCATGGCCGACCAGCAGGACCTGGCGCAGCCCGGCGAGGGGCCGCGCGCGCGCGCTGCGAACGCACAGCCCCAGCACGACGAGCACGAAGAGGGCGCCGCCGATGGCGAGGCCGAGCGAGGGAGCGAGGAGCCCCCCCAGGAAGCACGCCAGCCCGCACGCGAGGCCCATGGACGAGGCGAGGCGCGACGTCGGGACCGCCGCGGGCTGGCCGGTGACGGAGCCGTCGAGCACCAGCCCCGCGATGACGGTGGTGGCGAACCACGCGACGAGCACGGCGTTGGCCGGCGCGAGGAAGGGGTACTCGATGCGGAGCTGCTGCTCTGCGCAGAAGCTGCAGGCCCACGCTGGGCCCGGCGCGAGCAGGCTGGCGACCGCGGCCAGGCCCGAGCCTCGGCGGAGCGGAGCCGCGCGCGTCATTCGGGCCAGGGCAACGAGCGAGGGAACCTCGTTGCGGAGTGAAGGGTGCACGTGGGTCACGGCCACATGAGGCTGTTCGCCGAGGCGCCCACCCTCGCGCCGTCAGCACCCGGGCCACCGAGGCCGGGCAGGACGCTGGTCTGCGGAGACACGGTGGCCACCCCGGCGCCGACGCGAACCCAGCCGTAGGAGGGCCCTCCGGCGCCGCCCCCTCCGTTGCCGCTCTGGCCGCCCCGGCCACCGGCGCCCCCGGGGGGCGAGCTCAGGGTCCGGAGCATGCCGCCGGGTACACAGGTGCCATTGCAGGGAGGCGTTTGGCGGACGCAGGCACCGCCCGACTGCGAGTCGAAGCACATGACGCCAGCTCCCGGAGTGCCCGCCGTTCCGTTCAACGGGGTCGAGGGCGCACCGCCGCTCGCCCCCGGCCCACCGTTGGCCGGCTTCAAGCGGCCGCTCGTCATGGTGACGGACCCTCCCGTGACGAGGAGCGCGATGGACGCGCCACCCCCACCGCCTGGCAGACCCGGGGTGCCCGCTGCTCCGCCGCAGCCACACCGACCGGGAGGGGCGCTGAGGGACACGGTGCTGGAGACGGTGCAACCGAAGGTACCAGGCCGGCAGGTATCGGTCCGACAGCCATTGATGCAGGTGGTGATGTCGGGGGGGGCGACGCTTTGCACTCCGTTCGACCCGGGCGTTCCAGGACCGCCGCGCTGGCCGTCTCCGGTGAGGAACCCGGAGGCGTTGAAGGCGCCGCCATCAGACGGAGCGCCACTGGATGCGTTCAGGCCGCCCGCTCCGTTCGCGCAGTCGGCGACCCCCTGACACGTCGTCGGCGGCGGCGCTGGCGCGGGGTCCGAGGCCGGGGGGCTCCCCGGGGCGCCGTTTCCAGCCTCGAGGGTGGTGTCGACGAGCGAGACCGTCCCAGCGCTGACGAAGGCGCCATACGAGGAGCGCTGCGTCGTGGTCCCCGCCGCGGCCGCGATGACGAGCTGCTCGACGGAGATGACGCCACCAGCGACCTCGAGACCGATGGGAAGCGTGCTGTCGATGCGGGGAAAGGATGCACTGCTGCACAGGCGCGCGCCCGATGCGTCGACCCCGACGAGGGAGACCGTTCCGGTGGTGAAGCGGAGCCCCGCCACGAGGTGCACGCCGGGCATGAGCGCGAGGGTTCGGCGGCCGCTAAGGGTGAGCCTGGCGAGCCCCTCGCTCACGGTCGGCACCGGCACGCTGGGAGACTGCCCGTCGTTCGAGCTGGCCCCGTTGGGCGACACGTAGATGACCTGGTTGCTGACCAGCGGCGGGAGCGCGCAGCCGAATGCGCTCCCCCCAGCGGTTCCGCCAGAACTCCCGCCCGCGGCGCCTCCCGCACTCCCGCCTGCGGCGCCTCCCGCACTCCCGCCCGCGGCACCTCCCGCGCTCCCGCCCGCGGCGCCTCCCGCGCTCCCGCCCGCGACGCCTCCCGCACTCCCGCCCGCGACACCTCCCGCACTCCCGCCCGCGGTGCCTCCCGCACTCCCGCCCGCGGCGCCTCCCGCACTCCCGCCCGCGACGCCTCCCGCACT
>JADCJJ010000052.1 GCA_020247085.1 Myxococcaceae bacterium | reverse complement strand
TCGGCAGCAGGCGGCTCGGCAGCAGGTGGCTCGGCGGCGGGTGGCTCGGCGGCGGGTGGCTCGGCGGCGGGTGGCTCGGCGGCGGGTGGCTCGGCCATCGGCGCGTGTCCGACGGTGACGACGGTAGGTATTGGACCCATGCGCCTCGAGTGCCCACCCTCGCTGCCGATGAACGTCGGCGGCACCATCGTTCCCGGGACCTACCGCTCGACGTCGGTCGTCCTGGGCCTGCCGTACCAGGTCGACGCCGGGATGGGGCGCTGTGGAGCGTCGGCGACGATTCTAGAGACCATTCGCCTCCGCCTCGCCACGACCGTGAACCCACGGGTGCTGGACTACGAGTTCGCGCGAACCTTCGTGCTGCCCGACGGCGGCTTCGTGCCGGGCATCGGCGCAGGGCGGGGCCTCGCGACGATTTCACCTGATGGGCAGATGATCAGCTTCGGCACGCCCAGCTGCTCGCTGACCGACGCGGGCATCTATGACCTGAGCAACAGTCCGCGGGTCTTCGTGGCGACGCCGACCACCTTCGCGTTCGACTGCTGCCGCACCACGACGCCCGACGCGGGAGGCGCACCCCTCGCGTCCTCGGCTGCCTACATGATCTCCCTCACCCGCGAGTGAGCGCACGCACGCCCCCAACGGATGTTTGGTGCGCGTGTGACGTACGGCTCGCCTCGCCGACGCACAGTCCAGCGGGCGTGAGGTGACGCTGGCGAAGGTCGCGGACGTCGGCACGCTCGCTCGGCTGCAGGTCACCGTCGGGCGGGGCGTGGAGCTTGGGCTCGCGCTGACGGGCGACGACGTGAGCGATGGATGCGTCGGACCCGAGTCGTGCCCTTCAACTGGCCGCGCTCACCGCGACGGCCACCCCGAAGAACGGCGAGTCGCTCATGTTGCGCTTCTCGCTGCGCTTCGCGGTGGTGAGGCGCCACGAGGCTCCTGCAAGCGTCAACGAGCTGTTGAACGAGCGGCACCGAGGACTGGCCTGAGCCTCCGTGCTCTCGGTACGCGTCAGCGCACTGCGCGAATTCCGCCGCCCGGTTCGGCGGGCGCTGCGCTCCATTTCTCTCGACGCGCGGCGTCGCGTTGGCGGGTCGGCTCTGCTCGATGAGGTCCTTCGTGTCGGAGCCCCTGTCAGCACCCACCGTGATGCGCCGCGGTCCGGGAACGGCCCTGACGAGGCGGGCGAGCGCCTCGCTGCCGGGGCCGGAAGAGGCAGCGGCTACCGGCCCGCGTTGGTCTTGAGCATGTCCGCCAACATGCGGTCGGCGACCTCCCGCGGGTTGGTGGCGTACAGCTGGAGCGTCAACCCGACGTTCATGCCGTCGATGTCCCAGTGCCGCCGGTCATCGTCGCCGTAGTCGATGCCGAACGGCCCGGCGGACGGCGCCGTCTGGTTCGAGACCACGCCGGGGCCCTGGTAGCCGAGCGCCGCCAGCCGCTCGCGCACGAAGTCGACGCCTCGCTGCGACGACATCTGCGCCGGGTTGAGTGAAGTCCGCGCGCCTGTCCTGACATCGACGGAGCCCGCCGACGTCGGACGGTTGAGGTCTTCGAGCGTCGGGAACTCGGCCTGGCGAGGCCCGCGCGGCGCCACCGAGGTCGCCCCGGCCAGGGCGGCGGCCATGTCGACCCCGGGCAGCACTCGCATGGCTGCGAACGCAGGCGCCGGTGGAGCGGCCGCCGCCGGCGTGTACGGGAGCCGCGGTGAACCATCGTCCGGCGGTGGAGCGGTGCGCGCGCGCTGCATCTCCGCCGCGAGCATCCGGTCGGCCATGTCCGGCGCTTCCCGGGCGTACATGCCCAGCACCAGACCGACGTTGAGGCCGCCGATGTCCCAGTGCCGCCGGGGGTCGCTCCCGTAGTCGATGCCGAAGGGGCCGGCCGCCGGCGCCGTCGAGTTGGTCGCCGTCAAGGAGCCCGTGAAGCCGAGCGCCGCCAGGCGCTCCTGGACGAACGCGACGCCCTGCGCGTCCGACATCTGCGCCGGGTTGAGCGACATCCGCGCGCCTGTCCTGACGTCAACGGAACCCGCGGTCGTCGGCCGCGTCAAGCTCTCGAGCGTCGGGTAGTAGGCGGGGCGAGGCGCGCCTCCCTGAAGCGCTCCCGCACGAGCTGCAGGCTCGGCCTCGAAGGTGCTCGCCGGAGCGTCCGCCGGCGGCGCAGCGGCCGCCCTGACGGGCCCCTTGACGAGCGGCTTCGCGTCGGTCGACTGGGTCACCATCGGCTTCGTCAGGCCCTGGATTCGCATTCGGCTTGCCTCTCACGCGGGGGGAACGCCCGAGATGATGCCAGAGGGCCCGCGAACGTGCGCGCTCCGCTCACCCGCTCTTCAAGACGCTGATTTTCCTGCCTCCCGCCTTCCAACGGCCCGTCCGCAGACGTCGAGGGGCACGGCGCGGTGACGTGCCCCCGCGCGCCTCTGGCCGTCACCTCGTCGAGCGACCGCGCCTCGTCCTCACGCCGCTCGACCGCCAGCGCCGCGCGGCGCTTTCGCCCTTCCCAAGCAGCAGCACGCGAGGCATGGAAGCGGGCCCCGCATGAAGTGGTCTGCCGTGCCCGCCGTCGTCCTGACCGCCTTCGTCGCGCGCGCCGCGCCCGATGCGGGCCCACCGTCGTGCGCCGACGTCGAGCAGAAGCTGGTAGCAGCCCAGCGGGCCCTGGGCACGTGTACCGAGGGGAGCCGCCTCGTCACCGCCGCGAGGGAGCGCTGCGAGGGCGAGCTGCAGGACTCGGGCGAGCGGCTGCAGGTGACGCAGGCGCGCGTCGAGGCCTGCGTGCTGGAGCAGACGCAGCTGTGCCGGGCGACGGCCGTCTTCGCCACCTCGCTGCTGCAGGGCACGGCGCCGGCCGTCAACGGCTGCGTCCCCACCGACACCCGGCAGCAGCTCCAGGGGCAGCTGGCGGCGTGGAGCGCCACCGCGAAGGCCCTCTCGCAGCTCGACGACTTCCTCTCGGGCGCCGTCGACAGCCTGCCGCGGGTGAGCGGCCAGAGCGAGGCCGAGCGGCGGCTGCAGCACATCCTCGTCGGGCGGCAGGGCACCCCGGCGTGGAACCGTCGGCTGCTCATCGTCGCCCTGCGCCTCACCGCGCCCGACACCTGGTCCGCGCTGCAGCGGCAGGGCCCTGCGGCCATCGAGGCCTTCTTCGGCTCGCGCGGGCCGCTGCCGGCAGGCTTCATCGAAGAGGCCAACGGCGAGCACGAGGGCCCCGTCGGCCCGGCCGGGCCTCCGCTGACGGCAGCGCTGCGGCTGGTGCTGTCGTACCTCGAGGTGTCCGACTGCGAGAACCGCAGCGAGTCCACCGAGTGCGGGCGCGCGCGCCAGCTGCTCGAGCTGCTCGACGACACCGGGCCCCTCATCATCCGCCGGCGCGTCGAGGAGCTGTGGGCCACCCCCTGCGACGCCCTCTCGCCCGATACGGTGCGCGCCTGGCTCCAGGAGTTCCCCGCCAGCGGCCGGAAGGAGAAGCAGCAGGCCCTCGCGGACCTGACGCGGGCGGCCAGCAGCAAGCTCTTCGTCTGCTACCTGGCGGACGAAGCGGGCGACCCCTCGTACCGCGCCTGGGTGACGCCGCGGCTGCCGTCGACGAAGCAGGTCGAGGCCCGCAGCGCGGCACCGCTCGACGCCTTCATCGCGCACGTCAAAGAAGGTGACGCCCTCGACCGCTGCGGCCGCGCCGTGCGGGCCATGCAGCGCCTCGGCCCCCCGGCCGGCTGCGCCATCGACCGGCCAGAGACGCTCACCACCCTGTCGACGTGGGCGCGGCAGCCGCTGCCCGCCGACGCCTCGGACGACGCGCAGCTGTGCCAGAAGGTGGCGACGCTCCTCTTCAGCGGGGCCGCCGTCGACACCCCCTCGTCCCCCGGCGACGAGGTGAAGACCGACGCCGAGCGCAGCACTGCCCTGGGCGACCTGCGCCGGGCCTGCGACGAGCGCGTGGGCGTAGGCCCGGCCTTCGAGCAGGGGCTGCTGGCGCTCTACGGCGTGGCGAAGGAGCTGAAGGAGACGGCGAGCGCCTCGCCCTGGCGCCTCGACGCCACCGGCACGCGGCCCGTCGAGCGCGCGCACTTCGAAGAGGCCGAGACGTACGGCGGCTGGCTGCAGCACCTGCTCGACCAGGAGGGCGCGGCGGCGACGCTGGGCCTGTCGCAGGGCCGCGTCGAGGCCTGCCGGGAGCAGGCGCCGGGCAGCCGCTACGACTGCACCTTGATGGCGACGCTCGACGCGACGTGGCAGCGCTACCGTCGCGTCACGGGCTGGTCGGCGGCGGGGCTGCTGGCGGCGGTGGTGGCGGCGGCGTGGCTCAACCGCCACCGCCGCGCCCGGGCGACGTACGGGGCGACGCTGCGCACGCTGCGCGACAGCCTCGGCGCGCTGGGCTTCGCCGGCGAGCGCGACGCCTGGCGCCTCGTCTTCCCCTCGCGGCACGACACGCTGCTGCTCGAGCTGCCGAAGACGCCGGCCTGGGAGCGCTGGGGCAGCGACGCCTGCGCCGTCTACTCACCCGACCGGGCGGCGCTGCGCGAGGCCGACGTCACCCACGCCGCCCAGGTGGCCCAGCGCGAAGACGCGCGCGTCGTCTTCCTGCTCCACGAAGACTCGGCGGTGCCCGACCTGGGCGCCGTGCGCGCGACGCTCGACTGGGCGGCCCGCGGCGGCACGCGCGCGGTGACGGTGCTGCCGCTGGCCCGCTCGCGCCTGGCCTGGGCCACCCGCGACGAAGACCTGCTCGACCTCGTCGAGGCCACCACGCTGCGCGGCAACCCCTTCGAGGTGCGCGGCCCGGTGCGCAGCTCGTCGCAGTTCTGGAACCGGGAGCGCCTCGTCGCCGGGCTACTCACCGAGGCGCGCAAGGGCAACTGGATGGTGGTGACGGGCCTGCGGCGCTTCGGCAAGTCGTCGCTGGCCCTCGAGGTGGCGCGGCGCATGACGGGCCCCTCGGCCTACGTCGACCTCGCCGGCTTCCACCACGAGGTGTCCTTCGGCGAGACGCCGGCGGTGGCCGTCGAGGCGATTCTGAAGACGCTGGTGGCGCGCCTGTCGGACTCGGCCGCGGCGCGGTACCCGGCGTCGACGGTGCCGCCGCTGCCGACGGGCGACCTCGACGCGCCGACGCTCGCCGCCTGGCTGCGGGCCCTCACCGTCGCCTGTGGCCAGTCGAGCGGCACGCCGCCGCCGCCGGTGATGCTGGTGCTCGACGAGGTGGAGCAGCTGCTGTCGGCCCCGCCCGAGAAGCTGGGCCGCGCCCTCGACGTGATGGCCACCCTCACCGGCCGGCTGCGCAGCGCCCTGGCCGAGCCCTCGTCGCCGCACGCCGGCAGCTCGGTGTCGGTGGTGCTGTGCGCCGCGATGCACCCCTTGCTGTGGGCGCCGCTGTCGACGCTGGGCGGCCAGAGCATCATGGGCGCCTTCCCCAGCCTGTGCGTGCCGGCGCTCGACGACGAGGCGGCACACGCGATGATGCGGGGCCTCGGGGCGCGGCAGGGCATTCGCTTCGACGACGACGCGCTGGCGCTCCTCGTGAAGGCCTCGCACGGCGTGCCGCTGCTGCTCCGCCGCCTCGGCACCTCGGTGCTCGAGCTGTACGACGCCGACCGGGCCCGCCAGGGCGCGCTGGGGGCGATGCGCATCGGCGTCGAGGGCGCCCGCGAGGCCATCAAGCGCGAGGAGAAGGGCGGCTCGCCGCTGCGCGTGTGGGTCGAGAGCGAGATTGCCCAGGACGACACCTCGCCCGGGGTGGTGCTGCGCGCGCTGGCGCCGGGCGCGCCAGTGCCGGTGAAGGCCCTCGAGGCGCTCCTCGAGGCGCAGGTGCTCGAGCGCTTCGCCGTCACCGGCCTCACCAGCCACCTCTCGCCCACCGAGCTCAGGCGCCGCGCACAGGAGGCCGCCTCGGTGATGGTGCGGCTGATGGCCGAGTCGAAGCTGCTCGAGGCGCACGGCGACCTGACGTCACCCGACGCCTTCTCGATGCCCGACGGCGTGCTGCGGCGGATCCTCACCGAGCCCCGCCGGCCCGAGCCGACCGGCCCCTGACGCGCCCCACCTGACGCCTGCGCCGGGGTTGATCACCCCGCCCGGAGCGCCAGCGCCGCGCCCAACCCCCGGCCGGCGCCACCCGCGCGTCACGCGGAGTTCATTGACAGCCCCCCCCCACCTGCCTAAGCGCCTCGGCGCCATGGGTCTGCGTGACATTCGCAAGCGCATCAAGTCGGTGAAGAACACCCGTCAGATCACGAAGGCGATGAAGATGGTGTCAGCCGCCAAGCTGCGGAAGGCCCAGGACAACGTCATCGCGGCGCGCCCGTACGCCCAGACGCTCGACGCGGTGATGGCGCAGCTGCTGTCGAAGGAGCCCGGCGAGGTGTCGCACCCGCTGCTGACGCGGCGCGAGGTGAAGCGCATCGAGTTCGTCGTCGTCTCGTCGGACCGCGGGCTGGCGGGCGGCTTCAACTCGAACATCACCCGGCGGGCGCTGAAGTTCCTCGCCGAGCACGCGAAGCACGAGGTGTTCATCACCACCGTGGGGCGCAAGGCCGGCGACTTCCTGCGCGGGCGCGGCTACCCGATTCGCAAGGACTGGCCGGGGGCCTTCGGCAAGCTGGGCTACGCCACCGCCGAGGCCATCACCGCGGAGCTGAGCGAGCGGTTCTTGTCGGGGCAGGTCGACGCCGTCTTCTTCCTCTTCAACGAGTTCGTCTCGGCCATCTCGCAGGTGCCGAACCTGCAGCAGCTGCTCCCCTTCGAGCCGAAGGCCGACGGCGGCGGCAAGCCGGCGGGCGAGTACGCCTACGAGCCGAGCCCGCAGGCGGTGCTCGAGAAGCTGGTCCCGCAGGCGGTGACGGTGAAGGTGTACCGGGGCCTGCTCGAGTCGTTCGCGGCGGAGCACGCGGCGCGCATGGCGGCGATGGAGAACGCCACCAAGAACGCCGGCGAGATGATTGGCACCCTGACGCTCTTCTACAACCGCACCCGGCAGGCCCTCATCACGAAGGAGCTGATGGAGATCGTCTCGGGCGCCGAGGCCCTCAAGGGCTGACGGGCGGCGTCGGCTCGAAGCGCGGGCACGCGCGCACCGGCTGCGGCGCGTACTTGGCCTCGAGCACGACGCAGCGCAGGAACCACGCGCGCGCGGTGCGCACGTCGCGCTTGTGCGCGCAGCGGTAGCAGAGGCTCGTCGGGAAGGGCGGCTGGCGCGCGGCGTCGTCGCTCATGGGCGGCGGCGGTTGTGCCGTCGCGGGGCCACGGGAGCAACCGTTTCGCGCCCCGTCGACACGCCGCGCGGCGGCGCGCCGGCGTCGAAAAACAGACGGGGGCGAGCAGCCCTCCCAGCTGCCCGCCCCTCGCCTCCCCTGGTGACGAGCCGGCCCTGACGCGCTCCCGGTGCTACCTCCCCCGCGCGGGCGACGGCTCGTCTCTCCTCCCTCCACTGCGCACCGGCGGGCCCTCCCACCGGTGTCCTGCGGCCCTGCGCGGTGCCCCCTCCCAGAGGCGCCGGCGCGGGCGAAGTCGTCAGGCGGCCGAGGCCCAGGACGCGCCCCGGGCGAGCCCCGACGAGCGCCGGGCCCGCTTGTCAGCGAACATCTGCAGGTCGGCGCGCGAGACGAGCCGCGCCTCGTCGTCGCCGTCCTGGTACGTCGCCACGCCCACGCTGAGGCCGCGCGCGCCCAGGCCCACGCTGGCCAGCACCGGCAGCGCGGCCTGAATGCGTCCCACCACCGCCTGCGCCTGCGCCTCGTCGGTGTCGGACAACATCACGAGGAACTCGTCACCGCCCACCCGGCACACCAGGTCCGAAGCGCGCGTCAGCGACTCGAGCAGCCGGCCGACCTCGACGAGGGCGGCGTCGCCGGCCGCGTGGCCCAACGTATCGTTGAGCCGCTTGAAGTCGTTCACGTCGATGCACACCACCGAGAGCGACGCCGTGCCGCCGCGGCGCAGGCGCGCGAACTCCTCGGCGAGGCGCTCCGAGAGGTAGCGGCGGTTGCGCAGCCCCGTCAGCGCGTCGCGGTAGGCCAGGGCGGCCAGCCGTTCGTTCTCGCGCTTGAGCTGCTCGAACGCGGCCTCGAGCTTCGCCCTCGCCCAGTCCCTCGTCCGCGCTGCCTGCTCCATGGTGGCTTCCGTCTTCACGCCAGGGAGCCTGAGCAACCCGCGGGCCAGCGATGTCCGGAGGCGGCGGGGGTCGATCATTCGCAGGTTGGAAAACCGACGCGTCAGGCCTCTGACGATTCGGTGGCCGAAGGCCCTGGGGTTCATTACGCCACGGGGCTGTGATGACCCCCAACCTCCCCGCGCTCGCGCCCCTCACCGTCCTCGACGAGCAGGGCCGGGCGGTGCCGATTGGAACGGCGTGGCGTGACGCTCCAGCAGTGCTGGTGTGGTTGCGCCACTTTGGCTGAATCTTCTGCCGCGAGCAGGTGGCCGGGTTCCGGTCACGAGCAGACGAGCTGAAGGCCCTGGGCGTGGGGTTGTACTTCGTGGGCAACGGCACGCCCGCGATGGCGAGTGAGTTTCGCGACTACATGCAGATGGGTGCGCTGCCGGTGTGGACGGACCCGAAACGTCAGACGTATGCGCACCTCGGCTTCAAGCGTGGGTGGATGACGGCGCTGTCGCCGGCGGTGTGGAAGTATGGGGCGCGCGCCGCCGCAGCGGGCTTCAAGCAGGGCAAGCAGGCGGGCGACCCGATTCAGCAGGGCGGCGTGCTGGTGGTGAAGAGGGGCGGCGAGCTCGTCTACGGCTACGCGTCGGCGACGGCGGGCGACCACCCGCCCATCGACGAGGTGATGGCGAAGGCCCGCCTCGCGGCTCAGGCGTGACGCAGGCGGCGCTTCGGCGCTGCGTCGATGGGCCGTCGGCATCTGGCGCGCCGCACAGCTCCGTGTCGCCGGTCGACGGCCACGCGCCCCGGCGTCGAGGGCCGGTGATGCGCGCGCCGGTGGCGCTTCTGTCTGCGGTGGTGGCCCTTCTCCCGGCGTGCCCTCCATCGCGAGCGACGACGGCGACGGCGCCGCGTGCGACGGGAGGCAAGTCGGTCGAGGGGACGCCGCGTCCCGATACCTCGCCCGCGAAGGGCGTGGCACCGGGGGAGCAGCTCCCACCGCCCGACACACCGCGCTCGGCGGGAGCAGGAACGACGGAGCCGCGCTCCCGTCCCGAGGCACCGCGCGCGACGGCCGTGACGTCCGGCGAGCGGCTTCCTCACCCCGAGGCACCGCGCGCGACGGCCGTGACGTCCGGCGAGCGGATTCCTCACCACGAGGCACCGCGCGCGACGGCCGTGACGTCCGGCGAGCGGATTCCTCACCACGAGGCACCGCGCGCGACGGCGGTGACGTCCGGCGAGCGGATTCCTCACCTCGAGGCATCGCGCGCGATGCGAGGAGGAGGCGCTGAGCCGCCGGCCCTTCCCGACTCACCGCGCACGGCCGTCGGCCACCCGGTGCCGCCCGCGGTCGAGGTGGCGCTCACCGGCACGTGGCGGTCGCAGGTGCCGGGCGTGCGGGGGCTCGCCGTCGCCCAGGTGGAGCCTTGTCTGCCCGTGCCCGCGGCGCCGACGCGGCTGGGCGAGGTGGTGACGCTGCCGCGCGAGGGGCCTCTGTCGGCGCGCTTCGTGCTGCCACAGGGCGCCGTGGCGTCGGTGTGTGTGTACGCCGTGAACGCGGCCGGCGTCACCGTCGGCGCCGCGGCGGTGACGCCCGGGCCCACGCGCTTCTTCGGGCTCGAGGCGCGACGTCTGGGCCCGGTGGACGTCATCGTGACGCCGCTGGGGCGTTGACGTCACTCGCTTGCCGGGCAGGCAAACTCGACGGTCTCTTCGGCGTCGGCGGTCACCGTCACCGTCTTCGGTGCACCGAGGAGGGCGTTGCCGGCGGCGTCGTAGCAGTCGAACCGGACCTTGTGCGTGCCGGCCTTCACCTTGAGGCCCTCGACGGGAGCGCTGCCCACCTTCTTCCCGTCGACGAAGACGTCGGCCGTCTCCGAGGCGCGGAGGTTGAGGGTGCCCTCTCTCGCAGGTTCTGCCGGCGCGCCAGCGTCGGCCTTCGGAGTCGCGGGAGGCCTGGGCGCGGCCCCGGCATCGGCGGCCACAGGAGGCTTCGACAGCGCACCCGCGTCTGGTGCCGACGGCGGCCTGGGCGCCGTCCCTGCGTCGGCGGCGGCCGGCTTGACGACGCCAGCGTCCGTCGCCCCGGTGGTGGGAGCCTCGCCGGGACGTGGCGTCGGGCTCACCGCCGGCGGCGCGCCCTCCTCGGGGAGCGCGCGAAGCGACACGGCCGTGACGTTGACGGGAGGCAATGGCCCCGTCTCTGGAATCGAGAGGGCGCCCATGACGCCGACGCCAAGGCACAAGAGCCCGAGCAGCGCACATGCCCCGATGGGAATCAGCTTGGCCGGCGCCATCGCCCCGCACACTTATCGCTGCCGGGCGGGGTCCGCCACATTCCGGCGCGCGCGCGGCGACGGCTGATTCCTCGTGCGCGGACGCCCGGGGCGTTGCTAGGTGCGCCGGCCTTCCTCGCACCTCGGAGAGTCCCATGCTCGCCTCGCTCCTCGTCATTGCGCTCGTCACCCAGGCCGACCCCTCGGCCGACAAGTCGGCGGCCGAGCGCGCCGCCGTCGCCGCCGAGAAGGCCGCCGAGGCCGCCGCGAAGGCCGCCGAGGCCGCGCAGCGCATCGCCGACCGCCTGGCCCCCGCGCCCGCGCCCGCAGCGCCCGCAGCGCCCGCCACGGCGCCAGCCGCCGGAGCCTGGGCTGGCACCGCCGGACTCGGGCTGTCGCTGCTCGGCGGCAACACCCAGACCATCACCCTCACCGCCAACGTCGCCCTCGACCGGAAGTGGGAGCTGTGGACGCTGGGCATCCGCGCGACGGGCGCGTACGGCGTCACCAACCCGGACACCACGCTGAACTCCACGACGACGGCGCAGACGGTCGCGCGCCGCGCGGGGGCCACGGTTCGCGGCGACAGGTCCCTCGGGACCATCGGCGGTGCCTTCGTCCTCGCCGGCGCCGAGTTCGACCACGTCAAGAGCATCGAGTCGCGGTCGTTCGGCGAGGCCGGCGCCAGCTTCAAGCTGTTCGACGAGAAGGAGGGCGACCTCGAGAGGCTGTTCCTGCGCTTCGACCTCGCCCTGCGCGGCGGCTACGAGACCCGGTGGATCTACTTCCCCGCCTCGACGCCCCCGAAGGACTACGCCATCGCCCTTCTCGCGCCGCGCGTCGCCGGCATGTTCCGCTGGGCCCTCAACAAGAACTTCCGGTTCTCCGAGGACCTCGAGGTGCTGCCCTTCTTGCTGGCGCCCGTCAGCGGCCGCTTCCTCATCAACAGCAACACGAAGGTGAACGCCCGCATCACCGACAACGTCTCGCTCACGCTCGGGTTCCTGCTCAACATCGACACCCAGCCGCCGGCGGCCAACCTGCGCTCGTTCGACTACGCGCTCACGGCGGGCGCCGAAGCGGCCTTCTGACGACGCGGCCCACGCCCTCCCGCGGCGAAGAGGCTCCCACGGCCGTCGCCGGAAACCTTTCTCTGGCGCCGGCGTGTAAGGTTTCCGGCCTGTATGGACCGTGACGCAGCGAAGCGCTCGTTGATGGTGCGGGTCACCGAAGGGGCTGGGGTCGCGGCCGCCGGGTGGCGGCAGGCGGCCTGGCGCGGCGAGGGGGCGGCGCTCCCCGAGGGCCTGGGCATGCTCGTCGAGCGCATGCGCACCCGGGCACACGACATCACGGACGACGAGGTGGCGGCGCTGCGGCAGACGTACGCCGACGACGTGCTGTTCGAGGTGATGGTGGCGGCGGCGCTGGGAGCGGCCGACGAGACCCGCGCTGCCGGGCTCTCCGTGCTGGAGGACGACTGATGCGGCTGCCAGCCGTCGCGGCCGGGCCCTCGGGCCCCCTGGGGGTGGTGCTGAAGGTGGCGAAGGCCTTCGGCCGCGAGCCCTACGACGTGGTGAAGCTGTTGATGTACCGACGCGACTTCCTCGCCGGCGGGCTCAACCCGCTCTGCCAGGACATCATGCGCGGCGCCTCGGGGTGGACCGTCGGAGAGCGCGAGCTCATGGCGGCCTTCATCTCGAAGTCGCGGCGCTGTCCGTTTTGAACGGGCGCCCACGGCGCGGTCGCGTCGTCCGTCCTCGGTGATGCCACGGTGCAGGCGGTGCTGGCCGACGTACAGACGGCGCCCATCCCGGAGCGCCTGAAGGCGATTCTCGTCTTCCTGGGCAAGGTCTCGGCGACGCCGGGGGCGCTGACGAAGGCCGACGGCGCCGCGCTCAAGGCCGCCGGCGTCTCGCGCCGTGACGCCGACGAGGCGCTGTGGGTCGCCTGGCAGTTTGCCTTCTTCACCCGCATGGCCGACACGCTGGGCTTCACCATTCCCACCGACGGGTACGCGATGGCGCCGCGCTTTCTCCTCGGCCCCATCGGCTACCGCTGACCGACCTGCCCCGCCCCCACCGAACGGGTGCCCCTGGCGTCGCGCGCGTGACGGCGCCGCTGGGTGGGCTACGCTTCGACCTCAGGCGTGCCGGGGCGACGACTCGACAGCGAAGGCAGGGAGCCCCCGGGCGCATCACGTCGGAGGTGGCGAGCGTCACGTGGCGTCGGCGACTCGGGGCTCCCATCACGCCGCCGCGCGTCGCCGTCAGCCCGCCCTCACCTGGACCCGCGCCGCGCCAGGCCCAGGGCCGACGGGCCGACCCTTCACCTCGCCGTCAGAGAGCCGCCCCACCCATGAACCGCTCGCTCCTCACGCTGCTCCTCGTCGTCGCCTCCCTCGCGCTCGCGCAGGGCAAGACCCCGGCCCCGCCGAAGAAGCCCCTCACCTTCGGCATGGCGCACCCCTACGGCGAGGCCCACGCGGCCCAGGCGAAGGCGCTCATCGAGCCCTACCTGTCGAAGGCGCTGGGCTCGGCGGTGACGGTGCGCACCTTCGACTCGTACGAGGCGCTCTCCGAGGCGCTGGCGACGAACCAGGTCGACCTGGCGTGGATTACGCCGCTCGCCTTCGTGCAGGCGACGCAGAAGAACCGCGACGTCACCGCCCTGTCGAAGGCCATGCGCGCCGCTGACGGCAGCCTCTTTTACCGCGCCGTCTTCATCACCAGGGCGGGGTCGCCGCTGCGGGCGCTGGCCGACCTCAAGGGCCGGAAGGTGGCGTGGGTCGGCAAGTCGTCGGCGTCGGGCTACCTCTTCCCCCGGGCGCTGCTGAAGGAGCAGGGCCTCGACCCGGACAAGACGTTCTCGGGCGAGCTCTTCGCGGGCGACCACCCCGGGGTGTGCCGGGCGGTGCGCGACGGGTCGGCCGACGTCGGCGCCACCTTCGCGGCCCCGGTGCCCGAGGACAGCCCGCTCGTGCCGACGGGCTGCGAGGACGCGGGGCCGGTGGCGGACTTCACGGTGGTGGCCTCGACGAAGGAGCTGCCCAACGAGGTCATCGCGCACTGCCCCGAGTTCCCCCCGGCGCGCGTCAACGACGTGATGATGGCCTTCGGCCGCATGGGCCTCAGCCCCGACGGCAAGAAGGTGCTGGCCGACGCCTTCCGCGCGCGTGGCTTCGGCGTGGCGGTCGAGGGCGACTTCGACCCGGTGCTGGCGCTGCTGAAGGCCACCGACGTGAAGGCGAAGGTGGCGCCGGCGCCGGCCGAGAAGCCGGCGAAGGGCGAGAAGAAGAAGTAGGCGGTGCGGGGGCCGCTCGTCTTCATGACGTCGCTGCTGTCGACGGCCGCCGCCGCCGAGGCGCCCTTCCACCTGCTCGACGCGCCCGTCGACGCGGGGCTGCCGGCCGTCATCGCGGGGCAGGTGCGGGCGATGGGCTCGCGGCTGCCGCTGGTGGGCGCCGTGGTGTCGACGCACGACGGCGGTATCGTCGTCGAGACCGACGCGGACGGGCGCTTCACGCTGTCGCCTGGGCCCGGCGCCGTCACCGTCGAGGTGCAGGCCGCGGGGCACCTGGGCCGGCGCTTCGACGAGGCCCCCGGGCCCGGGCAGCGCGTCGAGGTGCTGTACCGGCTCGAACCCACCTCGACGGGCGCCGCCGAGACGGTGGTGCGGGCGCGGCGGGACACCGAGGCGCCGCGCGTCGAGCTCGGGCGGGCCGAGCTGGCCTTCACGCCCGGCACCCAGGGCGACCCGTTTCGCGTGCCGATGCTGCTGCCCGGCGTCGCGTCGGTCGCCTCGGGGCTGTCGTACCCGGTGGTGCGCGGCACGCAGCCGGCGGCGACGGGCTTCTTCCTCGACGGGGTGCGGGTGCCGCAGCTCTACCACCTGCTGGCGGGGCCCTCGGTCATCGCGCCCGAGTTCATCGAGCGCGTCGACTTCTACACCGGTGACGTGCCGGCGCGCTTCGGGCGGCTCCTCGGCGGCGTGGTCGAGGGCCGCCTCGCGGCGCCGCCGAAGCGGCTGACGGCGTCGGTGTCGGTCGACCTGCTGAGCGCCGCGGCCTTCGTCGCCGCGCCCATCGAGGCGCTCGACCTCGACGTCGCGCTCGCGGGGCGGTTCTCGTACACCGGCCTCGTCGCCACCGAGGTGGCGCGCCTGGCGTTCCCCTCGACGCCGGAGCGGCCGCAGCCGAGGCCCGTGGCCAACTTCCAGGACTACCAGGCCCGCGTCGAGTGGAGCCCCGGGCGCGGCCGGCTGCGCCTGCTGGCCTTCGGGGCGGCCGACGAGGCGGGCACCCGTGACACCGGCGCCGGCACCGTGGGCGCGCTGCTGCGCAACGTCTTCCACCGGGCGGACGTCTCGTGGCGCATGCCGCTGTGGGGTGGCCAGGC
This sequence comes from Myxococcaceae bacterium, assembly GCA_020247085.1. Taxonomy (GTDB): domain Bacteria; phylum Myxococcota; class Myxococcia; order Myxococcales; family Myxococcaceae; genus Xiheimicrobium; species Xiheimicrobium aquaticum. Next base: position 8,431 of record JADCJJ010000052.1, on the reverse strand, counting down.
CGAGGCCGGCGCCACCGTGGGCACCGAGCAGCTGGGGCTGGTGGGCTCGCGGAACGGCGTGCAGTTCGGCCAGTTCCTCATGTTCCGCACGCAGGGCCAGGCGCGGGCGCGCTTCTCGCGTGCCCTCGAGGGCGGGGTGAGCCTCGACGTGGGCGCCGACGTGGACCGGCAGGACGTGTCCCTCGAGCTCGAGCGGGACCCGGTGGTGGCCGTCGGCGCGGCCTCGAGCCTGCGCGAGCCGAAGACGACGGGCACCCTCGCCGGCGCCTTCGCCGACGTGGCGTGGACGCGGCGCGGGCTGGTGCTGGGAGCCGGGCTGCGCGCCGACGTCTTCTCCCTCGACGCGGGCCCCACGCACCTGCGCGCCGAGCCGCGGCTGTCGGCGCGGTGGACGCCGGTGGCATGGCTGACGCTGCGCGGCGCGGCGGGGCTGGCCCACCAGGCCCCGACGGTGCTGCTCAACCTGCCCGTCTCGGACCTGCCGGGCCTGCGCGACGGCGTGCAGCGCGGCGCGCGCTTCGAGGCCGGCGCCGACGCGCAGGGCCCACTGGGGCTCTCGCTGTCGACGTCCGTCTTCTTCAACCCCGTCTTCGACGCCATCGAGTACTCACTCGAAGACCTGCTCACCAACCGCGCGCGGGCGGGGCAGCAGGTGGGGGTGCCGGGCCGCGCGTACGGCCTCGAGGTGCTGCTGCGCAAGCGGGCCGACGGGCGCTTCTTCGGCTGGCTCAGCTACACGCTGATGCGCTCGGAGCGGCGGCGGCGGGCGCTCACCTTCGACGCCTCGGCGCGCGTGGTGGACGACACCGTCACCTGGCTGCCCTTCGACTTCGACCAGACGCACGTCTTGAACCTGACGGTTGGCGTCACGCTGCCGCGGGGCTTCCGGGTGAGCGCGAACGTGCACCTCAACACCGGGCGGCCCGAGTCGGGCACCATCTCGAGCCGCGCGCAGCAGCCGGGCGTCGACCCGACGACGCTGGCGCCGTCGTGGGTGCCGGTGAGCCTCGCGCGCGAGGTGCGCTTGCCGCCGTTCGCGCGCCTCGACGTGCGCGCCAGCAAGACGTTCACCTTCGACGACTTCACCCTCGAACTGTACCTCGACGTGCTCAACGCGTCGCTGTCCTCTGAGGTGCTGGGGTACACCTACGAGGTGGCCACCGCCGACGGCCAGCGCGCGCTGCGCAAGACGCCCTTCGCGGTGCCCCTGGTGCTGCCGACGCTGGGCGTGAAGGGCGTGTACTGATGCGCGCGCTGGCCCTCGTCATCGCGGGTGTCGCGCTGGGCTGCCCGAGCCCCGAGGAGGCCTTCCGGCTGTCGGGGCGCCTGGTGGACGACGACGGGCGGCCGCGGCGCGGCCATGAGGTGCGCGTCTTCCGCGACGCCTCGCCCGACGGCGAGCGGTGCACGCCGATGGAGCCCTTCGCGACGCTGACGACGGACGACGACGGGCGCTACCAGGCGACGGTCTTCAGGCAGCAGCAGACGCTCGGCGGGCCGGTGCCGCGCTTCTTCCGTGTCGAGACGTCGCCGGTGGGCGACGAGACGGTGCGGCTGTCGGCCACCTTCCGGTTCCCGCCCGTCGACGTGCAGGCGCCGGAGCTGACGGTCAGCTCCAACCCGTCGGTGGTTCCGCAGCTGCTCTCGGAGTCGCTGCTCGAGGCGTGGGCCGACGGCGCGGTGGCCTGGCGCGGCGGGGTGAACGAGCCGGTGGTGGCCGAGGAGCGGCCGCTGACGACGCGCCTCGTCTTCCGCGCGACGGGTGACATCTTCTTCGACGCGAACCTCCTGGGCCTCGACTCGCAGTGGGTCTCGCCGGAGCTGCGCCTCGAGCGGCCGTACGCACCCTCGGGCGTGAGGCTGCCGTCGCGCCTGAGGGGGCGGCCCTGCCGCGCCGGCCGAACCTTCGACCCGTGCCCGTGGACCGACGGGCGCATGACGCCGGTGCGGCTGCCCCCCGGCGTGACGGCGCTCACCGTCGAGCTGCCCGAGGTGGGCGCCTTCGAGGCCGTGACGCTCCGGGCGCTGCAGCTGGAGGGCGAGGTGAACGTGGTGCACGTCGACGTGGGCAGCGCGTCCGAAGACGGCGGCATGGCCTGGGCGCCGTGGGTGGCGCTGCCGAACGCGCGGGACCTGGTGGCGAAGGGCGGCCGGCACTGCCCCGAGGCGGGCGTGTTCCTCACCCGGGCCACGGCGCCGACGCTGGGCCAGGCGATTCGCGTACGCGCCGAGGACGCGGCTGGAGCCCCGGTGGTGCTCCGCTCGCTGGCAGAGGTCTCGATTCGATGAGGTGCGCCGTGCTGTGGGCGGCGGGGGTGGTGGCGTGCACGGCGCCCGCGCCCGTACCGACGCCCGAGGCGCCGCCGGCGGCGCCGGTGCTGCGGTTGCCGGCCGGGGCGGAGACGACGCGCTGGCGCGAGCGTGGCGTGACGCTGCGCCTCGACGCGGCGCCGGGCGTGACGGCACGGCTCTTCTTCAATGGCACGTGCGAGGGCCGCGAGGCCCTGCGCGTCGACGGCGCCACGGGCGAGGTCGGTGTCTTCGTCGAGACGGTGTTCGGCCGGAACGTCTTCTCGGCCGACGCGGTGTCATCGAGCGGGCAGGTGTCGGCCTGCTCGGTGCCCGTCAGCCTCGACGTGTCGTTCCCGACGCGGGGGAACCGTACGGAGCCGCTGGTGACGTTGGTGACGCCGCGCAGCCCGACGCGGGCGGCCTCGGTGGTGGTGCAGGGCTACATGCTGCCCGGGTGGACGGTGAACGTCTGGGCGCAGCCGGGCTGCCAGGGCGCGCTGCTGGCGGTGGCTGACGCGGCGTCCTTCGAGCGGCCGGGCGTCACGGTGGCGCTCCGGCCCGAGGCGCCGCTGACGCTCTCGTTCGACGCCGACCGGGACGGCGAGGCGACGCGCTGCAGCCAGCCGCTCACGCTCGTGCAGGACCTGACGGCCCCGGTGGAGCCGCGGCTGCGCTGGTTCCCGTCGCCCCCGCACGCCTTCCGCGCCGCCGCGCTCGTGCTCGAGGGCGTCGACTTCAACGACGCCGCGCCCGAGGTCTTCCCGAACGCGAGCTGTGCACCGCCCGCCTGGCAGGTCGCCCGCCTGACTCCCTGTGCCGAGCGCCGCTGCCCCGGCGCCCTCTGGCCGGTGGACCTCGACGCGACGCCCGTCGTGTCGGTGCAGCTCGCGGACGAGGCGGGGAACACGACGCGCTGTCTGGTGGTGGCCCATGACGCGACGCCGCCGGGGCCGCCGCCGCCCTTCTTCGTCACCCCGCTGGAGCCCGTCGGGGCCCTGGTCGTCGCGCCCGAAGGCGCTCCGCTGCCCATCGTGTCGCTCGCCGAGCGGTGCGAGTTCGCCCACTACCCCCTCGCGCCCGTCGGCCCGGCAGACGCCGGCGGGCTGGGGGCGCTGCACCACAGCCCCGTCGACGCCAGCCGCTTCTTCGTCGGCTTCGCGCCCGGCACCGACGGTGGCCCGTGCGTGCGCGTGCGTTGAACGTCGGGCTGGCGCGACGCTGAACGGGCCGCCTCGGCGACGCGGTGGCCGCCCGTCAGCGCGGCGCGCCGAGCGACGCCTTCTCCAGCGGGTTGCCTCCTTCGACGAAACGGCCGGACTCGTCGCGGTCGTGCGCGTGGACGACCACCCGCAGCGAGCGGCCTGTCTCGAGGCTGAGTCGCTCGAGCTCCGCGTCGTCCCGGGCAGCCCGTGGCTGGAGCCATGTCCCAGGTCGCCGACGAGGCCCCCGTGTACGTCGAGGCCCGGCGACGCCCCCCAGGAGGTCGGCGTCCCACGCGAGGAGGCTCGTCAGGAGCCGCGCCGCTGCTCGAGCGCCGCCAGCCGGTCTTCGTGTTCATCGAGTCGCCTCTCGACGTCGGCGCGCACTGGAGTGGCGGCACGAGTGGCTCGTGATGGCGCCAGGCGCCGCTCGGAGCTGGCTCGCAGCGCAGTCTCGGTGAGTTCGAGGCGCTGTTCGACGTGCTCGAACCACACGGGGTCGTCGCGGCTCGCCTTCGGCAGTTCTGTCTGGATGCCCGGGAGGAACTCACCGGTGAGGTCGCGCTCAGTCACGCCCCCGTCGGCGTCCGTGGCTGCCAACGGATATCTGGGCTGGAAGCAGCGCCCACTCACCCGCTCGAAGCGCGAGCAGCGCTTGGTCGGCCAGCTCGTCGAGGGCGTTCCTCGCGGTTTTCGAGTCACTCGTGTCACCAGCGGCGAGCCTGGCCTCTCTCTTCATGAAGACCTCGGCCTTCCGCGGATGCTTCGGCCCGAGCAGAGAGCGCTCACCTCTCGCTATTTCTCAGCTCGTCGAGAGCCGTGGTGTTGCCATCGATGGAGGCTTCATGCGGACATCGACGTGGGGTTTGGCTGCACTGGTGACTGGCATCGCAGCGTGTGGCGGGCCGCAGCCACAACCGATGTGTCAGGGCTGCGTGCAGGGGACGACGTGCATCCCGATCACCACGTCGGTGTCGTCATCGACCACCTGTGGATTCGCCGGCTCGGCCTGCGTGGCGTGTGTCTCTGGACAGGTGTGTCAGAGCGGCCAGTGCGTCAACGTGACGGGCGCGGGAGGTGGCTCGGCCGGTGGGGTGGCCGGCGGCTCGGCGGGCGGGATGGCAGGAGGCTCGGCGGGTGGCTCGGCCGGTGGGGTGGCCGGCGGCTCGCGAGTGTGGCGCGCGTCGAGTCGGCTGGCGTAGCGTGGGCGCTCCATGTCGGCGACGCCCAGGAATGCCCGCGTCACGCTGACCCCGGTCCACCTCGTCCGCGCCGGGTCCGGGCTCGAGGCCGTGCGCCTGCGCGCGCGCGGGTTCGGGCTCGTCATCGGCTCCTTCGGGGCGCGGCTCGTCGTCGGGTCGCTCGACACCATCGTGTTCCACCGCGGCGCCGCGCGCCCCTGCCGGGCGCTCTTCCTCGGCCTGGGGCTGGGGTGGGCGTCGGCGCGGCTGGCGCCCTCGGCCCGGCTCCGGGTACCCCATGTCGAGCGGCTGCGCGCACCAGCGCCGCCTTCGCCGCGGGCGGGCCCCCGCGTTCAGCTTCGACTCACCGTGACGCCGCCGGCGCCTGCGGACCCGGCCGCCATCGAAGGGGACCCCCACGCATGACCGACCCCACGCCGCCTTCACACCTCGGGCTGCCCCAGGCCGTCAGGGCCGGGCCCTTCTCGCGCTTCCTCTGGTTCTGCGCCGGGGCCGACGCCTCGCTGCTGGTGCACTGCCCGCACTCCGACCGCGTGAAGTACCAGGGCATCGGCGGCATCGTGCTGGCCACCGCGGTGCTGGCGTTCACCTCGGGGAGCTACGCCTTCTATACGGTGTTCAGCCCGAAGGACCAGATGGCCCTCGGCACCGACGTGCACGGGCCGACGGTGCTGCAGTCGGTCGCCGCCGGCTTCGTCTGGGCCCTCATCATCTTCAACATCGACCGCTTCATCGTCTCGAGCACCGGCAAGGGCGACGGCTCGGACACCATTACGTGGACGCAGCTGTCGAAGGCGTTCCCCCGCATCGTGATGGCCGTCATCATCGGCGTCTGCATCTCGGCGCCGCTCGAGATTCGGGTGCTCAAGCCCGAGATCGACGCGCAGCTCGAGCTCGAGCAGAACGAGTACCTCTCGCGCCTCAACGCGCACACCGACCGGCTCATCGAGGCCCGCCGCGCCGAGCTGCGCACCCGCGTCGCCGAGAACCAGCGGCGCCTCGACGAGCGCGCCGACTACTTCGAGAAGCGCCGGCTCGAGATCAAGGAGCAGCGCCGCCTGCTCGAGCTCGAGGCCGAGGGCAAGACGGGCAGCCAGAGGGCCGGGCGCGGGCCCGCCTGGCAGGACAAGCGCGACACGCTCGACAAGATGGAGCAGGAGCTCGAGCGCGACCGGGAGCGAGACAAGGAGAAGCACGCTCCGCTCGAGGACGAGCAGCGGAAGTGGAAGGGCGAGCTCGAGGCGCTCGACCGGGAGCTCGCCGACGCGCGCGCGAGTAACCTCAAGCAGGCCCGCAGCCTCGACGGGCTTCTCAAGCGCATTCAGGTCAGCCACGACATCGGCGGCAGCGTGCCGTGGTGGATCATGCTGCTGCTGCTGGCCATCGAGACGGGCCCCATCTTCTTCAAGATGATGCTGGTGCGGAGCGCCTACGACTACCTCGACGAGAACCTCAAGCGCCTGGCGGCGGCGCGCACCGGCGTCGAGGCGCTCGGCTACGTCTTCACGGCCGACGGCAACCTCGAGCTGCGCGACGACCGCTTCCACCAGGCCGAGGCGCAGCTGGCGGCAGAGCTGGAGCGGCTGAAGCTGCAGGCCGAGCTGACGAGAGAGGTGCACGCCCGCTTCGGCGAGCAGGCGAGGCGAGACATCGCCGCCGACCCGAAGCGCTACGTCCAGACCGACGAGAAGGCCTCGTGACGGGGGGGCTGACGGCGGCGCTCGGGTACGACCCCGACCGGGTGGCCGAGCTGCCGGCGCCGTCACGCCGCGCGCTCGGCCTCGTGACGCTCGCGGCGGCGCCACCGCTGGGGCTGCTGACGGGCTCGGCGGGCTACGGGGCGTACCTGGCGAGCGACTCGCTCGGCCTCGGGGTGGGGGTGGGCCTGGGGGCCGGGCTGTACCTGCTCAACCTCTTACGGGTGGCGGTGGCCGGCGGCGGCGTGGGCCCGCAGCAGGCCTTCGGGCGCGTGACGACGTTCATGCCGCGCACCGCGCCGCTGGTGATGTTGGCGCTGCTCGGGGTCTTCTTCGCGCAGCCGCTGCTGCTGGCCTCGAGCGCGGCGGAGCACGACGCGCAGGTCGCCACGCTCCGGGCGGCGCTGGTGGAGCTGCACGCGCGCGCGGTGCTGGGGCCGCTGGCCGAGGTGCGCGCGGACGGCGAGCGGGCCCTCGAGGGGGTCGAGCGACGCCTGGTGCTGGCCCGGGCGAGCCTCGAGGCGCGGCGGCGGGAGCTCGCGGCCGTGCGCGACCCCTCGGCCGGCGGGCGGCGCACGCTGGAGCGCGCGGTGGCGGAGGACGAGCGCCGGGTCGACGCGCTCGCCGCCGAGGTGGCGCGGCTGGGAGCCGTCGTCGCCGGGCACCGGGAGCGTGAGGCGCACGCGGCGCAGACCGACGTCGCGCGCTACCGCCAGCACCTCGAGCGCTCGCATTTTCTGCTGCGGCGCGTGCAGCTCACCTGGGCGCGGCCGCTGCGGGCGACGCTGCTCTCGCTCGCGATGGTGCTCCTCATGGTGCTGCCGTGGCTGGCGGCGGCCACCGTTGGCCGCACCGCGGCCCGGGCGTACGAGGCCAACCGGTGGAGGGCCAACCGCGCCCTCATCGACCGGGCGTACGCCGCCTTCCGCGCCGAGGAGGCGGCGGCGCTGGCGCGGTGGCCCACCTTCACCGGCCCGAGGCTCTCGCGCTTCGACGACGCGCCGTACGACACGCGGCCGCGCGCGGGGGGGACCGGCCTCGAGGGGCGCGATGGCTAAGCCGGCGCGGTGGCTCAAGGGCACCCTCGTTGGGGCGTGCGTCGGTACGCCCCACCGCAAGCTCGGGGGCACGGGGCTGGCGCGCTGGTACCGGCTGCAGCTCGTCGAGGCCGTCGTCACGCGCTGGGAGCCGGTCTCCGGCCCCCCCGCCACGGACGCCGACGGCCCGGCGCCCTTCCGGCAGGCCTCGCTGCGCGACGTGCGGCTCCGGGCGCGCAGGCCCTCGGAGCAGGACGAGCTGCTGGACGTGCACGAGCTGTCGGTGTGGGACTGGTCGGTGCGCGAGCAGCGCGAGGCCGGGGGGGAGAGCCGATGCACTCTGGCCGGCACCGTCTACGCCCGGGAGGTGGTGGGGACGCGGCGCCCGGCGCTGGCGGATGGCGCCGACCGGCTCGACCAATGGGGCTGCCTGGCGGTGCTGGCGGGCGTGCTTGTGGCGTCGTGGCTGTGGTGGCACTGCGGGCCCTTCACGTGCGCGCTGTGGACGGTGACGGTGCTCACGTCATGGTGGACGCACCGGGCGCGCACCCGCCGGCGCACGCCGCCCACCGTCACCTCGCAGGTGCTGCAGAGCGTGCTCGCCCTCGTGCTGTTGGCCGGCGGACTGGCGACGTCGGCGCTGCTGCTCGACCGGCAGGCGCCCGGGGCGTGCACGGATGGGTCCGCGCTCTCCGCGCTCGCGGGGCTGGCCCTCGTCATCGGCGCTTCGCTCCTCACCATTCGCTGGCACCTGCCGTGGACGTGGGCCCTCTGGAGCGCGGTGATGGTGCTGTGGTGTGGGCGCTCCGGGAGCGACTGCGCCGCGCAGTGGCTGCGGGTGGGCCAGCAGCTCATCGCCCCGGCCTCGAGCCCGGCGCGGCTGCAGCTCCCGCGCCTGCCGTGGATTCCGGGTGGTGACGGCGTGGCGGGTGGTGACGGCGTGGCGGGTGGTGACGGCGCGGCGGGTGGTGACGGCGCGGCGGGTGGTGACGGCGTGGCGGGTG
>JADCJJ010000519.1 GCA_020247085.1 Myxococcaceae bacterium | reverse complement strand
CTCCTGACGGTGTTGGCCGGCACCGTCTTCGGGAGTGCATGCGGCCGGGTCGACCCACCTTCCGAGCCTCGCGAGGCCACGCCCAGCGAGGGGCAAACACGTCAGGAGATCATCGGTGGTGTCATCACCATGGGTGATCCCTCGGTCGTCGCCCTCGCGGTCGGCTTCAACGGGCGGTACTCGAGCTTTTGCACGGGCAGCCTCATCGGCCCAAAGACCGTGCTGACCGCCGCTCACTGCATCTACGCGCAAGGCCGCAGCGCGCCGTACTTTGTCCTCTTCGGCACCTACGCCTCGAGCCCGTCGCAGGCCGTGCGCATCGTCAACCAGGTGCGCCACCCCAACTACACGGGCCAGACCAACGACTTCGGCCTCATTCAGCTCGAGCGCCCCGTCACGAACGTCCCCCTCGTGGTGCTGAACGAGGGCTCGATGGGCCAGGGCCTGGTCTCGCAGCCGGTTCGGCACGTCGGCTTCGGAGTGACAGACGGTGCGACGCAGGCAGGCGGCGGCACCAAGCGCGAGGTGACGACGGTGCTCCGGCGCGTCGAGCCGTCGCTCATCTTCTCCGGAGTTCAGGGCAAGCAGACCTGCCAGGGCGACTCGGGCGGCCCCTCGTTCATGGTCTTCCCTGGCACGACCGAGCCTCGGCAGGTCGGCGTCGTCAGCTTCGGCGACCAGGGCTGCACCGAGTTCGGCGCCGACGGCCGCGTCGACCGCGTCGTCCCGTGGATCCGCATGACGGCGGGCGGCTGGGAGGCCCCCACCTGTGAGCTCGACGGCCTGTGCAAGCCTGGTTGCGCCACCATCGACCAGGACTGCGCGTGCGCTCGCGATGGCGCCTGCTCGGTCGAGTGCGCCGACTTCGCGCGCGACCCCGACTGCCCCGCCGACTGCGCCTCGAACGGCATCTGCGCCGTCGACGCCTGCCCCCGCGCCGACACCGACTGCGTCACCGAGGGCGGCCTGTGCACCGCCGTCACCCAGTGCCAGGGTCGCCAGTGCCGCCACGACAGCCAGCACGTCGACGCGTATTGCACCCGGTCCTGCGCCGCGACCACCGACTGTCGCGACGGCATGGAGTGCGCCAGCGGCGTCTGCCGCATCCCGCTTCGGCCCGAGCGCCGCCTCTTCGACTCGTGCAGCCCGATGCTCGACTTCTGCGTCACCAGCACCTGCAATGGCCCGCAGCGCGGCATCACCCGCTGCGTGCTCCCGTGCCTGTCAGGCGCCGACTGCGCCCGCGGAGAGACGTGCGAGGGCGGCAGCCTCGGCGGGCGGTTCTGCCGCCCTGCGGCGCTCGACTTCCAGCCGAAGGTGCTGCCACGCGTGACGGCGGAGCTCGGGAGCGCGGTCGGGCCCCGCCCGGGGGCCGGGTGCTCCACGGTGCCGGGTGGACTCTGGGCGGCGGGCATGCTGATGGGCCTCGCGTGTCGCCGTCGCCGGGTGTCCTGATGCGCCTCGTCCTCGTCTCTGCGTTGTTGCTCGCCCTCGCCGCCTGCGGCCCGACCGAGCTGGCTGCTGCCGACGAGGTCACCGTCGAGCGCCAGCGCCAGGCCATCGTCGGTGGCACCCCGGCCCCCAACGAGACCACCGTCTTCCAGCTCATCATGACCGAGCAGTCCGGCCAGATGGGCATCTGCACCGCGACCCTCATCGGCACGCGCACCCTGCTGACCGCGGCCCACTGCGTCGACACCGCACGGTCGGTGTTCGCGCACAACGCGCCGGCAGACAACCAGCTGCAGTTCGGCGTCAACGCCTACCGCGCTGCGCGCTGGAACGTGCACCCGGGGTGGAACCCCAACGGGCAGGACCTGCGAAACGACATCGCCATCATCCTCCTCGAGCGGGCCCCCACGAACGTGACGCCAAAGCCGTGGAACTCGCAGACGTTGACCGGGGCGTTCCGCGGCCGCCCCATTCGCGCCATCGGCTACGGCAACACCAGCCCTGGCATGGGCACCGGCACCCGCCGGCAGGTCGACTTGACGGTGGTCGACCTCTACCCGCAGCTCATCTTCATGGGAGACCAGCGCTCGAAGGGCGTCTGCCAGGGGGACTCGGGCGGCCCGACGTTCCACACGTTCCCCGATGGCGTCGAGCGCGTCGTCGGCGTGCACAGCTTCACCACGTCTCAGGCGTGCACCTTCGGCGCCGACACCCGCACCGACGCGTTCTCGTCTTTCATCCAGCAGTACCTGGCGATGTACGAGGCTCCCTCGTGTGACCGTGACGGGCGCTGCGCCACCAACTGCGCGATGACCGACTACGACTGTGTGTGCGGCAAGGACAACATCTGCAGCACCGTGTGCCTCATGCTGCCTGGCGGCGTCGACCCGGACTGCCCCGACTGCGGCGCCAACGGCCTGTGCGCCACCACCACCTGCGGCGAGCCAGACCCCGACTGCGTGGCCGAGGGACAGGCGTGCGTGCGCGCCGACCAGTGCGTCAACCGCCAGTGCCGCAATGATCCGCAGAACCTCGAGCCCTACTGCACCCGGGCCTGTACCGGCCCCGCCGACTGCGGCGCGTCGTTCGAGTGTACGGGCGGGATCTGCATCAAGAGACAGCTGCCGACCATCGCCGACCAGCAGCCGTGCCAACTCGGCGTGAACGTCTGCGGCATGGAGTCGGTCTGCACGGGCCAGACGCAGGTGGAGTCGACCTGTCAGCCGACGTGCCGAAACGTCGGCGACTGCCCCGAGCGGTGGCAGTGCGCCACGGGTTGGAACGGCTTCCGGTACTGCCAGGCACCTCCGAAGCCGCCGATCTACATTGCCCGCGCGGCGATCGCCGGGCCGGTCGCGCAGCCAGGCTTCGGCTGCTCTTCGGCCGGGGGGCTCTCGCTGCTCGCGCTGGGGCTGGTGGTGAGCCGGCGGCGCCGCGGGCGCTGACTCCCCCTCACCTCGGGCGCTTCGGCGACGTGAGAAAAACGCACACACGCCTTCAGTGGGCGCCCGCCGTCGGCACGTCGCACCTGCACCTCAACGGGCTCAGCTTGCGGGTTCGGCGCTCACCTTCCAGGTCGTGCCCTGGGGCGTGTCCATGATCTCAACCCGCTGGGCCTTGAGGTCGGCGCGGATCTGATCGGCGGCCTTGAACCCCTCGGGCGTCTTCTCTGCACGGGCCGCGTGCCGGGCCGCGATGGCCGCCTCGACCTGCTGCGGGTCGATGCCGTAGCGCGTGACCTGCCGGTCTCGCCGGCGGGAGAGCCACCGCGCGGGCACATCCTCGAAGAGGCCGAGCGCGCGCGAGGCCTGCCGCGCCACCTCACGCAGGGCGACGAGCGTGCGCCCCACCGACGCCTTGTCCTTCACCGGCGGCTTGTCGGTGAGCTGGTTCATCTCGTTGAAGAGCCCGGCGAGCGCACCGAGGGCGCCGGGGAAGTTGAAGTCGTCGGCCATCGCCGCGTCGAGCTCGCGCAGGAAGCGGCCTGGGTCCTGGTGCACCGGGCCCGGCCCGAAGTCCTTCCCCTCGAGGCGCTCGTCCACCTTCTTGAGGGTCTCGTAGAAGTACTCCATGCGCGTCTCGGCGTCGGCGAGCTGCTTGTCCGAGAACGAGAGCGCCTGGCGGTAGTGGGTGGTGAGGAAGAAGTAGCGCAGCGCCTCGGCGTCGACCTGCGCGAGCGCGTCGCGCAGGCGCACCACGTTCCCCAACGACTTCGACATCTTCGCGCCCTCGAGGTCGAGGAAGCCGCCGTGCAGCCAGCAGTTGCACAGCGTCTTGCCGCTCGCGGCCTCGCTCTGAGCGATCTCGTTGTCGTGGTGCGGAAAGATGAGGTCGAGCCCACCGCCGTGCAGATCGAAGGTCTCGCCCAGGTACTTCGCGCTCATCGCCGAGCACTCGATGTGCCACCCTGGCCGCCCCTCACCCCACGGCGAGGCCCACGACGGCTCTCCCGGCTTCGCCGCCTTCCACAGCGCGAAGTCGAGCGGGTCTCGCTTGTTCTCGAGGAGCAGCTCCCGCTCTCCGGCCCCGGACACGAAGTCGTCGAGCCGCTTCTTCGACAGCTTCAGGTACGCGGGGTACCGGCGCACCTCGAAGTAGACGTCTCCGCCCGACGCGTAGGCGAAGCCACGGTCGATGAGGCGCTCGATGATGGCGATGATCTCGGGGATCGTCTCGGACACCTTCGGCGCGACGTCTGGCGGCAGCAGGTGCAGGGCCTGCGCGTCGGCCTCGAACTCGCGGATGAACCGCGCCGCGAGGGCGATGGGGTCTTCGTTCGCGTCGTGCGCGGCCTTGATGATCTTGTCGTCGACGTCGGTGTAGTTCCGCACGTACCGAACCTCGAAGCCCCTGAAGCGCAGGTACCGCACGATGGTGTCGAAGGACGTGAACGTGCGCGCATTGCCCAGGTGCACGAACGAGTACACCGTCGGCCCACAGACGTAGATCCCCAGTTTCCCGGGGGTTATCGGCGAGAGAGGAACCTTCGTTTGTTGCATCGTGTTGAAAACGCGAATCTCTGGAGCGCTCATGGGGGGAGGGGCTTGAGGGAAAGGAAACTCATGGTGTCAGATGTGCGATACCTCGTCAGCTAGAAGCCCGCCTCGTGGAGTTCTCATGCCGCAGCAGCCGAAGAATACTGACGCCGACTTTCCCATCTCCGAAGAGAACATTCTTCGCGCCGATGATCCCCGCCCGCAGCGGGTTCCCCAGTACCCCAGCAGCACCACCGGAGCGAGGCGGCCCTTGAAGAAGGCAGAAGAAGCGATCCCCACCGCCATCTACGACACCGAGAAGGCCGACCAGGAGCTGCAGGCCCAGTACGGCGTCAGCGACGCGAACTTCAAGCCGGCGTTCCTTTACGTCGAGCGCGGGCCGGGAGCCGGACAGCTGCTCGAGGTGAAGCAGGGCACGGTGGTGATCGGCCGCGCGTCGGTGTCCGATCTGAGGCTCCAGCACCCGTCCATCTCGAGGCGCCACGCCCAGGTGCGGCGCGTCGGAGAGCAGTTCTTCGTCAAGGACCTCGGCTCGCAGAACGGCTGCTTCGTGAACAAGGCGCGCATCGCCAGCGAGGTCGAGGCGAAGATCGGCGACACCATCGCGCTCGGCAACGCGCTCCTGCGGCTGCGCGGCCCGATGCAGAAGGGCGAGAAGCCGGGCACCTCGCAGAGCGGCCGGGCACGCCCCACCGCCGTCGTCCCACGCGCGCAGTACTCGACCGGGCAGGTGAAGCCCGTCGGCTCGAACCGCGTGGTGAAGATCGCGGTCTTCGCCGGCGCCGTCGGCTTCGGCCTCGCGGCCGTGCTGACGTTCGCCATGGTCTTCATCTCGAACGGGTCGCCGGCGGTGCACCCCGTCGAGCCGAAGGCGGCCGCGCCCACGGCGGCGGAGCCGACCGACCCCATCGCGCGCGCGCTCGAGAAGAAGCAGGCCGTCGCGGCCATCCCCCCCCCGAAGGCCTCGCCGCCGCCTGCCGAGGTGCCGATCGCCGTCGAGGAGCCCACCATTCAAGAGGGCGCGACGACGGTGCTCGCCAGGGCCGATGCCGCCCCGACCGTGGCGCCTGCACGGGGGAGCCCCACCGTCAATCGGTTCGCGCCTGCGCCACGCAAGACGTCGGCCCCCGTCGAGCCAGAGCCCTCGGCCGAGCCGAAGGCGGCGGGTGGGAAGCGCTCACAGATCCTCGCGCCGTACGAGCGCGGCAACGCCGAAGGGTCGCTCGAGCTCGCGCGGTCGGCCGGAGACAAGGAGCTCGCCAGCCAGCTCACCAACTTCATCTCGGCCTACGACAACGGCCAGGACGCGCTCCTCACCAACAACGGCACCCTGGCCATCAAGGAGTTCACCAAGGCGCTCGCCCTCGACGAGAAGCTCTCGAGCGGCTGGGGCAAGTACAGCTCCGAGATTCGGAAGCACCTCGGCAACCTCTACTTCCTCGTCGGCAAGCAGTACGCCTCGGGCGGCGATGACGAGAAGGCCCGCGCCGCCTACGCCGCGGCGCTGAAGTACGACCCGGCCAACGCCAAAGCCAAGAGCGCCCTCGGCAGCACCGCCTCCGACGACGAAGAGGCCGAGGCGCCGGCGCCGAAGCCGGCTTCGAAGAAGGCGCCCAGCAAGACCAGCATCGACGACGCCTTCGGTGACTGAGCCGAACCGGGCGCCGGGCGCTCGCGCCAGAAAGGCAAGGCCCGGAGCCTCACGGAGCAGCACCAGCCATCCTCTCTTGCCGCCTTCATCAGGACCGCGCTGGGCCGCTCTGGCGCGGTCTGTTCAAGCCCGGCTGACGAGGCGGAGCGTGCCGCGAAGGAGCAGCCAGGCGTTCAGGGCCGCGAAGCTGACGAGCACGACCACCCAGGCCTGCCCGCCGAGATCACCGCCCGGCCGGTCTTCCTGCAGCAGGATCCACTTCGCGGGTGTCCCCGACCAGGCTTCGTAGCTGGTGAAGGCCTCTGCGTATCGCGCGGGTGCGTCGCCTCGAGACAGCAACCGGCCCCTGACCGTAAAGGACCTCGGGTCGGGGCTCGGTGCGCGCTGGTCGCCCGGGGTCCACTTCTCCGTTGGCAGCGTCGGGCGCCTCAAGATGATGGGGGTGTCGACGATGCCCACCACCACCACCGTGGTGTTCCGCTCCACGAAGTACCAGCCCCGCGGTGACGGAGCCCCGTGAAGCTGCACGTAGCGATTCGACTCCGCGGTGTCGAACCGGTAGGCCCCCTCAGCGCCGAGGTCGAGCGGCTCTTTCGGGGCGAGGAACTGGTACTCAAGATCCGCGCGCTGGCCCCAGATCAGGTACCCGGAGAAGAACAGCGCCACCGCCGCCACCAGCGGGGTAACGCCGACGTTCGAGGGACGTGACAGCTTCGCCTCGAGTTCGGCGATGCGCTGCTCCCGGTCGGCCCGCCGCTCCTCGATGGCCGTCGGCTCGAGCGCCGCGCTGTCCGGAGACGACGCTGGCGCCGTGGGCGTCGCTTCGGGCTTGCCGTCACCAGCCGTCACGACGCGCCCTGCCCTCAGGCCATGTTGAAGATCTTCTTCAGGTCGTCCTCGATGTCCTGCTCGGTGACGCCCTTGGCGAAGGCGAGCTCCTTGATGAGCAGCGAGCGCGCCGTGTCGAGCATCTTCCGCTCACCGAAGGACAGGTCCTTGTCGCCTTTGAGCAGGTACAGGTCGCGGAGCACCTCGGCGATCTCGAAGACCGAGCCCGTCTTGATCTTCTCCATGTACTCCCGGTAGCGCCGATTCCACGTGGTCGAGTCGACCGAGATGTCCTTCTCCTTGAGGATGGCGTACACCTGCTTCACGTCATCTTCCGAGATGATCTCTCGCAGCCCGACCAGGCCGATCTTGTTGATGGGGATGAGGAACCGCCCACCGTTCTTCTCGAGCATCTTCAGCACGTAGAAGCTCTGTCGCTGACCAGCCACCTCGGTGTGCTCGATGCCAACCACCTCACCCACGCCGTGCCCCGGGTAGACCGCCTTGTCGCCTGGCTTGAACAATCGACAACTCCTTGTTTTTACTATTGATTTCGGGGCAGAACCGACCCAGAGACGGTAACTCCTACCACACCCGGGCGTTGACTACAAACCCGCACATCTCTACGCTTCGGTTTGGGCGTGTAGGTGTGGGGGGCGGGCATGGTGATCTGGTCGTGGTGGGCGCTGGGCAATCGCCCGGCCGTGTTTCCTGCGGTGGCGATACTCGGAGGGGCAGCCGCGGCGGCGCTGCTCGAGCCGCCCGCCGGGTGGTTGTTGCTGACGAGCGTCGTCGCCGGCGCGGTGGCGCTGAAGCGACAGGGCCGGGTCTTCGCGCGCGCGGCGATGCTGGTGGCGTGCGCAGGCGTCGGCGGAGCGCTGTCGGCGATGCACGCGGGAACGCAAGCGCCCGCCATCGAGCCCGGCGCGCGGATTGTCCTCGAGGGTGAGGTCGAGTCGTACCGCTCGATGGAGGGCGGCGCGCAGGTCGGGCTCACCGTGTCGCGCCTCGCGGACGCGCCGGCGCGGCTGCGGGTGCAGGCCTTCGGGCAGCGGGTGCAGCCGCTCGAGCCCGGCGCGCGGGTCCGGCTCGAAGCGCGGCTGCGGCCGCTGGTGCCGACGTCGAACCCGGGTGAGTGGAACGGGTGGCGCAGGGCGCTGGCGCGCGGCCAGGCGTACTCCGGCGCCTTCGACGGAGACCGCCTGGTGGTGCTCGAGCCGGCGCCGGCCTGGCGGCGCTGGCTGTCGTCGACGCACGACCGGCTCGCGCGCGAGACGTTCGCCCTCGCGCCGTCCGACGCGGCCGCGGCGCTCTTCCTCACCCTCTCGGCGGGCCTCCGGGCGACGCTCGACGAGCAGGTGGAGGACGACTTCGCGCGCAGCGGGCTGGCGCACGTGCTGTCGGTGAGCGGCCTGCACGTCGCGGTGCTCGCCTTCGCCCTCTTCGCGCTCGTGCGCCGCCTGGCGCTCTTTTGGCCCGGCCGCCTGTTCCGCCGCTTGGAGCCGGGCCGGGTCGCCGCGCCGCTGTCGCTGCCGCTGACGTGGGCCTACGTCGTCTTCACGGGGCTACAGGCGCCGGCGATTCGCTCGGCGGTGATGTGCTCGGTGCTGCTGCTGGGGCACATGCTCCAGCGGCGCTCCGACGGCCTCAACGCGCTGGCCCTCGCCGCCGCCGTCATGATCGCGCTCGACCCGTCAGCGCTGTTCGACCT
>JADCJJ010000518.1 GCA_020247085.1 Myxococcaceae bacterium | reverse complement strand
CCGGCCTCGTGCCGACCGACGTCAGGTGGAGAAGTGAAACAAAGCGGGGAGCCGAGGCGAGGGGCAAGAGGCGGCTGGTGGTTCGCACCTTCGACTCCTGCTTGTCGTGCGCGACGCACACCATGGGCCGCAGGCCGCGGCGAGCGGGCGGCGGACGTGCGGGAGAGGCTGTGCGGGGAGGCGGTCTCGGTGTGTGCAGGCGTCGGTCAAGGCCCCACGAGACGGACAGGCCCAGGGCGTGGCGGCGCCGTGACGACGAGGCTGTGCGTCAGGCGGCGAAGGGAAGGGCTGGCTGGGCGGTGGCGGGCGGGAGTCTCCGACGTGCGGGCGTCAGGGGGACACCCAACTCCGCGAGTCTGGCCTCGGCGGCGGCGCGGGTGGCGTGCACGGTGTGGATGCGGCGACGGCCTCCGCAGGGGCACTTCAGGACGTCGGTGCGGAAGGTGGCTGGTGGAGCGTGGCCCAGTCGACCCGGCGCTTCTTCTTCGGAGGTGCGGCGAGGGGCGAAGGCGGCGCAGGCGGAGGGGCCGCGGGCTGACGGGTGACGAGGGGCCGCAGCCTGGCGTTGGGTGCGAAGACGCCGTGGAAGGTGGTGAGGCACGCTGGCCGCCAGCTTTGCCGGCCTCGTGGGCTTCTCGCGGGTCGCCCTCGGAGCGCACTACCCGCTCGACGTCATGGTGGGCGCACTCATCGGGCTGTCGTGCGGCGTGTTCGCCCGATTGCTCATCGGCGGGTGACGACGACGCCCCGTGAGGCCCAGAACGAGCACCAACGCGCGGCCGAGGCCATGCTGTGCGCGATGCTCGCCGGGCCGTCGCCGTCGCTCGGGCTGCTGCTGGTCGACGTGTTGGCGATGTCGCTCGCGCGAACGGTCACCACGGGAGCGCCTCGAGCAGGCGGGCTTGAAGCGAGTGAAGCCCCTGCTCTCGAGCGCGCGAGCGAGCCCCTTGACGGCCCGAGACGCCGCGCGCTCCACCCGCACCCTCGACCCTGGAGCGAGAAGCCCAGGCCCACCGCGACCCACGCCCAGGCCGGGGTGGCGCGTGCGCTGACCTACTGCTGCGCGGGGCAGGTCGCGGCGTCGGCCGTCACGTCGAACTCGAGCTCGGCGCGCTGCCCCGTCGCGCGGTCGGTGACGTGCACCACGCCGCGCCCCGCCCGCGTGGGCTCGAAGCGGTAGCTGTTCGGGCCCAGCCAGGTGGTGCTCTTGCTGACATTCAGCTCGCCGGAGGAGAGCTCGAATTCGACCGCGCCGAGCAGCGGCACGCCCTCGGCGTCGCAGGGCACTACCGACGTCTCGAGCGCCTGGTTGAGCGCGAGGCTCACCGGCCCCGGGCCGGCGTACACCCCGCTCTGCGTGTCGGCGCAGTCGCCCGCGGCGGCGTGGGTGGTGACGCGCCGGTACACCGGCGAGAGGCGCAGGCCGGCCTGCTCGACGACCTCGAGGTCCTGTCGAAGCGTGGCGCCGTCGGCGAGGGTGGCGGTCAGCTCGTAGCGGCCTGCCCGCGCGAAGCGAGTCACCAAGGTGCCCTGGCGTGGCAGCTCGAAGGCGACGGCGGCCCCCGCGGCGTCGGTGAGGCCGAAGCTCGCCTCGACCGGCTCCACCCTCGTTCCGGTCGCGTCGAGCTGGCCCACCGAGACCCCGAAGTCCTTGCCGCGCGCGATGCGCTCGAAGTTCGTCGCGCACGGGGTGACGTACACGGCTGCGAGCATCAGGAACGGCTCGTGCTTCGGCGGCGCAGTGACCAGAGGGGTCGCCTCGCCACACCCCAGCATCGACACGACAGCCACGAGCACCACGAAAGGTCTGGTCATGGCTGCGCGCCGAAGCAAAGGCGGGGCCAACGTCACCACCGCAAGGAGCTCGGACCTCGATGTCGCGACTCGTCGTGGGCCGGAGCGGGCTGGTCAGACGTTGCCGTCATGGTCCGCCGTCGTGCGCACGGTGGCGCAGCTCCTGGCGACACCGAGGTGGGTGGAGCACCGCGGCGTTGGCCCTCCTCCTCGGGTTCGGGCTTTGTTCCTCCTCTGCCTCTCCCGCTCGAAAGGCGCAGACCGACGGGTGGAGCGCGGTCTCGGCGAATCACCGCTCGCCGAGCGCCGCGTACTCGCCAGAAAGAGCGAGCTGGGCTCAGCGACTCACGAGGCTCGCGTTGTCGAGGTCAAGGTCGGGACCAAGGAAGCCGCCCGTTGAATACAGACACCGGAGCTGGAGGGCAGCCGACGCAGACGTCGCGAGCGCGCTCCCGGCAGGGACGACACCAGCGGCCTGTAGCGTCTGCCACGTCGTTGTCGACGAGACGACGTACCCTGCGCGCAAGCTCACCGGCGCTCCTGCCGTGCCCATGCACCGCGCTTGCGGGAAGCCCACGAGGGTCACGTCACACGAGTACGTCTGGTTCGGCGCGGGCTGGATGCTCTGGCTCCCGATTCGGACCTGGAGCTGCCCTTCCACCATGCCCAGGCAGCGCGGCTCGACATTCAGGCATCGCTCCGCGGCCAGGCGGATGCCGGCCGTGCCTCCGATGGGCCGGATCATGAGCGACGAATAGCCAACGAGGTCAGCAGCCGACCTCTGGCTCAGCACCAACCAAGGAGACGCACATGGCCAAGACGCAGTTGATCATGAACATCGCCGCCGCTCTTCTCGCGACGGGCGCGCTCGCCGTGCGCCCCCCGCCGTACAAGCCGCAGAAGCCGCGGTGCGGCAGCAGCAACGTCTGCTCGCCGCAGTTCGACGATGCCGTGGCGATGGGCAAGACCCGCATCACCATCGAGCACGACACCTGTGGCGGGAACGGTGGCGGTGGGAACGGTGGTGGGAAGGGCGGCGGGAAGAAGGGCTGACGATTGGTCGGTGACTGGGCGGGCCTGCGGAGCCGCCCAGTCGCCGAGAGGCGGATAAGGTAACGCACGGCCTGTCTGAGCTGAATCTGAAGGCGCGTGAGTTCACCCTCGAGATGGATCAGCTCGCGAACACGGTTCAGGAGCGCCACGGCGTCGCGATTCACGACGCGATTCACCAGTACCACCTGCACCCGCAGCTCGGCGAAGAGGCCGTCGAGCGCCTCAAGGAGCTGCGCGCCCAGGTCGAGAAGATGGGCGAGGTGAACGTCACCGCCATCGAAGAGCACCAGGAGATCGCCACGCGCTTCGAGTTCCTCTCGAAGCAGAAGAAGGATCTCGAGGCCTCGCTCGCGCAGCTCACCGAGGCGATCAAGACGATCGACGAGACGAGCCGCCAGCGGTTCAAGGAGACCTTCGACATCGTCAACGACAAGTTCCAGCAGGTCTTCCCGCGCTTGTTCGGCGGTGGGCGCGCCAGCCTGCTGATGACGAACGAGCCCGGCTCGAGCGAGCCCGGCATCGAGATTCTCGCGCAGCCGCCCGGCAAGAAGCTGCAGAGCGTGAACCTGTTCTCGGGTGGCGAGAAGGCGCTGACCGCCGTCGCGCTGATCTTCGGCATCTTCCTCATCAAGCCCACGCCGTTCTGCCTGCTGGACGAGGTCGACGCGCCGCTCGATGAAGGCAACGTCGGCCGCTACAACGACATGGTGAAGGAGATGAGCAAGACGTCGCAGTTCATCCTCATCACGCACAACAAGCGCACGATGGAGATCGGCGACACCCTGTACGGCGTGACGATGGAGGAGCCGGGAAGGACAGGAGATTCAAAGCGCGAAACCGAGCTGGGGCGTGAGTATCTAGTCGTGAAGTCGGGGACTTGCAGTGCCGGCGCGTGGGCCCAATTCTCACCGCTTTCACGGAAAGTTGAACCTCGAGCGGAGCGGTATCCCAACGTCGTCGGGCTCGCTGGCCGACTGCGGGCCTGCTGGTGGGGTCGGGGTCTCATGCTGATCACGCGGCACGGCAGACCTCTCGACGCAGGGGGGCGAGCGTGAGTGCGACGGCCGAGT
>JADCJJ010000517.1 GCA_020247085.1 Myxococcaceae bacterium | reverse complement strand
CTGGCGACCGGCGCGGCCGCCTCTCACCCGCGCGAGGTGCGCCGGGCCGGCCCGTCGCCTCAGGCCGGCGGCAGCGACTGGACCGCGTCTTCCCGCCGGGGGTAAAGGCGCCGCCCGGTGTTCCGCCTGGCCCCCACCCAGCTCGCCTTCGGCGTCGTGCCGGCGCACCGGCGCTTCGAGCTCTACCAGGCGCGCTACGTCGAGCTGGTACCGGTGGTGGCGAAGGCGCTCGCCGAGAAGGGCGCGGGCCTCGAGGTGCTCGACATCGGCCCAGGCACCGGAGACGCGAAGAAGTTCGTCGACGCGCTCGCGGGCAAGGCCCGGTGGACGGCCGTCGAGGTGTCGCCGCCGTACATCGAGGCGTGCCGCGCCGCCGGCTACGAGCGCATCGTCGACGGCGTCGACCTCGAGCGCCAGCCGCTGCCGCTCCCCGACGCTTCGTACGACGTCGTCATCGCCAGCCACGTGCTCGAGCACCTCGAGAACGCGCCCGAGGCGCTGAAGGACTGGGTGCGGGTGCTCCGCCCCGGAGGCCACCTGCTCGTCGGCGTGCCCATGCACTTCGGCTGGCTGGCTGCCCTGGCCCGCCTCAGGTACCGCCTCGTCGGGCGGCGGCCCCGGCAGCACTGCCTCTTCTTCTCGATGCGCACGCTGCGCGCGTTCTTCCGCGAGCTGCCGGTGCGCCGCATCTGGGGCTTCCGCGTGGTGTCCGCGCGAAGGTGGCTGCCGCTCGAGGACGCCGAGTGGTTCTACCGGGCGTCGCGGTGGGTCGGCGCGCGGTGGCCGCACCTCACCGGCGAGGTCATCGTGCACGTCGAGAAGCCGGCCGTCGCCGACGCGCCGGTGACCGAACCATGACGGACGGCGATTGAGGCTTCCCTTCGCCGAGCCGCCTGGGGCAGAAGCCCGGTCTTCGCCAGGGTCAGAGGGTCACTTCGTGAGCGCATCATCCGACAGCTTGTCTCCTGCGCAGGCCACCACGTCGTCGGTGTTCCGCTACGCGGCCGACCGGCCCTACGTCTTCGCGTTCGTCGGCCTCTTCGCGCTCGACGTGACGGCCTACCTGACGCTCGACCACCCGCTGCTGCTGCTGCTCGTCTTCGGCGTGGGCATCTTCCCCAAGGCGGCGGTGTGCGCCTTCAACCACCACCACCAGCACGTCAGCACCTTCACCTTCGAGCCGCTCAACCGGCTGCTCGAGCTGATGTACGTGCTGCAGACGGGCGTCTCGAGCCACGCGTGGGTGCTGCACCACTCGGTGGGCCACCACCTCAACTACCTCGACCAGCAGAAGGACGAGTCGCGCTGGCGCCGGGCGGACGGCGCGGTGATGGGCGAGTTCGAGTACGCGCTGATGACGACGGTGACGGCGTACCCGCGGGCGTGGGCGGTGGGCGCGAAGCACCCGAAGCTTCGCGCGACGCTCCTGTGGATGGGCCTCGCCAGCCTCGCGCTGATGGCGGCGCTGGTGGCCTATCGGCCGCTGCCGGGGCTCATCCTCTTCGTGCTGGGCCCGCTCTTCTCGCTCTTCGGCACCGCCTGGGCGACCTACGCGCACCACGCCGGGCGCTCGTGCGAGGCGCACGCAGTGGCGTCGAACAACATGATTCAGCCCTTCTACAACTGGCTGACCGGCAACCTCGGCTACCACACGGCGCATCACACGCGGCCGGGGGTGCACTGGAGCGAGCTGCCGAAGCTGCACGACGAGCTGAAGGCCGGCATCCCCGCCGACGCGTACGTCAAGCCGGGCTGGCCGTGGCGGTGGTTCGGGGCGGCGCAGACGCACTGATGCACCGGGTCGAGGTCTTCCTCCGACACCTTTCGGGCTGGGCGCTGGCAGTGGCCTTCTGGCGGCCCTGGCGGAGCGGGCGCGCGCGACTCCTCGCCACGGCGGAGCGCGTCGTCGTCGTCCGCATCGACCACCGCATCGGCGAGGCGCTGCTCACCACGCCGCTGGTGGCGGCCCTCGAGAAGACACACGAGGTGCACCTGGTGGTGCACCCGAAGTGCGCGCGGGTGCTCGAGGGCCTGCCAGGGCTGGCGGGGCTGCACCCCTTCGAGCGCGCCTGGCTGTGGAACCCCTTCTCGCCGCGGCTGCGCGCGCTGCGGGCGCTGTGCCGGGACGCGGTGGTGGTGAACGCGGCCAGCTGGGTCGAGTACTCGGGCACGCCAGCGCTGGTGGCGCGGGTGCTGGGCGCCTTCGGCTGCGTCGTCGGCCCGCCACTGGGGCCGGCGCGGCTCCTCTGCGACGTGCCGGTGCCGCCGCGTCCGGACACGGCGCGCGAGGTCGAGCAGCGGCTGAACTACCTCTCGCCGCTGGTGCACGCCCCGGCGGGCGCCATGCGCTTCAGGGCACCGAGGGCGACGCCGGCCGTCGAGGCGCTGGTGGCGCAGCACCCCGCCTTCGCGGTGGTGAACCCGGGGGGCCGGCTCGGAGAGCGGCGCGTGCCGACGCCCGTCTTCGCGCAGGCCGCCCGGCACCTGGCAGCACGGGGCGTGGTGCCGGTGGTGACGTGGGGGCCGGGTGAAGAGGCGCTCGCCGACGAGGTGGTGGCGGCGAGCGGCGCGGTGCTGGCGCCGCCGACGTCGCTCGACGAGCTGGCCTTCCTCATGTCGCGCGCGCAGCTCGTGCTCTGCAACAACACCGGCCCCATGCACCTCTCGGTGGCGGTGGGCGCGAAGACGGTGGCGCTCTTCTGGCAGATGCCCGCCGCCCAATGGGGCCACCCGCAACCACCGCACGTGATGGTCGAGCTGACGCAGGAGCAGAGCGCCGCGGCGATGGCGCAGCGCGTGATGGCCGCCCTCGACTGATGGCCGCCGGCGGCAAGCCGGACGCGGGCGCAGCGACGCACCAGTCGAGGCCCCAGGGCGGGCCAGCGCCCCGGCGCCGGCGCCCGCCCGCGACGACGTGACGGAGTGGGCACACCTTCGGACCAGGAGCGCCCCCTCCTCGAAAGCCGGGTGAGGGCCCGAGGCGCCGCGCGGAGCCGCCGCGGGGTTGAGACGTCTTGCTCTTCTCGCGCCCGGCCCGAGGGCGGCTAGAGTGCGAGCCTTTCTCCGAGGCGACCATGACCCAGCGACTGACGCTTCCCTCGTGGCGCTCCTTCGCCCTGCTGGGCCTCCTCGGCGTCGGAGCCCTCGCGGCCTGCGGGACGACCCAGCAACCCCGATGCACGCCGACGACGTGCTGGGGCTGCTGCGACAAGGACGACGTCTGCCGCACGGGCTTCGACGGGCTGTTCTGTGGCACGCGCGGCGCCGCCTGCACGGCCTGCACGAGCGGCTTCGTCTGCGGCGCGGGCGTGTGCCGGGTCGCCCCCTCGCTCGACGCGGGCGCGGGGGGTGGTGCAGCCGGAGGCTTCGACGCGGGCGCCGCCGGCGGGGCACCCGTCGAAGATGCCGGCCCGCCGAGGCCCCCCGCCGACGCCGGCACCCGCTGCACCGACGGGTGCACCGGGGCCACGCCGGTGTGCGACTCGGCGACGAACCTCTGCGTCGGCTGCACCTCGAATGTCCACTGCTTCGGGCAGACGCCCTACTGCAACGCGACGACGAAGACCTGCGCCGCGTGCTCGCCGACGCAGGGCTGCCGCGCGCCGACGCCACACTGTGACACCCGCGGCGCCGCGCGCTGCGTGGCCTGCCTCGTCGACACCCACTGCGACCCCGCCGCGCCCCTCTGCGACCCCGGTACGCGCGCCTGCGTCACCTGCACCGTGGGCCGGGGCTGCGGCGGCGCGCTGCCCGTCTGCGACGTCTTCACGCCGGGCGGGCGCTGCGTCGAGTGCCTCGCCGACTCCCACTGCAGCGAGCCCACGCCCTTCTGCGACACGCTGCTGCGCACCTGCCGCGCCGACCCGGTGCTGCGGGGCAGCCTCGTCGCCGCCGGTGGCGCCTTCTCGTGCGGCGTCAGCGACGGCGGGGTGAAGTGCTGGGGCGCCAACTCGAGCGGCCAGCTCGGCGACGGGAACCTCATCATGCGCTCGGCGGCCGTCGACGTGGCGAGCCTGCCGGCCGACGCCTTCGACGTGTCGGCCGGCGCGAGCCACGCCTGCGCGCGCACCGCCGGCTCCAGGGGCCTCAGGTGCTGGGGCTCCAACTCGAGCGGCCAGCTCGGCGACGGCACGACCACGAACCGGGGCCTCGCCGCCGACGTGCCCAACCTGCCCGACGTCGTGGCGATGGACGTCGGCCAGAGCCACACCTGCGCCCTCACCACGCAGGGCGGCGCGAAGTGCTGGGGCCTCAACACGTCGGGGCAGCTCGGCGACGGCTCGACGACGACGCGCACCACGCCCGTGGACGTGAGCGGACTGGGCGCGGGGCTCATCGCCCTCTCGGCCGGCGGCAGCCACTCCTGCGCCCTCACCGCGGCGGGCGGCGTGAAGTGCTGGGGCTCCAACGCGTCGGGGCAGCTCGGCGACGGCTCGACGTCGACGCGCCCCGCGCCGGTCGATGTCAGCGGCCTCGTCTCTGGCGTCGTCGCCCTGGCCGCCGGAGGGAACCACTCCTGCGCGCTCCTCTCCACCGGCGGCGTGAAGTGCTGGGGCTTCAACGGCAGCGGGCAGCTGGGCTCGGGCCTCATCTCGTCGAGCAACGTGCCCGTCGACGTAATCGGCCTCGTGGGGGCCGTCAGCCTCACCGCTGGCGACAGCCACACGTGCGCGCTCCTCATGGACGGGACGATGCGGTGCTGGGGAAGCGGCTCGAGCGGCCAGCTGGGCATCGGCACCATCAGCTCGAGCATCAGCCCGGTGGCCGTCACCCAGCTGCCCAGCGACGTCATCGCCATCTCGGCGGGCGGCTCTCACACCTGCGTGCGCACGGCGACCGGCAGCGCCCGGTGCTGGGGCCGCAACTTCGACGGGCAGTGCGGCAACGGCTCGACCTTCCCCTCGTCGGTCACGACGCCCTCGGTGGTGCAGGGCTTCTGACGCCGGGCTCCCCGACGACGAGAGCGCCGGCTGCCCGCGGGGCATCGCCCCGGGCGCTGCCGGGTGCCGCACGCACCGGCGCCACCCCGACGGGAAGGAGCGCCCCCACGCGCCGGCCGCCGCGCTATGAGCCCTCATGGAGCGAGCCAGCGGGCGGCGATGGAGCGGCGCAAGGAGGCGGGCATGAGCGGGGTGCGAGCGTTCCTGGACAGCATCACGCACGAGCAGCTGCTCGACCGGCTGAACCTCGCCCTCGAGGGCGCGGGGGTGGGCATCTGGGACTGGGACCTACGCGACGACACGGTGCAGTTCGACCGGCGCTGGTGCGAGATGCTTGGCCTCGACCACGCCTCGACGCCGATGCAGCTCGAGACCTGGCGCGCGCGCGTCCACCCCGACGACCTCGAGGCGTGCACGAGGGACATTCGCGCGCACGTCGAGGGGAAGACCGCGCGCTACGAGAACCTGCACCGCATGCGCCACGCCGATGGCCGGTGGGTCTTCATTCTCGACCGGGGGCAGATCTCGGGCCGCGACGAGCTGGGGCGGCCGGTGCGCTTCACGGGGACGCACGCCGACGTCACCGCGCTCGAGCGCGCCAAAGAGGTGTTGGCGGCCGAGGGCGCGCAGCTGGTGACGCTGGTGGCGACGCTCCCCACCGGGGTGGTGATGCTCGACCGCGAGGGGCGCCTGCTGTCGATGAGCGGCCAGTGGGTCGACCAGCCCTCGAGGCCGCTGACCGAGCTGCTCGGCCGGCCCTTCGGCGAGGTGCTGCCGGGCGCGACGAGGTGGGCGGCGCCCATCGCGCGCGCGCTCGAGGGCCACTCGACGCACGTCGACGAGGAGCCGCTGACGGACGGTGGCAGGACCCGCTTCCTTCGCTGGGACGCCCGGCCGTGGCGCACCACCGACGGAGCCGTCGGCGGGGTGCTGCTCAGCGCCGAGGACGTCACCGGGGCAGTGCAGCGACGGGCGCAGCTGGCGCGGGAGCGAGAGACGCGCATGGCGACGCTGTCGCTGTTCGCCGGCGGCGTCGCGCACGAAATCAACACCCCGCTGCAGGTCGTGGTGCTCGAGGCCGAGCTGGTGCTGCGCGAGCTGATGCGGCCCACGCCCTCGCTCGAGGCCATCGCGCAGAGCGCCCAGGCCATCGCCGAGACGGCGCGCCGGGCTGGCGCCATCACCCGGGCGCTGCGCACCCTCTCGCGCGACGCCCGCGCCGACCCGCCCGACGCCGTGGCCATCGGCCCGCTGTTCCGCGACGTACAGTCGCTGTGCCTGTCGCGCTTCACCAGCGCCGGGGTGCGGCTCGAGCTCGACGACCGGAGCGGTGACGCCCTCGCCGTCGGGCGCGCCGCCGAGCTGCTCCACGCGCTGCTCAACCTGCTGCACAACGCCCACGACGCGGCGCGCGGCCGGCCCGACGCGTGGGTGCGCCTCGAGGCCGCGGTGCGCGACGGGCAGCTCTGCGTGCGGTGCGTCGACAGCGGGCTTGGCGTTCCACCCGCGCTCCTCGACCGCCTGATGGACCCCTTCTTCAGCACCAAGCCGGCGGGTGAGGGCACCGGGCTCGGCCTCTCCATCACCCGCGCCCTCGCGGAGCGAGACGGCGGCTCGCTGCGCCACGTCCCGGGGGCGCCACACACCACCTTCGAGCTCTGCCTGCCCCTCGCGAGCCACCGATGACGCCCCGCCGCCCCCGCATCCTGGTGGTGGACGACGAGCCGCTGCTGGTGCGCGCCCTGCAACGCGTGCTCTTCCACGAGGGCGTCGACGCCGTCGGCGCCGGCGACGGGCACGAGGCCCTCGAACACCTGCGCGAGGCGAGATTCGACCTGGTGCTGTGCGACGTGCGCATGCCGGGCATGGACGGGCCGACCGCGCTGCGGACGGCGAAGGCGCGCGGCGACGCGCTGCCGCCCTGGGTGTTCCTGACGGGCTACGCCGACTCCGCCGACGCGACGCTCCTCGCGCTCGGCGCCGTCGCCGTGCACGGCAAGCCCATCGACGTCTCGACGTTGCGCGCCATCGTCGACAGCCTGGTGCGCGCCCCTGGCGAGGAGTGAGCCGGCGACGCTGAGGCGGGCCAGGGCCCTTCCCACCGAAGGGGGCTTCGCTTTCCGCTGGGCCCGGAGGCACGCTTCGGCCAAGCAGCCACCCTCGGCAGGGCTCTGGAGGCGTGATGGCGGTCGTTCAAGTCGTGGCGTGTCTCGTCTTCCCGGCGGTGGCGCGGTGGCTGTGCGCGCGCGTCAAGCCGCTGGGCGCACTGGGGCCCGTCGTCCTCTGCTACGCGGCCGGCATCCTGGTGGCCAACCTGCGGGTGGTGCCCGTCGACGAGCGGGCGGCGATGTCGCTCAACGAGGCGGCGGTGGCGCTGTCGATTCCGCTGCTGCTCTTCTCGAGCGAGGTGAAGAAGTGGCTCACGCTGGGCCCCACCCTCATCAAGGCCTTCGGGCTCGCGTGCCTGTCGGCCATCGCAGCGTCGAGCGTCGCCGGCCTGCTCTTCCGGGCCACCACCGACGAGTGGTGGAAGGTCGCCGGTATGCTGGTGGGCGTCTACATCGGCGGCACCCCCAACCTGAACGCCATCGGCATCGCGCTCGACACGAAGAGCGAGACCTTCGTGCTCCTCAACGCCGCCGACGTGGTGGTGGGCGGCGCGTGGCTCTTCGTGCTCCTCACCTTCGCGCAGCGGGTACTGCTGCGCTTCATGAAGCCCTTCCCGGCGGCCCGCGCCGACGAGGTGGGCGAGGCGGTGGCGCCCGCGTCGGTGTGGACGGTGAAGAACCTCGCCCCGGCGGTGACGGGCCTCGCGCTCGCGCTCGCCTGCGTGATGGCCTCGGTGGGCGCGGCGGCCGGGCTGTCGAAGGCGCTCGCGGTCGACGCGCCGCCGGCGCTCACCGTGGACGGCGGCGGGGCTCCTGCCGACTGCGCGAAGACGGGGCGCTGCGGCGCGGCGGCGCGGCCCTCGTCGGCCGACAGCGGCGCGACCTCGACGGGCACGCTGACGATGCTGTTCCTCACCACCCTCGGCATCGCGCTGTCCTTCGTCGAGCGCGTGCGCCGCCTGCCCACCACCGCGGAGCTGGGCGAGTACCTGCTCCTCGTGTTCTGCGTGGCGGTGGGCTCGCTCGCCGACGTCTCGAAGCTGTCGGGCGCCTCGAGCCTCTTCTTCTTCGTGCTGCTGGTGGTGGTGTTGGCGGTGGGGCTCCACGTCGGCGCGTGTTGGCTCTTCGACATCGACGCCGACAGCACGCTGGTCAGCTCGACGGCGGCCATCTTCGGGCCGGCCTTCATCCCGCCGGTCACGGCGGCGCTGAAGAACAAGGCCCTGCTGGGCCCGGGGCTCACCCTGGGGCTCGCGGGCTTCGCGGTGGGCACCTATCTGGGGCTGCTGACGGCGTGGGCGCTGAGGAGCCTGGCCGGGTGAAGCCCACCCTCGGCTCGACGCGAAGCGCACCGGCGCCCGCGGAGGCCGGAGGCGCTACACTGGCGGCGTGACGACGGCGTACACGGCGCAGGGGTCGATGTTCGAGGGGCTCTACGTGCGCGTGCTGAAGCCGCAGGGCGCGTTCCAGGCCGACCTGCTGAAGGCCGGCTTCGACGTGAAGGCGGTGCGCCCCGAGTACCCGATGGACGTCTGGGTGGCGTGCCTCGACGTGACGGCGCGGCACCTGCACCCGTCACACCCCCGACCGGCGGCGTGGCGGCGCATCGGGCGCGACTTCATCACCGGCTTCCTCGACACCATCGCCGGCCGGCTGGTGGCCGTCGCGCTGCCCTTCCTCTCACCGAAGACGTTCGTCGACCGGTGCCCGCGCTTCATGCGCCTCGGCGTGAGGGAGCTGGTCTCGCGCGTGGAGTGGCAGGAGCCCCGGCGCGCCGTGCTGACGCTCGAGGGCCCCCACGCGCTGACGGCCTTCCTCATCGCCGGTGTCGTCGAGGTCTGCCTCGAGCGGCTCGGGGTGACGCCGACCATCACCCCGTCGTCGCTCGAGGGCCCGCGCAGCCAGCTCGTCATCGCCTGGTGACGGCCGGCGCGGGCCCGCGCCGCTCAGGACGTGACGTTGAAGCGGAAGTGCATGCAGTCACCGTCGTGCACGACGTACTCCTTGCCCTCGATGCGCAGCATGCCCTTCTCGCGGGCGGCGGCCTCGCTGCCGAACGAGAGCAGGTCCTTCCAGCCGATGACCTCGGCCTTGATGAAGCCCTTCTCGAAGTCAGAGTGAATGACGCCCGCCGCCTGGGGGGCCTTCCAGCCCTTGCGAATCGTCCAGGCGCGGCACTCCTTCGGGCCGACGGTGAAATACGTCTGCAGGCCGAGCAGCTTGTAGCCGGCGCGCACCACCTTGTTGAGGCCGGGCTCGGTGAGGCCGGCCGACTCGAGGAACGAGGGGCGGTCCTCCTGGGGGAGCTGCTGAATCTCGGCCTCGAGCGCCGCGGCCAGCACCACCACCTCGGCGTGCTCGCGCGTGGCGATATCCTTCACCTGCTGCACGTACGGGTCGGCGTCGGCCTTCGCCAGCTGGGCCTCGGCGACGTTGGCGATGTAGAGCACCGGCTTCGAGGTGAGCAGGAACAGCTCACGCACCACCTCGAGCTCCTCGACGGACAGCCCGTGGGCGCGCACCGGAATGGCCTGGTCGAGCTTCGCCTTGAGCTTGTCCAGCACCGCCAGCTCGACCTTCGCGAGCTCGCCCTCCTTGCCCGGGGCCTTCGACGAGCGCTGCGTCTTCTCGCGCCGCTTCTCGACCGTCTCGAGGTCCTTCAGGCACAGCTCGGTGTCGACGGTGTCCTTGTCGCGCGAGGGGTTCACGCTGCCCTCGACGTGGGTGATGTTGTCATCGACGAAGCAGCGCAGCACGTAGAGCACCGCGTCGACCTGGCGAATGTTGGCGAGAAACTGGTTGCCCAGGCCTTCGCCCTTCGAGGCGCCGCGCACCAGCCCGGCGATGTCGACGAACTCGAGCGTGGTGTGCAGCGTCTTCTCGGGCTTCACCATGGCGGCGAGCTGGTCGAGGCGCTCGTCGGGCACCGGCACGACGCCGACGTTCGGCTCGATGGTGGCGAAGGGGTAGTTGGCCGCCAGCGCGCCGGCGTTGGACAGCGCGTTGAAGAGGGTCGATTTGCCGACGTTGGGCAGCCCGACGATGCCGATGGAGAGTCCCATGCGCGGCCCTGTACCCGAACCCCCCGCCCGGTCAATGCGCGGACGCCACCGGCGCGGGAGGCCCGCCTGGTTCCCTGACGGAACGCCGGGGCTGGTGACACTCACCCGTCGACGAGGCGCCCGGGCCTCGCCCACGAGGAGCCGCCGCTGCGTCACCCCAGCCACACCGTGCCGCCGTCGACGTCTCCTGGCCCGCGCCCGGCAGCGGCGGGTGCCCTCGCCCCCGGGTGCTCGCCGAGCCCCCTGAGCCGGGCCCCGCCATGCCCCCACACGCGCGGGCGCGCCGGGGTCCACCACCCCGTGGGCGAGCCACGGCTGGCGCCGGGAGGGCGAGTTGCGACGAGCGCCGCGCGTCCACTACGTCGTGGGGCTCGGTCACCATGACGGTGCCCCTGCTGGTCTCGCTCCTCGTCGCACAGCCGCCGGCCGTCGAGCGGGTGCGCGTCGATTGGCTCCTGCCCGAGGGGTGCCCCGACCAGGCGGCGCTCACGACGATGATGCGCGAGGCGATTGGCCAGGACCGCGCCTTCACGGCCTCGGTGCGCGTCGACGAGCCTCAGACGCCGGGGCGGCCCTGGCGCGCCGTCGTCACCACGCGCGGGCCCGACGGCGCGGCGCGCCTGCGCGCGGTCGACGCGCCTGACTGCGCTCGCGTCACCGAGGCCGCCGTGCTGGTGCTGACGCTGGCGGCGACGGCCATGCCCGAGGCGCACGGAGACGAGGGCGGCCCCGCGGTGCTGCCACCGCCGCCCCCGGTGCCCGACCAGGCCCCGCCGGCGCCCGACGAGCCGCCGCCCGCGTCGGAGCCCGAGGCGGGCGCGGACGGCGGCCCGGCGCGCTGGCTTCGCCCGAACCTGCGGGTGCAGTTGCTCGGGGTGGGCACCCTCGGCGTCCTGCCCACCCCGGGCGGCTCGGTCGGCGTGGGCCTCGCGTTCGCGTTCGGCCGGCTGCGGGTTGAGGCGGCGCTGCTGTTCTGGCCCGAGACCCGGGCGGCCGATGGGCGTCGCGGCGCGCGCTTCGACGTCACCTCGGCGCGGGTCAGGGGCTGCTGGCTCTTCGAGCCCGCCGACGCCTGGTTCCTCGGGCCGTGCGGCGGCGCCGAGGTCGCCTTCGTGCGCGCCACCGGGCTGGGCGTCACCGCCCCCACGCCCATCGAGACGACCCCGGTGACGGTGCAGGGCGGCCTCACGGCGGCCCGCGCGCTCTCGCCCCTCTTCCGCGTCTTCGGCGGGCTCGACCTCGGGTTCAACGTCGTGCAGCCGCAGTACGTCCTCGGCACGCCGACGGGCGCGGTGGCCGTGCACCGCACCGGCCTGCTGTCGGGGCGGCTCACCCTCGGGCTGGAGGTCTACCTGCCGTGATGGAACCCGGCCCCGGCCGACACTCACCCGGAAGACCCCATGGCCCTCGACGAACTCGACATGAGCGCGCGCCCCCAGCTCGACGGTGACGCGACCATCCGCCTCGAGGACTTCGACCGCCTCTACGCGGCCCATGCCCCCTTCGTCTGGAAGACGCTGCGCGGCCTGGGCGTGGCTCGAGCCGACGTCGACGACGCGGCGCAAGAGGTGTTCCTCGCCGTGTACCGCAAGCTCGGCACCTTCGAGGGGCGCTCCTCGCTGCGCACCTGGCTGTGCGGCATCGCCGTCGGCATCGCGCGGAACCACACCCGCAAGACCCGCCGGCGCGAGGCTGCGTCGGAGCAGCTGCCGAGCCCCGGGGCGCCGAGGACGGGCGAGGCGACCGAGGCGCTCGACCTCGTTGGCCGCTGCCTCGACGAGCTCGACGAGCCGCTGCGCATGGTCTTCGTCCTCGCCGAGCTGCAGCAGCTGACGGCCCCCGAAGTCGCCGAGGTGCTGACGGTGAACGTGAACACCGTCTACTCGCGGCTGCGCCTCGCGCGGGAGCGCTTCGAGGCCAGCGTGGCACGCCACGGAGGTGCGCGATGAGCCTGTCGGCCCGAACGAAGGAGCTGCTCGAGCGCGCGCGGCACGAGGCCGAGCCGAGCGCCGACGACCTGCGCCGGGTGCGGGCGCGCCTGGCCTCGTCCCTCGCCACCGAGGAGCCGGCGCTGACGGCGGTGCCGCTGGCCTTCGTGAAGGTGGCGGGCGCCGTGGCGCTGACGGCGCTGGGTCTGGGCGTCTGGCAGGCGCTGCGTCAGCGGGAGCGGCCGGCGCCGGCGCCGGCGCCGGCTGGCGTCAGCAGCGCGCTGGTCTGCCCGCCTTCGCCCGAGTGCCCGGCCCTGCCGCCGCCCGCGCCGCCGCCGTCGTGTCCGCCCCCGGCGCCGGCGCCCGCCTGCGCTCCGGCAACCGGCGCGAAGGCCGCCGCTGGCGAGGCGTCTCTGCGCGAGCTGTCGTACGCGCTCCCCGCCGCCGACGCCGACCGCTGGGCGCTCGAGGTGGGCCTGCTGGTGGACGCGCGCGTGGCGCTCGACGAGGGGCGCTCCCTCGACGCCCTGGGGCACGCCCAGCGGCACCAGCGCCTCTTCCCCGAGAGCGCCTTCCGCGAGGAGCGGCTCGCGGTCGAGGTGGTGGCGACGTGTCAGGTGAAGCGCCCGGACCTCGCCCGGGCGCCGCTGCGGGCGCTGCTGGCCCTCGCGCCCGCGTCGACGTACCTGCCGCGCCTGCGCCACGCCTGCGGCTGGGAGGACCTCGACCAGGCCGCGAGGGAGGACGGCGATGACGAGTGAGCAGCGGGCCCTCGTCGCGCTGACCGTGCTGGCCGCCGGCTGCCAGCCGCTGGTGTCCGTGGGCCGCGACGACGAGCTCGGCTTCGAGGGCGCCTGCGGCGTGACGGAGGCGACGGTGGAGTGCCCCGGCGCGCCGTGGGGCGCGCCGGTGACGTTCGACGGCGTGCCGGCGCTGCAGGCACGCCGTACGCGGAGGTGGGCCTTCTGCGGCGGGGAGCAGCGCTACACCGGGCGCCAGCCCCTGGCCGGCTTCTACGGGGGCGCCGGCGTCGAGTTCTGGGACGACGGGGGCCAGCTGCGCTTCGCCTTCCTGCGCGGCGCCGGCGCGTTCACCCGCCGCACCGAGGCCTCCGCGACGGGCACGGCGCAGCTCTTCGTCGAGGGTGGCCGGGCGCGGGCCGTGCTCACCGCCGGCGACGGCGTCGCCGCGCCCTGGGCGCTCGAGCTGTTCGACCAGCCGCCGGTGCTGCAGAACTCGGCCTTCGACGTGTGGCGCTTCGTGGCGGCGCCGTGAGGCGTCTTCGCGACGGGGGGAGGGCCACCGGCGACTCCCTCCAGCGGTAGACTCGGGGCCGATGCCTGGTGCCGACGACGTGACGCAGGAGGCCGAGGCGAGGCTCCTGGCCGCCGAGCGGGCGCTGGCCGACGCCCGCAGCGAGCGCGAGCAGCTCTCGCGCCGACTCGAAGCGCTCGAGGCTGACCTGGCCCACCTGCAGGCGCAGTCCGACCCGGGCCCGTGGCCGTCGCTGCGCGCGGGCATGGCGGCGCCGCTGTCAGTGTTGGCCGCGGCCCTCTTCTTCGACGTCGGCGCCTGGCCGCTGGGCCTCGCGGCCGTGGTGACGGTCGCCGTCCAGGCGCTGCAGCTGCCCCGGCTGACCCGAGGTGACCGGTGAGCCGCGGCGAGAACGACGCCCTCGAGTCGGCGCAGCACGCGGCGCAAGCGGTGCTCGAGCGCGTGGCGGCCCTCGAGGCCGAGGTGGCCGGCCTGCACCTGGAGCGCGACCGGCACGCTCTGTCGCTGCGGAGCCTGACGCGGCGCCGGGACCAGGCCCGCGCGCGGCTCGACGCGAGGCCCGGCAGCGGCGTCGTCTCGGTCGTCGGCCTGTGCGCCGGCGCGGCCCTGGCGCGGCTGGGGTGGGAGCTGCGGGGCCAGCTCATCCCCGACGAACGCGTCGTCTTCGGCCTCGTCACCCTCGCGGCGGCCGTCGCGCTCACCCTGAGCCGAACGCACTGGTTCCGCGCGGGCCTCCGGTGGTGACGCGTCAGGCGACGGCTCGACGTGCCCACCCGGCCGCCAGCCGAAGCGGCCATGCGGGCACGCGCCCCGGGACATCGCCGCCGCGGGGCCGGCCGTCGAGCGGCCTGCGCCGGTGGTCGACGAGGGCCTGACGAAGGGCCCGTCTCAGGCCACCGGCTGGTGAAGGGGCCGGCCCTGCAGCTCCGCACCTCGGCCTCGAGACCGGTGTCGACGAGCAGGCTCGGCGTGTCGGCCAGCGCCGGCCGCCGGGACCTGCACGACCGCAGCGCCCAGCGCCAGGTCGACGGTCGAGGCCCCCCCCCCTGGTGCCCGAGATGAGCGACGAGCGAGCGAGCCAGAGCGCGGCCAGCCGCTCCTGCTCCGCGCGGGAGCCCGTGGCGTCGACCTCGAGGCGCATCGCGAACAGCACGCCGAGCCCGAGCAGCGACAGGCTCACCATCGTCATCAGCAACAGGGTCGAGCCGCGGCCGCGCGTCATCGTGACGGGCCCGACGACGCCGCTCGAGGCCGCGGCGAACACCAACCGGCCGGCCGTCTGGCCCAACGGAGCCTTCGCGTCCGGAGCCCTGCCGGCGGAGCGCCCTGCGCCGACCTCTCGCGCGGCTCGCTCGAGGGGCTGCCGGTCGCTCTCTTCCTCAACTCCACTCCGGGACACGAACGGGCCGCCCGACCGGCGTGGACGCGTCAGGCTCTGCGGCGCCGGCCTCGACGTCCTCGCCCCGGAGGACTCGGCCACCCTCAGGCTGCTCTTCGTCCGGGGAAAGGACCTGGTCCACGTAGCGCGACTGCTCGCGATGATGGGCCCACGGCTCGACCGTGGCGTGAGTCGCGCGCAGCTCGTCGAGGTCGTCGGCGAGGACGACTCCCGCGTGAAGGAGTGGGACGAAGTCACGCCGACCGTCGGCGCGTGAGGCGCTCCTGCCGGGCCGGGGAAAGGACCTGCCTGCTGACGCTCGACCGGGCGAGCAGGTCAACGGCCTCCTCGCACATGCGGGCCGCGCGGGCCTATGCCGCCGACGCGTCGTCGGGCGTCTCGACGCGGCCGTCTGGCCGCCGGGCAAAGCGGCCCTGCGCGCGCGGGTGCACCGGGTCGTCGCGGTCGAACGGCCAGCCGCCGAACTGCGTGCGCTGGTAGTCGAGGAAGGCCTGGCGAATCTCGCCCTCGCTGTTCATCACGAAGGGCCCGTACTGCACCACCGGCTCCCCGATGGGCCGGCCCTGCAACACCAGCACCTCGGCCTCGGCTTCGGCGTTGGTGAGCTGGCACGACGCGTCGGCCTGCACGGCGACGCCCACCCCGCGGGGGAGCACCTCGCCCGAGACGGTCAGCCGCTCGCCCCGGAAGAAGTACAGCACCCGGTTCGAGCCGGCCTGCGCCGCCGGCAGCGTCAGCGAGGCACCCGGCGAGAGCTTCAACGTCCAGATGGCCACGTCGCTGCCGGGCGTCGCGGCCCACGAGCGCGGCGGCGGTGGCGGCGGCGTGGCGCCCTGGAAGGCCCCCGCGACGACGGTGACGCGCGAGGCCCGGCCCCGCTCGTCGGCGAGCGAGAGCACCGGAATGCGGTGGCTCCACAACATCGAGAAGTGCGGCTCGGCCATCTTCTGGGCGCGCGGCAGGTTGAGCCACAGCTGGAACAGCTCGACGGGGTTGGCCGCGTCACGCTTCACCAGCGGGAACATCTCGCTGTGCACGATGCCGCGCCCGGCGGTGAGCCACTGCGCGTCGCCCTCGCCGAAGCGGGCGGTGGCGCCGAGGGAGTCGGAGTGGTCGATGAAGCCCCGCCGCGCGAGCGTGACGGTCTCGAAGCCGCGGTGCGGGTGCTGGGGAAAGCCGGGCACCACCTCGCCGTGGTACATGCGCCAGCCGTCCCTGCCCTCGAAGTCGTTCCCCAGCGTGCGCCCGGCCAGCGACGCCGCCGGGCCGAGCGCGTCGTTGCCCTGCGGGTAGGCGTCGTCGTGATGCACGCAGAAGAGGAACGGGTCGACCGTCTGCCAGGGGAAGCCGAGGCGGGCGACGTCGAGGATTCGGGCGCTCATGGCGCCTGTGTACCGGAAAAGCACGCCCGGGCGACCGCTCCCCTCGGCGAGCGGCGAGGTGCAGCGCCTCGTGAGCCCCGGCGTGTAGGCGCACCGCCGCCACGGCGCACCCGCGACTCAGGCTCGCGGGCGCTCGCATGGAGCCGAGCCACCCTGAGACGAGCCCGTCTCCTGGCGCAAGGCTCGGGGCTCGGCCGCGGCATCCGGTCCCTCGGGAGGGTGCGACCCGAGGCCCGCGCCGGGAGCGCCGCCAGCCCGCGTCACGCCCTCACCGGCGCCGAGGGGCCTGGCCCGGCCGTGGTGCCACGCCGCGGCTGTAATCACTCGACGAGCGTCACGCGCCGAAGGCCCCCGAGCGATGCGCGTCCCGGGCAGTTGCGCCCCGGGCCGCTTCCCGACTCTGCTGAAGCCGTGACGACACCCTCGAAGAAGACCACGACGATGCGTGCACGCCCTCTCCGCCGACCGCGCGACCAGGCCCGGACCGAGCGCTTCATCGGGAACGAGGCCAAGACGATGACCGAGGACGACTCGTTCTCCGACCTCGAGGCCCGGGAGAAGGCCACCGCACTGGTTCCCATTCACGCCCCGGACGGCGGTGACGACGGCAGCCCGTCGGATGAAGACCTGTCTGACGAGGCGCTGCCGGGAGCGGCCGACGACTGACGCCTGGCTGACGCACCCGGACCGGACCGCGCGCTCCGGCCGAGCGCCCGGCCCACGTGGCGCCAGCGCGCAGCCACGACGCCTCACACCCGCGCCAGCTCACGCTCCCGCTCGCGCGGCGCGAAGCGCGAGCAACGTCCACACCCCCGAGGCCGCCTCGACCGCTGAGAAGGCCAGCAGCACCGGCTGGCCGAGACCCGTGGCCACCAGGGCGCCGAAGAAGCCGAACTGCGCAAGCCGCACGAAGGCGCTCAGCCGGAAGAAGTCGGCGCGCCCCGCCCGGGCCGCCTGCACGTAGTACAGGCCCAGCACCGCCAGCGTCCACCCGACGACGCGCACCCAGGCGTCGCCCGGCACCGGGAGGCCGAACGGCGCCAGGAGCC
Source organism: Myxococcaceae bacterium (assembly GCA_020247085.1). GTDB lineage: Bacteria > Myxococcota > Myxococcia > Myxococcales > Myxococcaceae > Xiheimicrobium > Xiheimicrobium aquaticum. The sequence continues at coordinate 17,739 of JADCJJ010000517.1, read as the reverse complement.
ATGCGGGCTGCAGCATCAACACCGCCCCCTGCCCGAGCATGTAGACGCCGAACACGAGCACCGAGCGCGCCGCACCCGTCGTCATGACACCACCCGCCCCGTCGCCTCGACCTGCCGACAAACGCTGGAGGGGGCGCCCGACACCGCCAGCCGCCCAACCAAAGGCCCGACGCCCGGGGTCGCGAGGCCGCCCCACAGGACCGCGCCTGCGCTCACGTCACGACGGGCCCACGAGCGGAGGCGGCCGGCACGGAGAGGGCTCCGGGCGCAGGCGATGAAGCGGGTGGAGCGGGCGTCGGCCCGCCGTTGCGCATGCCACATGCGGCGTTCCCTTTCGTGGTGTCGGCCGCCACAATGGCGTGATGCCGATGCGCTCCAGTCTCCCTCGCCGGGCCGGCGCGCGCAGGGCCCCACGCGCCGTTCTCGAGGCCGCGCGCGACACGAGGCTGGAACCCCCGGACCGCGCCAGCACCACGCTCGGCGCCTGGACGCGGGCGCTGCTGTGCGCCGAGGTGCCCCCGAGGGAGCGCGTGGCGTTCGCCCGCCGCCACGGGTTCCCGCTCGACGCCGGGCCCGACGACCGCATCTCGAGCGACTGCTGCGTCGCCGTCTGGGCGGCGCTGACGAACGCACACCCGGACCCGCTCCGGGGCGTTCACCTCGCGCAGGCGCTCGAGCCGGCCCACCTCGGCATCGTCGGCTACCTCGGCGTGCTCAGCCGCACCCTCGACGAGGCGCTGACGCGCACGGTGGACTTCCACCGACTGCTGAAGGACCCCGGCCAGAACGCGCTGGTGCGCGCCCGCGCGCACGTCACCCTCATCGACGAGCCCGCTGCCGGGCACCCGCCCTGGCCACGGCACCTCGCCGAGGCCACGCTCGCCGCGTACGTCTCGCTCGGCTCGAGGTGGACGGGGCGGCGCCTGGTGCCACGGCGCGTGACGTTCCAACACGCCGCGCCCGCCTGCGCCGACGCGCTGCGCGAGGCCTTCGGCGCGCCCATCGAATTCGGACACACGCTCAACTCGCTCGAACTCCCCGCCGCTGCTCTCGCCTGGCCACTGAAGACGCACGACGAGGCCCTGCTCCGCTACGTGTCCGAGGAGGCGACGCGACGGCTCGAACCCCTGCGCCGCACCGAGGGAGCCCTCGTCGACGCGCTCAAGCGGTGGGTCGAAGCGAGGCTGCCCGAGCCCCCCGTCACCCTCGCCGCGGCCGCGCGCCACCTGGGCCGCTCCCCGCGCGCCCTGCAGCGCGCCCTCGCCGAACGCGGCCGCACCTTCGAGCAGCTCGTCGACGAGGTGCGCTGCGCCGTGAGCGCCCGCCTCGCCACCGATGGGAGCCTCGGGCGCTCCGAGCGGGCCTTCCTCGTTGGGTTCTCGGACCTCAGCGGCCTTCGCCGCGCCGAGCGACGCTGGCGGTCCGCCACGCCGTCGACGCCCAGCTGACGGGGCCGTCACCCGCGAGGCCGACGGACGCACGGCGCCTCACGCCCCCTCAGGCCGCTCGCTCCGAAGGCGCCCGGCCTCGAGCTCGACGACGCGCGCCGCCAGCCGCTGCGCGTCCTCGAGGTGGTGGGTCACGAGCACGGCGGGAATCTGAAGCGCCTCGACGAGGTCCTTCAGCTCGTCGCCAAGCGCCAGGCGCAGCCTCCCGTCGAGCGACGAGAACGGCTCGTCGAGCAGCAGCGCGCCCGGCTCGGCGGCGAGGGCACGGGCGAGGGCGACGCGCTGGGCCTCGCCGCCCGACAGCGTCGACGGCAGGCGTTCGGCGACGTGCGCGACGCGGGTCCGCGCCAACCACTCCCGCGCCCGGTCCCGCCCATCGCTCCGCCTCGGCACCCCGTAGGCCACGTTCTGCCAGGCCGTCAGGTGGGGGAAGAGCGCGAGGTGCTGGAAGACGAGCGCCATGCGCCGCCGGTGCGGCGGCACCCAGCTCCCGCTGCCGTCGAACAGCACCGACCCGCCCAGCGTGATGCGCCCGGCCAGAGGCCGCACCAGCCCGGCGATGGCGAGCAACAGCGACGTCTTGCCGGCGCCCGAGGGGCCCATCACCGCCGTCAGGCCGACGCCGAAGGACACATCGACGTCGACGCGCGGCCGCTCCGCCGTCGGCCCCGCGACGCGCACGCGCACCGCCAAAGCCCCGCCCTCACGCGCCATGCACCCTCCGCCGGCCGAGCTTCGTCCCCACGTACACGGCCGCGACGCCCACCGCCGCCATTACCGCCGCCAGCCCGAGGGCCTCGGCGTCGCGGTTCGCCTGCACCGCGTCGTAGATGGCGAGCGCCCCCGTCTGCGTGAGCCCGGGGATGTTGCCCGCCAGCATCAACGTCACCCCGAACTCACCGAGGGCACGCGCGAAGCCCAGTGTCACGCCGGCGAGCACCCCGGCCCGACTCAGCGGCAACGTCACCGTGAGGAACACCCGCGGCGGGCTCGCCCCCAGCGTCGCCGCGGCGCCCAGCAGCGCCGGGTCGACCGCCTCCATCGCCGCCCTCGCCGACCGCACGACGAGGGGCAGCGCAGCGACGGTGGCCGCCAGCACCGCGGCGCTCCTCGAGAAGACGAGGCTCGACCCGGTGAGCGACTCCCAGGCGCGGCCCAACACCGACTCGCGCCCCACCACCTGGAGCAGCGCGTACCCCAGCACCGTCGGCGGCAGGACCAGGGGCGCGGTGACGAGCGCGTCGAGCAGGTCGCTCCCGGGGAAGCGGGCCCGCGCGAGCACCCCCGCCAGCACCACGCCCAGGGCCGTCGCCAGGGCCGTCGCCGCGAGCGCCACCTGGAGCGACAGCGCGAGGGGGCCCCAGCTCACCGGCCGTCTCCGGCCGGCGGCGTGGTGAAGCCGAAGCGCCTCATCGCCGCCTGCCCTTCAGGCGAGACGAGGAAGCGGGCGACCGCCTCGGCCCCGGCGCGATTGGCGCCGCGCGTGCACACCGCCAGCGCCTGGTCGAGGGGCGCGTGCAGGGCCTCGTCCACCACCACCGGCGCGGGCGCCCGCCCATCGGAGACGAGGGCCAGCGCGACGAGGGCCGCGTCGGCGTTGCCCGTCTCGGCGAACTGCAGCGCCTGCCGCACGTTCTCGGCCAGCACCAGCCGGTCCTCGACGGCGTCCCACACCTTCGCGGCCGACAACGCCTGCTTCGCGGCGAGGCCGTAGGGCGCGTGGGCCGGGTTCGCGATGGCGACGCGGCGAACGTCGTCGCCAGAGAGGGCGGCCAGCGACGTCACGCCCCCCTTGCTCCACAGCGCGAGCCGCCCCCGCGCCCAGACGCGCTTCGACGCGCCGTCGCAGGCCCCGGCCGCCACGGCCTCGTCGACGAAGGCCACGTTCGCCGCGGTGAAGAGGTCGAAGGGGGCTCCCTCGTGCAGCTGCTTCGCCAACAGGGCCGAGGCGCCGAACGAGAACACCACTGGCGCGCCAGCCTCGCGTCCCAGCGCGCCCTCGAGCTGCTCGAACGCGCGGGCGAGGTCCGCGGCGGCGGCGACGCGCACCGGAGCGGACGATGGCTCCCGGCGACACCCTGCCAGCGCGAAGACGAGGGGCACCAACCGCCACGCACACCTCACGGCGTCCTCCTGGGCGGGGTCGAGGGCCACGCCCTCGACGCGCTCCGGCTCGAGGGCGCTGGGAGGGTCGGCCCCGGCGCGTGGCGCAGGGCTCCGACGAAACCGCCGCGGCTGAGTGACGGCCTCACCCTGCAGCGGGAGGCGCGCAGACGCGACGACCCCTGCACGCACGCCGTAACGCCACCGCGAGCGCTGCCGTCCCGTACCGACGCCGCCAGCCCGCGGGCTGCACCCGGACGCGGCGGTGGGCGGGCGCACCGCACGTCGACCCAACGAGCGCTGCCGTCCCGTACTGATGGCGCCAGCCCGCGGGCTGCACCCGGACGCGGCGGTGGGCGGGCGCACGCCACGCCGGAGACATGGACGGCGACGGCCCGTCGCGCTGAGCCGCTCGGCCGGGAAGCGCCGGGGCTCGACGGAACCCGGCTGCACGTCGCGACGCCTCGACGAGGGGCGGGCCGCGCCGACGTGACCAGCCGACGCGCGGCGCCGAGGCATGTCGCTGCGCCCCTCACAGCGTCACCACGACCTGGGTCGAGACCCATGCCGACGCGACGCGACGGCCCGCGGTGGCGGCGAGGAATGGCCCCGGCACGAGCAGCGCCCCGTTCACCTCGACGAGGAGGTTACGCGGGAAGACGTGCCAGCGCAGGCGCACGTCACCCTGCTGCCCGAGAAAGCCCCCCGCGGCGCCCGTCGGGTCGCGCAACCCCGTGACCACCCACGCGTCCGTCGCCGACGCGAGCAGCGCCAGGCGCCAGCCGGCTGAGGCCTCGACGCGCGCGTGCGGCTGCAGCTCGACCTTGAGGCCCGGGCTGGCGAGGTTGGACCGGGGCAGCGCCCCCCACAGCGACGTCGGCGTCAGGTCGAAGCGCCGCGCGCCGAACAGCGGGTCGAAGCGCCCGTTGACGCCGTCAGTCGGGTCCGCGTCTCCGCTCGCGAAGTCGAAAACGACGGCGGCGCGGGGCACGAGGGGCGCCGCGAGGCGAAGGCCGACCTCGGCGTGGGCTCCCAGCGCGGCGTGCAGCAGCGTCGTGACGTCGGCGGGCGCCGCGCTGGCACAGGAGCGCCCCAGCTGCGCCATGACCTCGAGCTGGAAGTCGAGTTCACCCGGGACTGGTCCCCGGAGCACCCGCAGCGTCTGCGTCACCAGCTGCCGGTTGGCCGACGCGACCTCGCCGTCGCGCTCGTGCAGGCCCAGCAACGCAGCGTCGAGCTGCACCCGCCCCCGCAGCGGCCGGCTCTGAGCGAACACGCCCCACACCAGCGCGTCGACGTTCTCGCGGTCGAGCTCGACCCGGGCGCTCGCCAGGTCGGCGCTCGCGGCAGGCCGCCGCGTCACCGGCGCCGCGACGAAGGCGCGAACGACGTCGGCCCGGCCGCTCGCCCACTGCGCGTCGAGGCCGGTGAAGCCATTGATGGTGTTGCGGAACTCGTTGCGGGCGACGAGCCGCCGGCTGCCCACGTCGAGGGTCAATCGGCCCACCGAAACCGAGAGCGCGTCGTCGGCCTCGACGACGCCTCGCAACCGGAGCCCGACGTACGCCTGCAACGGCTCGAGCGGGTTGACGAGGGTGGTGTTGAGCGGCGTGTCGGCCGAGAACCAGCCCCGCGCGTCCTGCAGCTCGGCGCCGCCCACCACCGCCGCGACGCGCACCTCGGCCGACACCAGCGTGCGCAGCAAGAGGCCCGTCGAGTCTCTCTCGTGACGGAAGTCGTTGGCCAGGTGCTCGACGCGGGCGCGGTGCTCGAGGCCGAACCGCAGCCACGGCACGCCCACCCGCTCGAAGGCGCGAAACGGCCGCTCGGCTGGCTGGGCCCGCGCGAGCCCGCACGAGAGGAGCGCCAGGGCGAGCAGCGGCCGCGCGAGGCCTCGGCGCACGCGCCCGCCGTCCGTCACCCGCGGCGGCCTGCCGCCGACGACCCTGGCGTCCGAGCGACAGCCCCATCGCCCGGTACAGGCGCTCGCCTCCGCGCGCTCCACGTCACCCACGGCGCGTCGCCCCTTCGTCCCGTCGCCCCGTCTCTCGCACGTCGTAGCCGAGCGCGGCGAGGTCGGCGCGCATGGCCCTCGACGACAGCCCCTCGAAGAGCCGGGCGAGGCGCGCGTCGTCGAGCAGCGCCGACGGGAGCACCAGGTCGAAGCGCTCCTCGGCGAGCGGCACGAAGCGCAGCCCGAACGCGAGCGCGGCGTCGCGCGTGGCCACGCCGGCGTCGGCGGCGCCCGTCGCGATGGCGCGAGCGACCTCGAGGTGTCCCGACTCGACGAGCGGGGTCGGCAGCCGCCGCGTCAGCGGCACCCCCGCGGCCCGCGCGTGTCGCTCGAGCAGCCGCCGCGCGCCGGCGCCCGCCTCGCGCAGCACCAGCCTGACGCCAGGCGCCGCGAGGGCGGCGACGTCACCGAGCCGCCCCGCGTCGGCGTGGCGCGTGAGCAACCCCGCCTCCCAACGCGCGAGCGTCACCACCGCCCGGCCAGACGAACGCCCGTGCGCCGCGGCCACGACCTCGTCATGCACGCCGGCCACGTGAGCGAAGCCCCCCGAGAGGGCCCTGAGGGCCGCCGCGCTCGAGCAGGGCACCCAGCGGAAGCGGCCGGGCCCGTGGCCGAGGTTGAGGCGCTGGCACAGCAGCGACAGCCCCGTCGCGCAGCCGGCGAGCACGATGGTGTCGCGCAGCTCCGAGCGCGCCCGCAGCAGCTGCGCGCTCGCCCGGCGCCCGCGCACCGGCCCCAGCAGCCCGTCGGCCGGCTGCCGCGCCTCGTCACCCGACAGCGGCAGGGCGACCCACCGGTCGCCGATGTGCGCCAGGGTAACCCGCGGGCCAGCCCGGGGTGACGGCAGGTCGACCTCGAGCGGCGGCTCCTCGGGCGCCGAGAAGAGGGCCTCGACCGGCGCCTCGAGCACCGCCGCGAGGCGCAGCGCCACGTCTACCGCCGGCGTGGCGCGCCCCGCCTCGATGGCGCCGAGGCTCTGGCGGGAGAGGCGGCTCCGCGCCGCGAGCTCGAGCTGCGAGAGCCCCCGCGCCTCACGCAACTCCCGCACCCGGTTGGCGCCCGCGACCATGACGTGTTCCCCTTACGTCATGTCAATGATGCCTTCCAGCGGCCGGGCGCTCAGGACGCGCGGCGGGGGCGCCCCGCCCGGGGCCGTCAGGCGAGCGCCACCTCGAAGCCCGTGCGGCCCTTCGGCCACTCGGTGCGCGGGGCCCCGTGCGGGGTCACGGCATAGAGGGCGAAGTCGAGCCTCTGCGTGACGAAGCCCCGGAGCGCCGGCCACCATGGGTCCTCGTGGCCGAGGTCGAGCGAGAAGAAGTGCAGGCCGGTGCCGTGAAGGCGCTGGTAGGCGGCCTCGAGCAGCGCCCGCACCACGCGCACGTCGTCGTCCTTGACCGACAGGTTGGTGAGAGCAGCGGAGCGGAACTCCTGCCCGGCGTCGGGCAGCCTCGGCCACCCCATCACCGTCGCGGCCACGTCGTACCCGCGCTTCACCCAGCGCATCGAGCCATTATAGGCGCGCACCTCGAAGCGCTTCACCGGCTGCGGGTTCCACACCGAGGCGACGCCCACCACGTGTCCTCCGGCGTCCTTCGCCACCAGCGTCGAGTCGAGGTCGAACCCGGGCCAGTGCACCAGCCGGTGCTCGAACTCGCCCTCGTCGAACCGGTAGCCGAAGGCCCTGTGGCGGTGGTCGGCGTCGAGCCGCGCGACGATGGCCGGCACGTCGTCCGGGCGCGCCGAGACGACGCGGACGTCGGTCGTCCGCCGGGGCCGGAAGGTGAGCTGAATGGAGACGGTGGTGAAGGGCCGCAGCAGCTCGTAGTGCGGCTGGCGGGTTCGCTCGGAGCGCTTACGGGTCAGCGCCCGCAGCGCCGCCTGGTTCGAGGCGAGAATCGACGTGTAGTACCGGGTGCAGGCGGTGCGCCGGCACAGGTCCTCGAAGTACTCGCCGAAGAAGCGCGCGAACGCCCGGGAGCGGTCGAAGCGCACCCGCAGGTCGCCCAGGTAGCCCACCCTCGCCGGTGCGCCGTCGAGCCAGCCGTCGCGCAGCAGCGCCGCGCACATGCCCTTGAGCCCGCCCTCGCCATCGGCGACGTACACGAAGGGCTCGACGCGCTGCATGCGGTAGAGCGCGAAGAAGTCGGGGTCTCGCCGGGTCGCCAGCGCGAGCGCGCCATGCATCGGGACGGCGCCGAAGAGGTCGAGCAGCGCGGCGTTGTCGGCTGGGGTCGCGAGGCGGGGCGCGGCGTCGGTCACGCGCTCGATGTTCGTCGAGTTCCGGCGCGTTGACACCAGCGGAGCAGCGCTCGCCAGTGGTGGCTTTTCGTTTTCCGGCGACCCGCGGTGTCAAGACGGGTCCATGCACCTGCTTTGCCTCACGCCGGCGCGCCCGGCCGCGCCCACCCGCCCATCGCCGCGCCCCGGGCGCCTGCTCGTCGCCCTCATCTTCTGCTCGTGCGGCGGCGGTGGCGGCGCCCTGGGGCCCGGCCAGCGAGACGCCCGCGACGTCAGCGGCAACTACGAGCTCACGTACGACGACCGGGTGACGCTCCGGCTCGACGTCGGCGGGGCCGTGCGCGAGGTGACGCAGCGCGGCTTCGGGGGCGTCGTCGACTTCGGCTCGGTGAACGGGCAACCCGTGCGGCTCGACCTGTCGGCGTTCTGCGCTCGGGCCGACGTGAAGTGCCCCAGCGAGGCCTTCTGGCCAGCGGTCGCCATCACGCAACCCAACCTCTCGCAGAACCGGCTCGCCCTGCAGCAACTCACGGTGGTGAACGGCACGACCCGGTCGCTCCCAGCGGGACAGCGCGCGGCGTCACTGAGCGGGCTCGTCGACCATGACCAGGACGACCGGTTCATCCTCGGACTGGGCCTCGAGGGCGGCGCCACCGACGCGTGCCTCGCGCTCTCGGTGTCATCGGCGCAGGGCCGCTTCACGCGCGTCGGCGAGCGCTTCGAGACCTCGCTCGAGGGCCGCACCCCCCAGAACGCGCCCTGCGCGCTCGACGGAGGAACCCGGGACGCGGGGGCCACCGACGCGGGCCTGGTCCCCGACGGAGGCGCGCGAGCTCCCGCCGGTGGCGTCGTCTGCACGGCGACCGCCGTCACCCGGCGCGTCGCTCCACCGAACGCGGCCATCGACGGCATCGACGACGGCACGGTGTCGCTCGCCTGGGCAGGCGGCTGCGCCTTCGGCCCCGTCCTGGTGGGCGCCATCCTGACGCTCGAGTCGGGCTTCACCGGGCGCCGCACGGGCGCGTTCGACCCACCGCCCTTCACGCCAGCGCCGGTCGTCCTGCCAGACGGCGGCGCGCACGACGGCGGCCCCTGAGCGCGCGTACACGCCCCAGCCCTGCCGCCGGCGCCGGCGCGACGACACGACGACACGCCACCGCCCCCCCCGCCCTGCTAGGCTCGCCGCCATGGGCTTCCGAGAGGCACGCAGCGCCGTCGACCAGCACCCACAGGCACCGCTCGATGATGGCTGGCGGGTGCTCACCGCGCCGGGCCCGGTGGCTGGGCTGTGCCGCGTCGAGCCGGGCCCCGGTGACGTGGCGGTGCTCGAGACGGCCTTCGCGCGGCTCGAGGTGCCCCGAGGCGAGGTCGCGACGCTCACTCGACCCCTGCTGACCCGGGCCGAGGCGGAGCAGCGACTCGCCGAGCTGAGCACCCCCGCGCCCCGCGACGCGCGACACCGGCTCGAGCGCCTCATCACCCACCTCAAGGCCGCTTCACGCGGGCCCGACGCCGAGCGCGTGGCGGTGCTGCGCGCGGGCTACGCCCAGTCATGGGCGCCGTCCTTCGGTGAGCGCAAGCGGCTCGACCAGCTCGAACAGCTGCTCCTGCCCGAGCTGGCGCTGGTCCTGCGCCAGCCGGAGGACGAGCTGCGGGCGTCGCTTCGCGCAGGCCACCCCATCGCGACGGCCAGCGACCCAGCGCCCCAGGAGTCGCCGTGGCCGGGCCACGGGACGACCCACGGCGTGCGCGAGCTGCCCGGCCTCGCACCCCTTGGCCGCCTCGAGCTCACCGGGCGCGCCGTCATCGGCCCACGCGTCGACCGCCACCCGGCCGCCGACGCCGGGCTCGCCTTCGTCCCCGTCGCCTCGGGCCTCTTCAGCGCGCACCTCGAGTCGTCGGCGGACGACGACGCACCGCTCGCGCTGGTACTGCTGGGGCACGAGACCGAGCCGCCCGTCGCGTGGGACGAGGTGGCCGCCACGAAGGCCTGGGAAGACGCGCCGGGGGCGCCGCTCGTGGTGCTCGACGAGGCGGCCCTGGCCGACGCCCGGGTGATGGACGCCGCCCGCTACCTCGGCGAGACCGCGGTGTACTGGGAGCGCGCCGTGACGGTGACCCACCCCGATGGGCTCCCCGAGCGCGTCAGCGTGCAGGCCCCGCACGGCGCTCCACCGCCGTACCGGGCGCTGCGCATCGTCGTCGCGGCGCCGCCCGGTGACGACGAGGGCCCCCTGGACGATGTCGGGTGACGCCCGCCGTCGCCCGCCGCCCGGCCGGCGCACCTCACCGCCTCGCGAACGCGAGCAACGACGGGCCGAGGCGCCGCACGTCCGTGCGCCCCGCCAGCAGCTCGGTGGTGACCACGTCGTTCACCCCGCCGATGAGCGCCCTTCGTACCAGCGGGTCCTTCGAGCGGTGGCCAAAGACGAGGTCGGCGAAGCGGCGGTTCACCTCGTCGCGCGCCAGCAGCGCCGCTGGGCCGGCATGGAGCACCTCGACGATGCAGGCCCGCGCCACCACCGGGTCCTGCGAGATGGCCTCGAGGTAGCCGAGCACCTGCGTGCGCGTGCGCCGGGCGCCGCCCCCCTCCGCCCGGGAGAGCCGGGCCACGAGCGGCTCCGTCACCTCGCGATACGCCTCGAGGAAGCAGGCGAGCTTGTCGGGGAAGTACTCGTAGAACGTCTTCCTCGACACCCCCGCCCGCTCGATGACCTGCGCGATGGACGTGACGGCCCACCCCTGCTGCCCGACCAGCGTGGCCATCGCCCGGGTGATGCGCGCCCGTTGAGACGCCCGGGCCGCTTGACGCACCGGCGGTCTTGCTGCTTTAGAAACACTGCTGTTTTCAAGAACCCCTCGAGCCCGGAGCGCCACGCCGATGAAGGTACAGCGAACCATGCCCCCCGTCGCGCGGCAGGAGACCACGACCCCGTCGGCCCCCGCCAGCGCCGCGCCTGCGACCGCCCAGGCGGGCTGGCGGCCCGACGCGCGCACCAGAGAGGCCGCACCCACGGCGCCCCCCACCGACGGCCCCGAGGCCCGCAACCGCGCCGCCGCCGAGCGCTTCTTCGAGGCCTTCGGCCGCGGCGACCACGCGGCCGTCGAAGCCCTCTACCGGCCCGACGTGACGTTCAAGGATGACATGTTCACCCTCTCGAAGCGGGACAGCGTCATGACGATGTGGCGGAGCGCTCCGCGCTTCGAGACGTTCCACGTCGAGGTCGGCGAGGCCCGCGGCTCGCAAGTCTCGGCGAGGTGGGTCGTCGACTACGAGATGTTCGGCCGCAAGGTGCGCAACGAGGTCACCTCGACGCTCACCTTCGACGCCCAGGGCCGCATCAGCGCCCAGGCCGAGTCCTGGGACCGCACGAAGTGGATGGGCCAGGCCCTGCCCTTCGTCCCGAGGTGGGCGCAGCCGCTGGCCTACGCCGTCATGCGCCCGTTGCTGAGCTGGCGCATGGGTGGGTGACCGCGGCCCGCGCCCTCAGCGCCGTGACCAGTCGGCAGGCAGTGACGCCCGCGCCCGCGCGTCCTCCTCGTCCTCCGCGGAGCGCACCGGGTTCGACAGCGACATCGCGTCGACGCTGGAGCGCCGCGCGTCGAGCCCGGGCTGCAAGACATTCATCATCAGCGCCACGCGCAGCGCGCGCCCCGTGTGGCACACCTGGTGCTCAAGGCTCCACAGGGGCCGCGCCTCGAGGCCGGGCCTGAGGAAGAGCGGCTTCTGCAGGTAGGCGTCGAAGTCGCGCCCGCCGCTCGCCACGAAGCGCCGGTGCGACACCACCTCGCTCCCACTGCCAGGCGCGCAGGAGCGCGGCGTCGGCCACCCCGGGCGGCAGCTCGGCCTCGAGCTGGCTCAAGATGGGCGCGAAGAAGTCTCGCAGCTGCTTGACCTCGAACTCGTGCGCCTCGGCGAACAGCGTGGCCATCGCGCTCGCCGGCAGCCGGGCCAGCGTCTCGTTGAGAGCGCGCTCGACGGCCAGCAGGCCCTCGTCGAACACCTGCCGCGTCAGCCGGTGCCTCACCTCGGCCTCGGCGGCCGACAGCCCGTCGCGCCCCATGCGCGCCAGCCCCCCGTGCACCAGCGCGTTGCCGAGCAGCAGCCTGCGCTCATTCGCGTCCAGCATCGCGGCCTCCCAGGTTCAGGGCCTCGGCGATGACCCACCGCCGGAGCCGCGCCTCCTATCGCTCCACGCGCCACGCTGCCGCCGCCACCACCTCGTCGAGGGGCAGGGGGCGCGTCGCCCCGTCTTCGAAGAGGAACGAGAGCGCCCGGCGGGTGCGCGACCCGCTGACGCAGCCAGCGCGCCCGTTCGACGCGAAGGCCACCGTGCCCTCGAGGGCGAACTCCACCGGGTACGCGCGGCGGGCGGCGGCGGCGCGGGCCGCGTCAGCCACCGCAGCTGGTTGCACCGCGCGGTGGCGACGACGAGCTCGAGGTACCGGGTGAGCGCCGGGCGCTCGCCTGGGAAGCACGCGGCCAGGCGGTCGACGAAGGCGCGGGCGCCTCGCTCGAGCTCGAAGCGACGCCCGCCGAGCTCGATGGCGTCGTACACGTCGGGCAGCGGCGCCCAGGCGCGCGCGCCGTCGGTGAGGGAGTCGAAGAGCCCGCGGAGCAGCCCCCGGGGGCCCACGCCGCCGACGGAGTGCACGCCCACGTCCCACTCGAAGCCGGGGCGGCTGAAGACGTGCGAGAAGCCGCCGAGGCGGAAGTGCCGCTCCAGCACCAGCACGCGCTTTCGGCCGTGTCGGGCGAGCGCGTTGGCGGCCACCAACCCGCCGATGCCAGAGCCGACGACGATGACGTCGAAGGGGCCCGACGGCCGGAGCTGCTTGATGGACCGGCCCGGGCTCGTCACGCGTGCGGGGACGGTACACGGCCCGCGCCAGGCACGGCACCGGCGATGCCCCGCGAAGCGCGCAGCGCGCTGCACAGGGCGTGCTGCACGCCTGCGCTGGCCCGTGCACCCACGCGCGGGCCAGGCCTCACGCCGAGACGCGCCGCGGCAGGCCCGGCGGGTCGGAGCGTTCTCGACGAGCGGGCGAAGACGGCCGCGGCGGCGCGCCTCTACCCCCTGCGGCGCCGCCCCAGGGCCAGCGTCACCAGCACCGCGAGGGGCCACGCCGCGCCCGCGCCCTGGCAGCCACAGCCGCCCACCACGTCCATCGACGCGCCGCCCGGCCCTGCCGCGCCTGACGCCTTCGCGTAGCGCACCGTCAGGCGCCCCGTCGCCGACTCCCCGCCGATGCCCGTCGCCGTGGCGGTGATGGCGTTCTCGCCGGGGGTGAGGGGCACCGTCGCCGAGAAGCCGCCGGCGCCGACGAGCTCGGCCGGCTGGCCGTTCACCGTCACGCCAGCCACGTCGAAGCCCGACACCTGCCCGTACACCGTCACCGTGTCCGTCAGCACCTCGGCGCCGTCCATCGGCTCGACGAAGCGCACCGAGGCCTCGGTGGGCTGCTCCTCGCCGGGCGTCAGCGCGACGTCGAAGGTGAGCCGGCGGTCCTCGGGCACCGAGACGGTCTCGCTCGCCGGCCGGAAGCCAGGGGCCTTCGTCACCACGAGGTAGTCCGCCGGCACCGTGCCCACGGCCAGGGCGTACGTGCCGTCGTTGCCGCTCATCGCGGTGGACACGACGGCGCCGGTGCCGGGCTCGCGCAGCTCGAGGGTCGCCCCCCCGATGGGCACGGCGCCATCGCCGGCGCGCGACACCGTGCCGCGCAGGCCCGCGAGGAACGAGGCCGTCACGCGCCCCGCGCCCTCGTTGCCGGCCGCGTCCGTGGCGCTGGCCACGAGGGTGTTGGTGCCGGGCTTCAAGAGGACGTCGGCGGTGAACCGCCCGCCCGTCACCGGCACGGCCAGCCCGGCGCCAGCGTTGAGCGCCAGGCGCACCTCGGCGACGGGGCCGCGGTCGTCGCTCGCCGTGCCGGCCACCGTCACCATCGCCACGTCGAGCATCGCGCCTGGCGCGGGCGAGGTGAACGTCACCTCGGGTGCCTGGCGGTCGGGCATCGCCGTCGCCGTCAGGCCGATGGAGCCCCACACCGTCTGCCCGCTCGTCACGGTGCGCGTCACCATCGCCGACTGGTAGCCGGTCGCCGCAGCCGTCGCCGTGTAGGTGCCGGGGGGCAGGCTGACGAGCCAGTTGCCGCTGCCGTCGGCCGTCACCGTCTGGCCGTTGACCACCACCGTCGCGCCGGCCACCCCCTGCGACACGTTCGCCGGGTTGGCCGCGTCGAAGACGTACACCTTCCCGCGCAGCGTGCCGGCGGCAGACACCACGGGGTTCACCTCCATCGAGCCCCAGGCCTGCGCGCCAGCCGACACCGTGCGGGTGACGCTGTTGGAGCCGAAGCCCGCCTTCGTCACCGTGGCCGTGTAGGCGCCGGGCGCGAGGGTGAACTGGTACAGGCCGTCGGCGCCGGTGGTGACGCTCTGGCTCCCGACGGTGACGACGGCGCCAGCGACGCGGTTGGCCGAGTTGCCGCCCTGGAAGATGAGGCCGGTGAGGGTGCCGCTGCCGGGCATCGGCGCCGACCCGAGCACGAGGCTCATGTAGCGCGTCCAGTTCCAGCCGCTGCCCGGGTCCGAGTGCCGGTTCGTGTTGCAGCCCGGCGCCACGTCGACGTGGCCGATGATGTGGGTCCGGTCTTTGGGGATGCCGTGGCGGTCGGCGATGTAGCGGGTCAGCTTCGCCGATTCGACGTACATCGCGTCGGTGTACCAGCGCGCCGGGTCCTGCACGAAGCCCTCGTGCTCGATGCCGATGCTGCGCCCGTTGTAACACTGGGCGTGCCACGCGGTGTCGCCGTGGGCCACCATCTGGGTCACCTCGCCGTCGCTCGAGCGCACCAGGTAGTGCGCCGAGACGTTGGAGCTGGGGTTGAGGAACCACGAGCGCGAGCCGGCGTAGCTGCCCTGCATTGTGTGGATGACGACGAACTCGTAGGTCGAGCGGCCGCTCGAGTAGTGCGGCGACTGCACGTAGGTGGCGCGGCCCGGGTAGTCGCCGAGCGCGTCGCGGCGCGCCTGGGCCGCCGGCGCGTGGCGCTCCCAGCCGGTCCACGTCGGAGCCTGGACGACGAGGCCGTCGCGCTGCGGCGCCACAAAGCCCCGGGCGATGGCGCGGTAGACGTCGCCGGCCCACTCGTGCGCGACGCTGGCCGACTCGAAGCCGGGGTAGAGCGCGACGGCCCGGAACCAGTCGGCGGCGGCGCGGGCGTCGAGCGAGGGGTCGTCGCGCTGCGTGCGGTCGAAGAGCTCGCGAAGCACCGCCGCGGCCCCCCGCACGTTGGCCACCGGGTCCACCGCGAGCTGCCCCCGCGTCGCGCCCGTCAGCGCCGTCGCCCGCGTCTGGAGCGCCCAGTCTTGGCGCTCCGGCAGCTGCATCACCCCCAGCCCGCCCGACGCGGACTCGAGGTTGGCCGAGACGGACACCCGCGTCTCGACCCAGGCGATGCCCTTGAGGAGCTCGACCGGCACCTGGTACTCGCGCGCCGCCGCCTCGAAGCCTGCCTCGAGCGCCGCGCGGCCGGCGGACCTCGGCGCCCGGGGCCCCCCGCCCTCACAGCAGAGCAGCGCGGGGAGCAGGGCCAGAGCGAGCCAGCGGGCGGTCATGGGCGTCACCTTCGAAGACCTTTGGGCGCGCTGTAAAGGGCGTCGGGGGTGGGGCCGTCACCGGGGGGCGACGCGCGGGCCGGCGCATCGATTCGTGGATCTTCCCCGGGTTTGGACGCAAACTACGCCTCGTGTCACGGCCGGTCATCGACGAGTCCACGCTCCAAGCCATCGACGACATCGCGGTGCGCCTCGGCACCGAGCGAGATGCGTTGATCAACCACGTCCTCGGCATCTACGTGCGCCTCGCTGGAGGCGGCGCGGTCGCCGAGCCGGAACCAGAGCCCGAACCGGAGCCGGAGCCGGAGCCGTCTCCGCCTCCCGCGCGCCCTGCCCGCCCGGGGCAGGGAGGCGGCACCAAGCGCCCGCCGCCGCGCAACGAGCCGCCGCCCCTGAGCATCTCGTACAGCGGGCACACCGTGCCCGTGGCGCTCGACGAAGACGGGCGCTTCACCATCGGGCGAGGCAACACCTGCGCCTTCGTGGTGCAGTCCGCCAAGGTGTCTCGGGAGCACTGTGCCATCACGCAGGACGGGCGCTCCTGGGTCATCGAGGATCTCGGCTCGTCGAACGGCATGTTCTCGGACGGGCGCAAGGTGCAGCGGGTGGTCATCGACCGAGACATGGACCTGCAGCTCGGCACCGAGACCATCACCCTGACGCTGGGCTGAGGCGACCGCCGCGCGCTCTGGGACAGGCTGCCTCGTGCTGGGCATGCCTGCCCTCTCCGCAGCGCGGTCTCCCGGCAAGCGGCACGGTCTCAGACGGGCTACGGGGTGCCTGGTTGGGCGCGCTGCCACCGTCAGGCCGCGCGGGCTCCGTCAGGCGGAGCGTTCTGCGGCAGCCTGGATGGTGCCCGTCAGCCAGGGCCGAGGCGCTGCACGTCGGGCCTGGCACGCAGCGCTCGTCTCGGAGAGGGCCGGCGGTGCACGGGAGCCCATCGCGCGGACACCACGGTCTTGCGTCGCTTCACGGCGCCAGGCCCTGAGCCCGCGCCCTGGTGAACCGTGATGGGAGCCGGCCGCCCTCACGCCGTCAGCCGCGGCGCTTCTGGAACGACCGCAGCCCCTTCGCCGCGCGGGCCTGCACCTGGCGCTGCATCCACCCTGTCCAGCCGAGGGCGAGGCCGGGAAGCCCGAGCGCCTGGCGCGCCCACCGGGGGAAGTCGAAGACGTCGCGGTGCTCGACGATTTTCCCCTGCTCGAAGCGGAAGCTCGCGCGAACGTCGTTGACGACCGGCCGCCCGGTGGCGCTGAAGGTGTAGCGCGCCACCCAGCGCGCCCGGCCGCTCGTGTCATCGGCGTCGATGTCAGAGGCCTCGACGCGCAGGTCCTTGCCGGCTTCGCACAGCATGCGCCACATGTCGCCGGCGTCGGCCCCGCGCAGGTCCGGGAAGGCCGGGTCGGCGAAGTGCACGTTCAAGGCGTAGCACGCGGCCATGCCCTCGGCGTTCCGCGCGGCGAAGGCGTCGTAGAACCCGCGAATCAGCGCGGCGTTGGGGTGCATTCCAGCTCCAGCCGTCGGGTCCACGGGCCGCCTCTCACTTCTTTCCGCACGTCTTCTTGATGGCGTTGAAGACGGCCGGCACGGCCATGCTGTTGGCCTTGTTGATGATGAAGTTCGGAATCGCGCCGCCGGGGCTCGTGTACACGTAGTACGTCGCGAACGTCTTTTTCCCGTCCTCGCGGGGCTCGAGCAGCCAGTAGCCCTCGTTGACGCGCACGCGGACGACGTCCTTCGGGACCGGCACCTTCTCGTCCATGTCGTTCACCACCGTCCAGGTGACCTTCAGCGTCGCGGGGTTCTTCCAGTCGGTCTCGTCGACGAGGCGAATGATGTAGTCGCGGCGGTCGACGAGCGGCGTGTTGATGAGCGAGTACAGCAGCGTCACCTTGTCACCCTTGTCACCGCCCTCGCGCGAGAGCACCTTGCCGCCTTCGACGTAGGGCATCGTCTTCGGGTAGTTGTCGTAGTCGCGCACGGCCTTCCACACCTCGACGGGCGGCGCGTCGATGAGGCCCTGCGCCTTCATCTCGCGCACGTCACCGTCTCCGCGCTTTCGGGCGAAGACGCGCACGCCGTCGGTGTTGGCGGCCTGTTCCCAGGCGGGTTCATCGGCGGCGAGGAGCAACAGCGGGACGAGGGCGAGAGAAGTCATGGGCGGGGCACGTGGGACTCGTGTGAGCGACGCAAAGCCTAGCAGCCCGTTGAAGAAGAGGCCGCAGCCATCGTGTCCGCGGATGACTGGCTGGATAGCGCAGGACCTTCCGAGGCCCTGGGCGCGGTGAGAAGTTCGAACGCCAGCAGAAACTGCT